>JAZTYG010000094.1:0-20032 GCA_045636845.1 Candidatus Scatosoma sp.
CATGTCGCATATAGACGAACTGCCGAAAGGCTATTTAACAAATTTAGAAAGAGATGGCAAGGAGCGTGTTGTATGCGATTATATTTCGGGTATGACGGACAGGTATGCGGTGAATGCGTTTGAACAGCTGTTCATCCCTGCCAATTTCTCGATAGGGGGTAATCTGTGATAGGCGGAAAATTCGATTCGGAATTTGCTGCGTTTCTAAGGGCGTTAAAACAAAAAAATGATATCGTTGAGGTTGTTCGCAGTTATGTGGCGGTCGATCGAAAGGGTGGAAACTACTGGGCTTGCTGTCCATTCCACCACGAAAAGACTCCCTCGTTTGCAATCAATGAGGGCGATCAATTCTATCATTGTTTTGGCTGTCAGGAGTCGGGCGATGTTATTAAGTTTGTACAAGAAATTGAATCCACCGATTTTATGGGGGCGGTTCGTATCTTGGCGGCAAGGGCAAAAATGACAGTACCCGAAAGTAACTTTGACACGGAAGAAGCGGCAAGAAAAAAGAAAAAAAGGGACGCGATGGCGAAAATTTTGCTTGAGTCGGCAAGATTTTATCTGTCAAATCTTTACGGCGGCGATAAAAAAGCCGACCCGTATTTGCAATACATCTCCAACCGCGGCCTTGCGCCGACCACGGTGAAAAAGTTTGGCTTGGGCGCGTCGTTGGATTTTTACTCTTTACCTGATTATTTGGCAGGGAAGGGGTATTTCAAAGAGGATCTCATCGACAGTGGGGTGCTTGCGGCGAGCGAGAAAAATGGTCGGTTGTACGATTCGCTTGGTGAGCGGTTGATTTTCCCCATTATCAACGCCTTCGACGAGGTGATCGGTTTTGGCGGTAGAAAGCTGGAAAAGGTAAAATTCGGCAAGTACAAAAACACCAAAGAAACGATGCTTTTCGACAAGAGTAAAACGCTTTACAATGTTAATTTGTTGAAGAAGTTAAAGCGTGAACAGGCATTGAAAGAGGTGATTTTTGTAGAGGGATACATGGATACGATTACCCTGTATCAAGCAGGGTTTAAGAATGTCGTCGCAACCATGGGTACCTCTCTTACCAAAGAACAGGCGCGTTTGGCAAAGCGTTATACGGACAATGTGCTTATTAGCTACGACGGTGACTTTGCAGGTCAAAATGCCGATTTGCGTGGGTTGGAAATCTTAAAAGAGGCAGGCCTTAATGTACGCGTTGTACCGATGCCCGACGGGTTAGACCCTGACGATGTGGCAAAACAGGGTGCGGATGCCTACCAAGCGTGCTTGGATAAGGCGATGCCCGTTATCGATTACCGCTTGCATTCGTTAGAACGAAAGTTTGATTTGGGTAAAACGGAAGAAAAGCGGCGTTTTGTGGCGGAAGCGTTGAAGATTGTACGCGAGGCGGAAAGCGAAAGTGAACGCGAGGTCTTGTTGAAAAAAATCCGCGATATGACAGGGATTACCTATCACTCGTTGGAACGCGATTTACAAAATGTGAAGAAGGAAATGCCTACAAGCGAACCGCAGGTTTTGAAAGAGCGCATTGTGGAAACGGCGGCAGGCACAGACAAACAACAAAAGGCAAAACGCTTTATCTTGGCGGCAAAACTCTTCTCTGCGCCATACGCGGAAGGATTGGCGGTGGCGGAATTACCCTTGAAGGACGAAACACATATCATCATCGCAAATTATATCGCAGAGCGCGAGGAAAAGGGCGAGCGTATTCGACCGAGTGAGCTGTTTGAATTGCTTGATGAAAACTGCGCGGAATTCAATGCGATTTTGGATTTGAACTATGGCGATAAACTAATTGGCGATGTGGCGGAACGCTTCTTCAAGGATAGCTTAAAAACCTTGCAAAAGGAAGCCATTGAGGAAGAAATCGCAAAACTTAACCAAGCGTATGCAAATACAACGGAAGAGAATGAACGCAAGGAAATTGCGAAACAGCTTAGCGTGTGCGTGCAAAAGCGGAATGCGTTAAAAAAAGCATAACCAACCTAAACGGAAAGGGCAGGTATGCGTTGAATAGAAAAATAAAAAATGAAAAAGGAAGAAAACAGGCAACTGTTTTGTATTAACGGAGGATGAAAGATGAATATATCCGAGCAAAAACTCAATGAAGTTCTTACTGGTATTATCAATAGTTACGGTAAGAAAGGCAGCATCACAACGAACCAGCTTTGTGATATCATGGAAAAATTTGACACGAACCCTACGCAGATTGATTTCGTGTACAAATCCTTGAGCGAAGCAGGTATTCAAATTGTAGATGAAGAACAGCGCGACCGCGAATTGTTTGAACAGGCATTGTCCGATATCGGTTTGGACGACCCTGTAAAAATGTATTTGAAGGATATCGGCCGTGTGCCTTTGCTTTCTGCGGAAGAGGAAGTAGAACTCGCAAAGCGTATGCAGGAAGACGATGTTGCGGCGAAAAAGCGTTTGTCTGAAGCGAACTTGCGTTTGGTTGTTTCCATCGCAAAGCGTTATGTGGGTCGCGGTATGCTTTTCCTCGATTTAATTCAGGAAGGTAACTTGGGCCTTATGAAAGCTGTTGAAAAGTTCGACTATCAAAAGGGCTTCAAATTCTCTACCTATGCAACTTGGTGGATTCGTCAATCGATTACGCGTGCAATCGCGGATCAAGCGCGTACCATTCGTATTCCTGTGCATATGGTAGAAACGATTAATAAGTTGACGCGCGTGCAACGTTTGCTCTTGCAGGAACTTGGCCGTGAACCGACCCCCGAAGAAATTGCGGAAAAAATGGGCGTAACGGAAGAACGTGTTCGCGAAATTCAAAAGATCGCGCAAGACCCTGTTTCTTTGGAAACCCCGATCGGTGAAGAGGAAGACAGCCACCTTGGTGACTTTATCGAGGATGAAAAGACGGCAACCCCCAGCGATTCGGTTGCAACGACGATGCTCAAGGAACAACTCCTTGGCGTGCTTGATACCTTAACCCCTCGTGAAGAAAAGGTGCTTCGTTTGCGTTATGGTATTGATGACGGCAAGCCTAGAACTTTGGAAGAAGTAGGTAAAGAGTTCAACGTTACCCGTGAGCGTATCCGTCAGATCGAGGCGAAGGCACTTCGTAAACTTCGTCATCCTTCGCGTAGTAAGAAGTTAAAAGATTTCCTTGAATAATGGGTTACGGAAAGAGGATTGATACGCTGTGCTCCTTGTTGACGAAGGCGGAAACTTTCGCTGATGTTGGATGCGATCACGGCTATTGTTCAGAGTATATGTTGAAAAACGATTTGTGTGGGAAGGCGATTTTGTCCGACGTTAGCAAGGGTAGTCTTGCAAAAGCAGAGGCATTACTTGCCCCCTACATTCGACAGGGCAAAGCAATCTCTGTGTTGGGCGACGGCTTTTTTGGCGTGGCGAACGATGTGGAAGAAGTGTTGATTGCAGGAATGGGCGGCAGTGAAATTGTGTCCATTTTGTCCGACGAAAAATACGGCTTTATGCCAAAGCGTTTTGTTTTTCAACCGATGCATGATTCGGAAAAACTGCGTCGATATATCCTTAAAAACGGTGGATATATTGAGAAAGATTTTACCTTTCAAGATGTAAAATTTTATGATGTTATTGTCGGTGGAAGACGCGAGGATGGGGGGCAGGTATGCGATGAAACCCCTTATACCGAAGCGGAATACGAGTTTGGTAGGGATAATTTGAAAGAATATCCTGCGGCATTTACGGCAAGGATACAAAGGCTCTTGAAGGGGATTGACCGTTATTTAACGCAACCGACCTTACAGGAATCGAGTAAAGAGGACCTGTTAAAAAGAAAGGCGCGGTTGGAAGGAGTATTAAACGGTGAAATTAAGTGAAATTTACAAGATAGCGGACGGAATTGCGCCCAAGCGTTTGAGCGATGAATTTTGCCGCACGGCTGGCGCGTATGATAATAGCGGTTTGCTTGTGGAAGCATGCGAAGAGGTAACGGGCGTTTTGTTTGCCTTAGATTTGACGGATGCTGCCATTGACCGCGCGATTGAAAACGGGTTCAATTTGATTATCACCCACCACCCCGTAATTTATGGGAAGATTGACCATATCTGTATGGGGGATGAAACCTTGCTTGGCGAGAAGTTGGTAAAATGTATCCGCGCAGGGATATCCGTGATTTCGATGCACCTCAATTTGGATGTGGCGAAAGGGGGTATCGACGAAAGTTTGATGGAAGGCATTTTGCTCGCATCAGGCGAGATGGTGGGGGCAGGTATGCGTTCAATCGCCATACAGCACCCTGTTGAGGATAGCGGATACGGACGCGTGTACGATATAAACAGCGTGTCTTTGGGCGCGCTTGCGGAAGGGATTAAGAAGGAATTTTCTACGGACAAGGTTTTGGTTTACGGTGACCTTAATAAGACGATTACGCGTGTTGGCAGTTTTTGCGGCGCAGGTGTGGATGCACCTTCTATCCTTTATGCAAAGCGTATGGGCGCGCAAGTGATGATTTCTTCCGATTTCAAACATCACTTTATACAATTATTAGTGGAATCGGGGATGGCGGTGATTGTTTTGACCCATTATGCGTCCGAACAATACGGCTTTGAAAAATATTATAAAAAAATCCGTGAACAGTTGGAAATTCCTTGTGTTTATCATACGGAAAACAACTTGTTTTAACGGGAGGGAGATATTATTATGTTACAGGCAATTTTACAGTACCAAGAAACGGATGCAAAGCTTTACAAGCTTGAACGCGAAATCGCAGGCTGCGATGAAAGAAAGGAATATGTAAAGTTTAAGAAATTCCTTGAATCTGCACCCGAAAAGCTGGACGCTTTGGAAACCAAAGCAACAGCGTTGCAATCGGAAGCGGCAGAGCTTACGCAAAAATGTATCCGCGCAGAAGAATCCTTGAACGATTTTGATAACTTAGACGAGTTGGTTACGGGCGGTGCAGATATTGCATTCTACAAGAAAAAAGCGCAGGCGGTTGCCGATCAATTGAAGAAATTGAAGGCAGACCTCACGGCATTAATGGCAAATATCAAGGCAACGGACGAAGAATATAAAAAGTTGAAAAAGCAGGTGCTTTCCGCACAAAAGCAATACGCGGATGCAACGGAAAAATATAAGGCGGTGAAGGCTGCGCGCGACCCCGAAAAAAAGGAGTTGGAAGACACGCTTTCCAAGCTTGAAAAGGCGGTACCTGCGGAAATGTTAGAGGTTTACCGTACAAAACGCAAGGAGAAAATTTTCCCTGTTGTGGGTGAGATGGTAGGGACGAGATGCCCCTTCTGCAGTATGGAACCTCCTCTTGCGGCAAGAAATAAATTGACGGGCGGCGCATCGATTGAGTGCGACAACTGTCACAGAATTATTTTTAGTAAGTAACGGCACTTATTTTTCACCCCTTGCATAGGATATAGAATGCAGAGGGTAAAGGCGATTATTCATTTAGACAATATAAAAGAAAACGCGAAACGGTTTTTATCGTGGACGGGTACGAGGCTTTGCGCTGTGGTGAAAGCGGATGCTTACGGGCATGGCGCGGAAGCGGTGACGGCGGCATTAAGCGGCGTGGCGGATTGTTTTGCAGTGGCATTGATTGAAGAGGCTCTCGCAATACGCGTGGCGGCTTGCGGAAAGGAAATCCTCGTTTTTACCCCTCCGACAACGGCGGAAGAGGGGTATATGTTGGCGGTTAACGGATTTTCCGCGAGTGTGGATTCGTTGAAAACGGCGCGCCTATTATGTTGGGTTTGCCAAAAATACCGCGTACCTATTTATGTACATTTGAAAGTGAATACAGGGATGAACCGATACGGTATGAATCTCCAAACGCTTGGAAAAGTATGTAAGCTTTTACAGCGTAGCCCGTATGTGAAAGCGTTGGGGATATATTCGCATTTGTGCGAGTGTAGCCAGCGCCGAGCAATGGCGCAACGGGGGATTTTTACCAAGATGGTAGCGGTGGGAAAAAGGTATTTTCCTTCACTCATCGCACACCTGGGTGCCACCTATGGCGCAATGCTTGGGAAAAGCTACGCATTTGATATGGTGCGCGTGGGGCTGGGGTTGTATGGGTATTTACCTTGCGGTGCAAGCGAAGAAACGGGTATTTCTAAGGAAACGCTTGATGCTTTGCAACCGCAAAAGGGTATGGCTATTTATGCAAAAACGGTTGCTGTGCGCAGGTATGTGTTTGGTGGCCTTGGTTACGGCGCGGAAATAAGCGGTGAGAAAATTGACCGTTTATCGGTGTGTCGGGTTGGTTATGCGGACGGTTTTTTGCGGCAACGCGACAACGGTATGGATGGTTGGAGCTTTCACGCGAATAACCTTTGTATGGATGCGTGTATTCGCTTTGGCGAATGGAAGAAAGGGGAATGGCTGCCTGTCTTGACGGATGCCGAACAAACGGCGAAGGAAACAGGTACAATCCCTTATGAAGTGTTGTGCGCGGCAACCCGTCGCGCGGAGTTGACTTATGATGAGAAATCTGCGTTTTGCGGACGAGGAAAAATCCCTCACGCAAAAGGAGAAGAAGACGCGGTTGCGCGTGTATATGAAAAACAAACGGATGGAAAACACCAATCGTGATGTAAAAGAGGAATGCTTGATAGAGAACTTTTACAAGGCGATTTTTGGTGAAACACCATACCCAGGTATGCGTTTAACCTTCTTTGTGTACCTTTCCTTTTTTCGGGAAGCGCCCACGGATGGGTTGATAGAACGCTTACTTTCCGACGGGCATCGGGTTTGTTGTCCTCGTATAGAAAATGGGGAAATGCTTGCCGTGGAATACGGGGAAGATTTCACCCTATCCGATTATGGTGCGAGAGAACCTGTTGGGGCTGCGTATCAAGGGGAAATCGATGCGATAGTTCTTCCCTTTTTGGCGGTAGATAGGCAGGGCAATCGTTTGGGCTACGGCGGTGGTTATTATGACCGTTTTTTGAAAAATTCCACAGCGAAACGGGTAGCGTTTGGGTACGGATTTCAAGTCGTAAACGAAATCCCTACGGAAGCGTGGGATGAAAAAGTGGACATTATTGTAACGGACGAAGAAATTATACAGTTATAAACACAAGAAAAATATTCGGGGTAACGAATTATGGACGGAAAAGCAATAAAAAAGAGTTTGAAAAAGTTTGGTAGATATGCATGGGAGATGTTTAAGCTCTCTCTTCCCTCTACCTTTATGTATGCTTGTGCAGGTACAATTTTGATGATGTTGACGATTAAGGGTGAAACCTTGACGTGGACAAGCAAAGAGGTTGCGTGGGCAGTTGTGTGTATCATCGGCGGCGCGGCGTACAATGCCTTGATGGCTTGGGCGAGCGGTGGTTCGCAGTATGAAATGCTAGTATCGGGTAATATAAAGCGTATGTCCGCGGAGCAGTTTGAAGGCGGCTATAAAATGTCGAGCCACAAGGAAGTGAAGGAATATCGCGTATGGAAGGGCTTTGTGTTTGGCGCATTGACCGCATTGATTACCATTGTGATTGGTGTTTTGTTTGGCTGCAATCAAGCGAAAATTGATGCGGAAGAGATAAAAGGCGGCGCGGCAGCATTGCTGTTGATTGGCTTCTTGTTGACGGGTTGGTCAATCGTACCTTTGTATTTGATGAATGCGACAGGGATTGCGATTAGCTATTTCGTTTCCTGTGTATTTGCCTTGATTCCCATTGCGGTATCGGGTGGATTCTATATTGCGGGCGCGTATTCGCGTAGAAATAAGCGTTTGCGCGAGCAGTTGATTGCAGAACGCGCGTTGGCTGCGGAAGAGCAAAAGGTGAAGAAAATCAATTACGGCGGTTTACCCGGTACGAAACCTAAAAAACGCAAATAAGAGGAGCATGTACGCGTTGAACGCGGTTATTCAACCTAAAAACGGTGAAAAATATGAGAATTATCGGTGGAAAATACAGAAGCAGAGTGTTGGCGGAATTTGCAGGTGAAAATGTGCGTCCGACCTCGGACAGGGCAAGAGAGGCGCTGTTTAACATTCTTGCATTAAAAATATACGGCGCGCGTGTTTTGGACCTGTTTGCAGGTAGTGGTGCGCTTGGCATCGAAAGCCTTTCGCGCGGCGCGCAAGAGGTACTCTTTAACGATTTCTCAAAGGATAGCGTTGCCATTGTAAAGAAGAATTTGACGACCTTGAAAATTCCTGTAAACGGCGCAGAGGCCAAGGTGATGCAAGGTGATTATCTTGCCTGCCTTGAACAGGCGCGCGGACAATTTGACCTAATTTTTATCGACCCTCCCTACGCGATGGAATACGGGGAAAAGGCGTTGAAAAAGATTGCGGAAAAGGGATTGCTGAGTGAAAACGGCATTGTGGTTTACGAGCGCGATATTCCTTTTAACGGTGAAATTGAGGGGCTTGAAAAATACGACGAAAGAAAATACGGGAAGGCATACCTTAGCTTTTTCAAAAGGGGGTAAAAGATGAAAAACGAAATAAAAAAATGCGTTTTTGCAGGTACTTTTGACCCACCTACCCTTGGGCATAAAGCGTTGATTGAGGAGTGTTTGAAACTCTTTGACGAGGTGGTGGTTGCCATTATGGTCAATCCGCAAAAGCAACCGTACTTTACCTTGGAAGAACGGGCGGAAATGTTGGCTTTGACGGTAAACAATAACCCTCGCGTGCGTATCGTTAGCACGGCAGGTACGGTCGCAGAGTTGTTGCAAAAGGAAAATACCAAATTCTATGCACGCGGCATCCGTAATTCGATTGACCTTGATTATGAAAATGCGAACTTTTACGCGAGTAAAAAGCTCGACCCTGATTTGACGGCGGTATACTTGCCCTGTCCGCAGGAGCTTTTGCATGTTAGCTCTTCTATGGTGCGGAACAGCTTAAAATTCCATACGCCCATTGAGGAATACGTGACGAAAGAAGTGAAAGAATATATCGAAAAAAACGCGAAGGGGGGAGTGTAAGCTTATGTTGACAAAACAAAAATATATTCCCGACCCCGAGACCTTTATAGCGGAAAATCCCTTGACGCCTGCGTTGCAAGCGGTGAAGGCGGAACGCGATAAAGAAATTTGCGATGTAATCGCAGGAAAAAGCGATAAAATGTTGGTGGTAGTTGGGCCTTGTTCCGCGCACGATTCAGCGGCGACCTTAGAATATATTTCCCGCTTGGGTAAGGTTAACGAACAAGTGAAGGACAAGCTGGTGCTTGTGCCGCGCATTTACACCAACAAGCCCCGTACCAACGGAGTAGGGTATAAGGGTATGTTTTTACAGCCCGACCCCGAGGGCACGGAGGATATCGTTCGCGGTATCCGCAGTATCCGTAGCTTGCACATTGCGATAATCAATGAATCGGGCTTGACGGCGGCGGATGAAATGCTTTATCCCGAAAATACTATGTATGTAGAAGACTTGCTTTCCTATCATGCGGTAGGGGCGAGGAGTGTAGAAAATCAACTTCACCGTCAGGTGGCGAGTGGCCTTAACATGCCTGTCGGTTTGAAAAATCCGATGAGTGGGAATATAACGGCGTTGTTTAATTCGGTATTTGCGGCGCAAAGCCCTCAAATTTTCAAATACGGTAATTATCAAGTAAGCTCGGATGGTAACCCTTACGCACACGCTATTTTGCGCGGCGGCGTGGATATGGTGGGGGCAGACGTGCCGAATTTTCACTACGATACGGTTATGCAGTTGGCGGAAATGTATCAAAGCAGTAACCTGAAAAACCCTGCGATTATCATTGATACAAACCATTCTAATTCGGGTAAAAATTTCAAACGGCAAATCGATATTGCGTATGAGGTTATGCAAAATCGCCGTTCAGATGAAATGTTTAAGAAGATGGTGAAGGGTTTAATGATAGAAAGCTTTTTAGTCGAAGGAAATCAAACGCGCAACGAGGTGTTTGGGAAATCGATTACTGACCCTTGCTTGGGTTGGGAGGATACCGAACGGTTGTTGTTTGCGATTGCCGAACAAGTGTAGCCTGTGCCAAATTTGTCTTTATAAGGATAAAAATAATATGGCGCGCGATTTACCTATATAGTCGGTGAAAAATACTTCAACGCATACCTGGTACCTACATAAAGTAAAAAAGTGAGGTGAAAATATGAAAAAACTTGGATTGGCTTTGGGCGCTGGCGGTAGCCGCGGTGTGGCGCATATAGGTTTTTTGAAGGCGTTGGAAGAGGCGAATATTCCCATTGATTATATCGTTGGCTCTTCGATGGGTTCGGTGGTCGGCGGCGCGTATGCGGCAGGTGTTCCACTTGACACGATGCGAGATGCGGTGTTCAATTTACGGTTGTTGGATTTGATTACCCCAGCGAAACAAAAGGGCGGCGTGTTTGGTAACAGCAAAATGCGAAGTCAAATTATAAAATATGTAGGGGACATGACCTTTGAAGATGTACGGTTGCCTTTTTGTTGCGTTGCGGTGGATATGATTAAGCAGGAGGTTGTCGAGTTTTCCAAAGGCAGCTTGGTGGATGCGATTGTGGCGTCCTCGTCCATTCCTGCGGTGTTCCCTCCTGTGTTGCAAGGGGATAAACGCTTGATTGACGGCGGCGTGTTAGAGCGTGTGCCCGCGATGCGCGTTAAGAAAATGGGCGCGGATGTTGTGGTGGCGGTGGATGTGCTTGGTTGGCGAAATGCGAGTGAAAAAGTTCCCGGACCGCTTGGTGTATCCTTTGAAACCTTTGACATTATGGACAATCACCGTACGCAGGCATATTACCAAAAGTATAAGAGGCATATTGATTTTTGGTTGGAACCCGATTTGGGCGATATGAGTCAATATTCCTTAAAACAAATCAAGGAAGCCTATGAAAAGGGCTACGAGCTTGGGAAAGCGAATGTGGCGGCAATTCAAAAGGCGTTGGAAGAGTAAAGTATGGATTTATTCGATTTTAACAATCACGAAGAAACGGCGAAACCGCTTGCGGAGCGTATGCGCGCAAACTCGCTGGAAGAATTTATCGGGCAAAAGCATATCGTTGCGGAAGGCTCACTCCTTCGTCGCGCCATTGCGACCGATCGTTTGGGGAGTTGCATTTTTTGGGGACCTCCCGGTTGCGGTAAGACCACCCTTGCAAATATCATTGCCCTGCGGACGAATGGGGAATTTGTCAAGTTGAATGCAGTTAACGCAGGCGTTGCGGATGTGAAAAAAGCGGTGGAAACTGCGCGTACGAATTTGAAAATGTTTGGCAAACGCACCTATTTATTGTTGGACGAATGTCACCGTTTCAACAAAACGCAAAGCGATTCGTTATTGCCTGCCATTGAACAGGGTACGATTATTTTCATCGGCTCGACCACGGAAAACCCTTACGCGTCGATGACCCCTGCTATTGTTTCCCGTTGTCGGGTGTTTGAATTTAAGCATCTTACGGACGAGGATATCGTGGGGGCGTTGAAGGGGGCGTTGAAGAATAGACACAAGGGGTTAGGAAAGAAAAATATCCTTGCGGACGAAGAGGCGCTTTTGCATATTGCGAATATGGCAGGTGGGGATTTACGCTCCGCTTATAACGCGTTAGAACTTGCCGCTTTGACCACAAACCCCGATGGGGATGGGAAGGTGCATATCACCTTGGCGGACGCGGAACAATCTATTCAACGCAAAGCGTTGTCGTATAATCAAGATTCCTACTACGATTTCCTTTCCGCTTTTTGTAAGTCCTTGCGCGGTAGTGATGCAAACGCGGCGTTGTATTACGCGATGCGCTTGATAGAGGGTGGTTGCGACCCGATGCTTGTTGCAAGGCGCTTGGTGGTGCATTCGGCAGAAGACATTGGGATGGCAGATCCGAGGGCGTTGCAAATTGCCACTTCCGCAATGTATGCGCTTGAAAAAATCGGGTATCCCGAGGCGCGTATCCCTTTGGCGGAGGCGATTATCTATGTGTGTGAAGCGGATAAGAGCAATTCGGTGGTAAATGCAATGTATGATGCGGTGCGTGATGCGCGCGAGGCGCGTGATGATAATGTCCCGCCTTATCTCAAGGATAACTCGATGGCAAGCCCTGAGGATAAAGCCATCGGAAGAACCTATAAATATCCCCACGATTACGGTGGATATGTGGAACAGCAATATTTACCCGATTCCTTAAAGGATAAAATTTATTATGTTCCTAGTGGAAATGGGTATGAGAAAGAGGTTGCGGAAATCCGAAAAAGAAAGGGTAAAAAGAACTAAATGGGCGTACCATGTACGCGATGAGGATAAAAAATGAAATGTCTTTATTGTAATTGTACGGAAAGTAAGGTGGTCGATTCCCGTGCGGCGGAAGAGGATAATGCAATTCGCCGTCGTCGTGAGTGTACGGGCTGCGGTAGGCGCTTTACTACATATGAAACCATCGAATTTTCCCCTGTCTTGGTGGTAAAAAACAACGGTACGCGTCAATCCTATAACGCGGAAAAGGTACGCAACGGTATCATTAAATCGTGCGAAAAACGCCCCGTGCCTATGCAGGTGATTGATGAGATGGTGTCCGATATTTCTAAGCAGGTGTATAACAGTATGGAGAGTGAAATCACCAGCAAGGAAATCGGGGAAATGGTTATGGAGCGTTTGAAAAAGGTGGACGAAGTTTCCTATGTTCGCTACGCTTCCGTTTATCGTTCCTTCAAGGATCTCTCTTCCTTTATGGCGGAGTTGAAACAAATGATGAAAGCCGATAAAAAGTAAGGCGGCGGATATGCGGCGCAATACTGCGTCGAATTTGCGTTTTTCCTTGGTCGAGTACGGGTAGTACACTCCCTACGGAAAAGCCGCATTCTCCTTGTCTTGCTTGCATCTACGCCGCCTTAACGGGTTGCGTAGGGCGGATATGCGGCGCAATACTGTGTTAAAATTTCTATATGATACATTCTTTTTGAGGTGAGTTATGCACAATCAAAAGACGAAACTTCTAACCGTTGGCGGCGTTGCGCTTGGCGGCGGTTCGGGGGTAAAAATTCAATCGATGACAACCACAAAAACTGCTGACGTGGAAAAAACGGTGGCGCAAATTTCCGCGCTTGAAAAGGCAGGGTGCGAAATTATCCGTGTGGCAGTTTCCGACGAGGCGGATGCGCTTGCTATTGCTGCTGTAAAAGAAAAAATCCACATTCCTTTGGTTGCGGATATTCATTTTTCGCCAAAGCTTGCGGTGATGGCGATTGAAAGCGGAGCGGATAAGGTGCGGATTAACCCCGGTAATATAGGCGGCGAGGCGGAAATTAAATATGTTGCCGATTGTGTAAAGGCGCATCATATCCCTGTGCGCGTAGGGTCTAATACGGGCAGTATTGAAAAACACTTCCTCGAAAAATACGGTAAAAGCGCCAACGCGTTGGTGGAAAGTGCGCTGTATAATGTGGGGATTTTGGAAAAATTCGGGGTCAATGATATCGTGATTTCGGTAAAGGCTTCGGATGTAAAATTAACGGTGAACGCGTACACGGTGCTGGCAAATCGTACTTCGTACCCCTTACACCTCGGCGTGACGGAGGCAGGTATGACAGAGGCAGGTATCGTGAAAAGCGCGGTGGGTATCGGCAGCTTGCTGTTAAACGGTATCGGGGACACCATTCGTGTTTCCTTGACCGACAACCCTGTAAAAGAGGTGTATGCTGCGAAAAATATTTTACGTGCCTGCGGCTTAGACGAAGAATTTGTAGAGGTGGTGGCTTGTCCTACCTGCGGCAGATGCGAATGGGAGAGTATGGCACTTGCGGAAAAGGTAACCGATTTTGTGCGCCCCTATAAAAAGGCGGCGAAAATTGCGGTGATGGGTTGTGTGGTAAACGGCCCAGGTGAGGCGAAGGATGCGGATTTAGGAATTGCTGGCGGAAAGGGCGGTTGCTTAATTTTCAAAAAAGGCGAACCCTTCAAAAAGGTATCCTCTGATCAAGCGGAAGAAGAATTTTTCAAGGAAATAAGGTTGTTGTTAGATGGCGAATAGGTTGAATGAATATTTGGCGGAAATCCGCGCAATCGATGGTTTGAAAAATGCGATTTTGTGTGGAATTACCGTATCCAAAAAAGATAGCGTGGCAGAGTTTTTCCTGGTGACGGATAAAACCTACACGACGCGCGATGAGGCGGCGGCAAGGGCGATTTCGGATGAGTATTTACCCGAAAAATTTTCCGCGCGTGTGAAAATTGTAAAGCGCGTACCTGACCCCGAAGGGTTGCAAACCCGTATTTTCGAGTATATTCAAAGGACCTTTCCTGCGGCGGCGGCATTTTTAGAAAAGCAAAATATACAGGTAGAAATGCTGTCTAGCGGCGCAAACTTTTATATTGAAATCGCATCGGGCGAACAAAGCCTTTTTACCTCGGGAAATATCTTGGACGAGGTAAGCAGGTATTTGACGAGTGTATTTTGCGGTAGTTTTTACGGCAATGTTCGGATTGTGGAAAAGACAGCGCCGGACGCGTCGATTTTAGAGGAAATGCCTGAGGAAGTGGACGAGGAAACTCCGCATGTGGAAATTCGTCGTTTCCGCATTTGCGATTATGAAAAAATCGACGGAGCGGACGAGCCGTTGACAAGTGCGGTATATATGGCGGATTGCCAAGCGGTAGAAGGCGCGTACAATATTTGCGGTACGGTAACCTTTATCGAGGAAATTGAATACACCAAGCACAATGAGAAGACGGGCGAGGATATGAAGAAAACTCGTTTCTCGGTGGCGTTGACGGATGATACCGCGACCCTGCGTTGCACATATTTCCCCAAGAAAGCGACGGTGGAAAAGGTGCGCGATATTAAAATCGGGGATAAAATTGTGATTAGCGGTGCAAATGAGGAATATAAAGGCTCTATTTCCTTTAAGGCGGCGAAGATTAACTACGGCACACCTCCCGAGGGGTTTGTTCCTGTGGCGAGAAAGGGGAAACCTGTACCGAAAGCGTACCATACCGTTTTTCCTGAAGCGTATGTGGATTATATGCAGGCAGGGTTGTTTGACGACCTGTCAAAGCCTGCCGATTTAAAAAATAATACCTTTGTTGTGTTCGACCTTGAAACGACGGGCTTGAATAATAACCCTGCAATGGGAAAAATGGATAAAATTATCGAAATCGGCGCGGTGAAAATTGTCAACGGGGAAATGACGGAGAAATTCTCCTCCTTTATTGCTTGCAAGGAAAGACTTTCACAAGAAATTATCAATTTAACGGGCATACACGACGCTGATTTGGTCGGTGCACCCGAGGTAGATAAAGTGCTTGCGGATTTCTATAAATTTACGGACGGCGCATACCTGGTAGGGCATAACGTTACTTTCGATTACCGTTTTGTGCATTATTACGGGGAAAAGAACGGGTATATGTTCGACAAAAAAACCTATGATACGCTGGCGTTGGCGCAGGAAGTATTGCGCGGTCGGTTGGCGAATTATAAGTTGAACACGGTTGCGGATTATTATGGCTTTACCTTTAATCATCACCGCGCGTTTGATGATGCGTGCGTAACAGCGAAGGTATTTATCGAGCTGGTAAAAGCAAAAGGACAACTGTAAATTTGAAAAAATTTGCAAAACAAGCAAAAAATGCTTGCTATTTCCATATAATAATGTTATAATTAGGATACTTAATAATGCTTTTGTTATTGAGAGTGGACACGGGCCACTCACAAACTTTATGTTTAGGGGTATCTAACCATCGCATTTCTGCGTTGCCGTTCCGTGATCCTTACTCGTGTACGACTTGTACACTCCTGTCGGATTACTCGCAGCGCCTTGAACTGCTCGTATATTTGCCCCCAAGAGGAAATATATCAGGAGAAATTATGAAAGTTAAACCGATTGAAGAAATTCAAAACGCTTTGCAATCGATTGCGGACGAAATGCAAATCGAGATTGTAGAGGTAGAATTCAAACAAGGCAAGGAACCTGCACTCACCGTATATATCGATGTGGAAGGGGGGGTAGATTTGGATACCTGCGAAAAATTCCACCGCGCGATTGACCCTGTGTTGGATGAACTTGACCCTAGCTTTGGCGTGCCTTATACCCTCAACGTGTCTAGCCCTGGGTTGGATAGACCTTTGAAAACCGATCGTGATTTCCAAAAATGTATCGGTGTGAAGGTAGAGGTGAAATTGTTTGCGCCTATGCAGGGTAAGAAATTTTTCGAAGCGACCTTGAAAGGACACGATGAAAATTGCGTGTACCTTGAAGACAAGGGTGGGGAAATTAAATTAGAAAAGGCGAAAATTGCAAAAATTTGCCGCGCGATTGATTTTGCGGCACTTGGCTTGTCGTAAGCCAAACTTTTACATCACGGCACAAATAATCCAACCATAGGTTGGAGGTACGATTTATAAACATTTACGAAAATTCAATAGGAGATTGAAAAAAATGGAAAACAAAGAGTTTTTTGCGGCGCTTACCGAATTGGTAAGAGAAAAGGGTATCAGCGAAGAAGCGTTTATCGCAACGCTGGAAAACGCACTTGCATCCGCATACAAAAAGCAGTTTGACGGCGGCGCAGAGGTTGCGGTTTCGTTGAATGCGGAGAAGGGTACGATTGAGTACAAGGCTACCCGTTATGTCGTAGAGGTTGTAGAAGATAAGGACAAGGAAATTTCTTTGGAAGACGCGCAGGAATTGAACCCCGATTACAAAATCGGCGACACCATCGTAAAGACCTTTATCCCTAAGAATTTTGGCCGTATTGCCGCACAAACCGCAAAGCAGGTTATCTTGCAAAAATTACACGAAGCGGAACGCGACAACACTTTCTCCGAATTTTCGGATAAAGAAGGCGAGTTGATGGAAGGTGTTATCCGTAAAATCGACGAACGTAATATTTATGTGGAACTTGGCGACAAGAAAATCGAAGGCGTTATGCCTCCTTTGGATCGCGTTCCCACCGAAAGATATGCTTTGGGCGACAAATTAAAGGTGTTTGTAAAGCGTGTTAAGAATAACGGTAAAAATTCTCAAATCGTGGTTTCCCGTACCGCGCAGGGCTTGGTAAAGAAATTGTTTGAAGAACAAGTACCCGAAATCGCGCAAGGTATTGTAGAAATTAAAGAAATCGCGCGTGAACCCGGTCACAGAACGAAGATGGCAATCGTATCCAACGATGCTCGCGTTGATGCTGTGGGGGCTTGCGTGGGTAACCGCGGTGCGCGTGTAAACGCAGTTGTGGAAGAACTCGGCGGCGAAAAGATTGACATTATCGTATGGAATGAAGATCCTCTTGCTTTCATTTACAAGGCACTTTCCCCTGCAACGGTACTTTCCGTTACGGCAAAAGGTGAAAAGAGCGCAATGGCAATCGTACCCGACGACAAGCTTTCCCTTGCAATCGGTCGTGATGGGCAGAACGCTCGTTTGGCGGCTCGTTTGACCGGTTGGAAAATCGATGTAAAGAGTGCATCTTCCCCCGAAGCAGCGGAAATTCTTGCACAAATCGACAACGAAGCTGAAGAAGAAATCGGTGAATAATCGAAAATAACGATAAAGCGGGAGGTGGCGTATGCCGAAGAAAAAAAATATTCCCATGCGTATGTGTATTGCCTGCCGTGAAATGAAACCCAAGGCGGAAATGACGCGCGTGGTAAGAAACGCCGAAGGGGAAATTTTACCCGATCCTACGGGAAAAGCCCCTGGTCGCGGCGCGTATATATGTTCTAATGAATCCTGCCTTAAAAAGTTGATGGGCAAGAAACTTTTGCACAAAGCTTTCTCCGCCGACGTATCCCTTGATGTGTATAAAGGGGTAGAGGAGGACGCGCTTGGACAAGAGTAAGATTGAAACCTATCTTGGGTTTTGCATCCGTTCGAGAAAAATTATTTTCGGTGCGGAAACGATAGAGAAACAAAAGAAAGGAGTTTTCTTGCTCGTTATTGACGGGACAATCGGGAAAAATTCCTTAAAACCCATTTTGCGCGCGCAAGAAACGCTCGGGTGTCCGCTCTACATTACCGATGAGGGGGCGCTGGCGGAATGGGTACACCGCCCTGCTGTAAAAGCGGTGGCAATTACTGACAACAACCTTGCTTCGGCGATGATTGCAAGCGCCGATGGCGAGCCGAGATTCAAATTATATTCGGGAGGGACCAACTAAACCTATGGCAAAAAAATATGAAAGCGTGGAAAAAATTACAGCTCTGTTAGACGATGAAAAGCTTGGCGGCGTGCAGAAGCGTCTTTTATCCACGGAAAAAAGCCTTTCTGGAATTATGAAAAAGTTGGCTGCTTTGGAAACGGAAAAACAAGAACGTGAAGCAGCAGAGGTAGCAGCGAAAGCGGAAGCTGAAGCAGCGGCAAAGGCGGCGGAAGAGGCTGCGCGCGTAGCTGCGGAAGAAAAAGCAAAGGCAGAAGCAGAAGCAGCCGCAAAAGCGGAAGCGGAAAAAGCGAAAAAAGCTACCAAGAAAAAAGCGTCGGAAGAAACGCCTGTTGAAAAAACCGTAGAAACGCCCGTAGAAGTACCTGCGGAAGCGCCTGCGGCGGAAAAGGAAGAAAAGGTTGAGGCGAAGGAAGAGAAACCTGCTCCCCAACCCAAAGAAGAAAAGAAAACGGAGGCGAAACCTGAGACCCGTACGTTCGTTCCTAAGACGGAAACGCGTCCTGCTGCACCTGCAGCGCCTCGCGCACCTAGATATTTCCGCAATGGTCAAGAACAGGGCGTATATGTGGCGAAACCCGGCGTAGAAAACAATTCTACCCCTGCCAACACCTTCCGTCCTCGTCCCGTAGGCGATAGACCTCAAAGACCTGCTGGGGATAGACCTCAAAAACCGATGGGGCAAAGACCTGTTGCGCCTGTTAGCGCACCGATCGCTGCGCCTATCACTCCTTCGAGAGATAAAAACTTCTCCGCACCCGCGAAGAAGAAGACCTTTGAAAAGACTTACACCGAAAAGAAACCTATGTCCAAGCGTAACCTTATGAAACAGCAAGGTATGACGGTGGAGGATTTCGACGAGGATAAGTCCGGTTACAGAAAGGTGCGTTCTCCTAAGAAACAAAAGCAACAAGAAGTACAGACCATCAAGATTGAACGCGCGGTTGTTACCACGCAGGATATTCCTTTGAAGGTATTGTCCGAAAAGCTTGGTATTTCCGCGGTAGAAATCACCAAACGCCTTTTCAAAGAAGGCATTATGAAGGGTATTAACGACTCCATCGATTATGAAAACGCATTGATGATTGCGATGGATTTGGGTATTGACCTTGAATACAAACCCGAAAAGACGGCAGAAGAAGTATTGATGGATACGGCGGCTGTGGAAGACGAAAGCAAGTTGGTTACCCGTGCGCCCGTTGTTACCGTTATGGGTCACGTTGACCACGGTAAAACCTCGTTGCTCGACAAGATCCGTTCGACGGCGGTTACAGCAGGCGAAGCTGGCGGTATTACGCAGAGCATCGGTGCTTACACTGTAACGGCAAAGGGTAAACAAATTACTTTCATTGATACCCCTGGTCACGCGGCGTTTACCTCGATGCGTGCGCGCGGCGCGCAAATCACGGACATCGTTATCCTTGTGGTAGCGGCGGACGACGGTATCATGCCTCAAACGGTAGAAGCAATCAACCACGCAAAGGCTGCGGACGTTCCTATCATCGTTGCGATGAACAAGATGGATAAATACGAAGTTAACCCTGACAAAGTCAAGCAGGAGTTGATGAAGTACGAGCTTGTACCCGAAGAATGGGGCGGCGACACGATGTTGATTCCTATTTCCGCAAAGACGGGTATGGGTATTGACGAATTGTTGGAAGCGGTAAACCTTGTTGCTGAAATGCAAGAATTGAAGGCGAACCCCGACCGTCAAGCAAAGGGTGTTATCATGGAAGCGAAACTTGACAAGGGTAAAGGCCCTGTTGCAAGCATTATTGTACAAACGGGTACGCTTAAGACGGGCGACAACATTTTGTCGGGTACGACGATGGGTCGTGTGCGTGCAATGTTCGACGATAAGGGTAGACCTGTAAAATCGGCAGGCCCTTCGATGGCGGTTTCCATCTTGGGCTTGGAAGATGTACCCAACGCAGGCGACAGCATTATGGCGGTTGACCAAGCGCTCATGAAACAGGTACAGGAAGAAAGAAAGAACAGAGAACGCGAA
>JAZTYG010000095.1:0-4907 GCA_045636845.1 Candidatus Scatosoma sp.
GATATCTACAGCAGAGCTTCTAACCAAAGCTTCCGTAATATCCAACGCTTGTTCACCCGTATCAGGTTGAGAAACGTACAAATCATCCAAGCTAACCCCTAATTTTTTTGCATAAACTGGGTCAAGAGCATGTTCCGCGTCGATAAACGCCGCTACACCGCCCATCTTTTGCGCTTCCGCAATCGCGTGCAATGCAACCGTCGTCTTACCAGAAGATTCAGGCCCATAGATTTCGATAATTCTACCGCGAGGAAAACCGCCAATCCCTAAAGCAAGGTCAAGGGTAAGACAGCCGCTAGGAATAACCTCAATTTCCGTATTACCAGCCTCTTCGCCAAGACGCATAATAGAGCCTTTACCATACTGCTTTTCAATTTGAAGCAATACGGCATCTAACGCCTTCATTTTTTCCGTATTTTTTTCGTTTGCCATTTATATTTCTCCTATTACATTTTTTCAAGTATTAATTCTTCAACTGCTTACACGCCAAAAACAGCGCATAATTGATTGCTTTTTTCGTAATTTCCTCACGTGTTCCCTCAAAATGGTATTGATATACCCGCACACGCTCCATCGAGCCGACCGCAATATAGCATAAACCAACAGGTAACCCCGAAACATCCGTATTGGGCCCTGCAAGCCCTGTTGTCGCAATCGCCAAACTGCAATCCCCCGTCCGCAACAAACCTGCCACCATTTCGTATGCCGTTTGTTCGGAAACCGCGCCGTATTTTGCGAGAGTTTGAGGTGAAACGCCAAGGCGTGTAATTTTTGAAACCTCATTGTAGGAATTGATCCCTTCAAAATACACCGAGCTTGCACCCGATACCGAGGTAATACGACTAGCAATACCACCGCCCGTGAACGATTCCGCAACGCTAAGCATTCCACCACGAATTTTCAAAAGGGAAACCAACTGCTGTTCTAATGTGCAGTTTTCTAACGCATAAATACTCTCGTCTAATTCCTCAACGCAACGCCTTAAAATATCATCCATCAATATTTTGGGAGCATCACAATTGTAAGTAATTGTGAGAATATCCTCATCGTAAACGCGTACATGGTGGCAGCAAGCGTGATTTCGCGCCTGTGTATTCACTTCACGCACAAGCGCCTCGACGCACGCGGCTTTCGCGCCCATTGTGCGGATAATCATTTCTCCGCCTTGCTTTGTTTCCATGAAACTTTCCTCTTAGTTATCCTTCAAAACCTGCTTATTTTTCCAAATGTAGCAGAAACCCGAAAGAATGGTTAAAACGGTAGCAATTGCAAACAAGGCAAAGCCAAACCAAGCCACATATACGTCCCAAGGCACAGCGTATTCAGCAGGTAAAATTTCCGCAAGCCCTGCCGCGAACATCAAGAAGAAAATTGCAAAATCTTGACACGCCGCCTTATATTTACCGAGCTTTTCTGCCGCCATAATGATACCGTTTGCAGCCGCAATTTGACGGAACGCGCTAATAATCAATTCACGCGCCATAATAATACATGTGCAAATTGCCGTCACGAGATATACCCATTCGCTTGCGCCTCCTACAAGAGCAAACAAACTGTCTTTCATCGTCAACATCAAAATCATCGCCGTTGCAACCAATACCTTGTCCGCAATCGGGTCAAGGAATTTTCCGAGATTCGTAACAAGACCGCGCGATCTTGCAATTCTACCATCGATAAAGTCGGTACAAGCCGCAATCGCAAAAATAATCGCCGCAATCCCAAACGCGAACGGTAAAATTCCATCCAAGAAGAATACCGCAACAAAAATGGGAATTAAGCATATTCTCGACAAAGAAATTTTATTAGGTAAATTCATAATTCAACTCTCCTTCGTAATCATCTGTATGTCCATAAATATCATAGCTATCTGCTTGGTCAACAGTAATGGTATAGCGTTTGCCTTGCATCGCCTCCCCTGCGTAGAAATACACTTTCCCGTCGATATCGGGGGCGCTAAAATATGCCCTGCCAACAAAACAACCCTTTTCATAATCTATACCGTCGCACAAAACTTCGATTGGTTTACCAACAAAACCCGAAAGCAATTCCGATGCGACCTCCGCCTGCGCCTTATATAAAGCGCGAACACGGCGTTGTTTTGTCGCGTGATGCACCTGCGGTTTTAAGCGATACGCACCCGTATCGGGTTCTTTCGAATATGCGAAGAAACCACAATTAAACAACTTCGCTTGCTTTACAAAGTCAAGCATTCCCTCAAATTCTTCCTCCGTTTCCGTAGGGAAACCCGAAATAAAGGTGGAGCGAATGGCAATGTTGGGGATTTTTGCACGCAATTTTTGGAAAAGGGACAAATACCCCTCTCTCGTGCCCTTGCGGTTCATCAATTTCAATACGCGATTTTCAGAATGCTGCAAAGGAATATCCATATATTTGATAATTTTCGGATTGTTTGCAATTTCTTCAATCAAGGCATCCGTGATAACATCGGGATAGCAATACAACAAACGTATCGAATGAATATTCTCCAAAGCGGAAAGCTTTTGTAACAGCTCCACAAAGGAATTTTTACCATATAAATCTTCGCCGTAGCGCGTTGTATCCTGCGCGACCAAAATCAATTCTTCCGTGTCCCCTAATTCCTTTGCCTCTAACAGCAAATCTTCCATCTTGTAAGAACGGTATTTACCGCGGATTTTCGGGATTAAACAGTAGGTACAATGGTTGTAACAGCCATCTGCGATTTTCAAATATGCAAAATGCTCGTCCGTGGTCAAAACACGGCTTTGAATATATCCGTCGCAACCTTTTCCCACATAATTTTGACGCTCGTTTTCCTTGTAGGAGTTTTCCAAAGCCTCAAAAATCTTTTCATAATCATTGATACCTAAAAAAACATCTACTTCCTGTAAAGGCAAATACAACTCGTCAATAAATTTTTGCGGTAAACAACCCGTTACAACAAGTTTTTCCAAATTTCCACTTTTATAATCAGCGCATTCTAACACCGTTTCAATGGCTTCTTCGCGCGCCGATTGTAAAAAGGCGCAGGTATTGACAATAACGATTTGCGCCTCGGATAAATCATCCGTCAAGCGATATCCCCTCTCCTTGATTAAACCAAGAAGTTTTTCCGAATCCACACGGTTTTTATCACAGCCGAGTGAGATAACGCCGAATACTTTTTTTGATAACATATTTTACCTGTTTACGCGCAGGGTATCGCAAGGATACCCTTACGCGCCGTTTTATTTGTAATTAAAGAGGACCGTACTCACGCTCGAATTCTTCTTTCGTGATGAGCACCTTTCTCGCCCTCGCACCATCAAAGGAGGATACATAGCCCCTGCTTTCCATCCATTCGACAATACCGCCTGCACGGTTATAGCCAACCTGGCATTTACGCTGAATCATCGAAATAGACGCGCTACCACTCGCAATTACGCAACGCAACGCTTCAATACATATCGGATCGATATTTTCTCTATCGCCTGCGCCGATTCCACCACCGTCCGTATGCGTATTGTTAATATACGCGGTAACCTCTTCATCGTAGTATGCCTCGTTGTTCGCCTTGATAAAGTTGACGATTCTTTGCGATTCCTTAGGGTCGATAAACGCACTTTGTACACGAACGGGCGTATTAATACCTGGCATCAAGTACAAGAAGTCGCCCTTACCAAGCAGTTTATCCGCGCCCGAAGCGTCAAGGATAACGCGGGAGTCCATATCCGAAGCAACCGCAAACCCGATACGGGTAGAAAGGTTACTCTTGATAACGCCCGTAATAACATCAACGGAAGGACGTTGGGTTGCAACAATCAAGTGAATGCCAGCGGCACGTGCCTTTTGCGTAAGATTTTGAATTTTTTCTTCAATATCCTTCTTTGCAGCAAGCATCAAGTCAGCAAGCTCGTCGATAATAATAACAATCTTGGGCAAACGCTGGTTCTTTTCAACCTGCTCGTTATATTGATCCAAATTTACCACATATTGTCCCGAACGGCTCATTTGTTCAAACAAGGTGTAACGGTGGTTCATTTCCCCGATTGCCCAGTTCAAGCTTTGTACCGCTTTCTTTGCGTCCGTAATGATTTCGTTGATCATCAAGTGCGGCAAATTATCGTACAAAACAAATTCCGTTTTCTTCGGGTCAATCAAAATCAAACGCAATTCTTCGGGTGAATATTTGTAAATCATACTTACGATTAACGCACCCAAGAATACACTCTTACCAGAGCCAGACGAACCCGCAACAAGCAAGTGAATCATCTTGGAAATATCCCCGTAAACCTTCTCGTTTGCAACATTTTTACCCATCGCAAACATCAACGAACCAGAAGGCGCATTCACAAAGGTATTACCAGAAAGCATACAGCCAAGCTGTACAAATTGTCTTACCTTGTTCGGTACCTCGATACTAACAACGCCGTCTTCAAAGTTGGGGTAAACGCTTACTTCTTTCGCGTGTAAATTCATCGCGATTGATTCTTCCAAAGACAAAATCTTTCTCGGGGATACGCTTCTCGGCAAAGCAACATTATATCTCGTTACCGTAGGACCAAAGGTAACCGAGGCAATCGTTGCGCCCGTTACCTTAAATTCCTCCAAAGTCGCGATAATATTCTCTTTGGTTTCCGCTACCTCTTGTGCGTTTTGCGAAGGTTCAATATCACGACAATCAAAATCATCCAAAGGCACACGCTTATATGGACGAATTACGCGAGGTTGTTTCGGTTTTTCCGGTTCTTTTGGAGCTTCGGGCAAGATAGAGCCGCCTCGTCCAAGACCTCTACCGCTATCTCTATCCCTTACACCTAAATAATTTGCAGGAGGGGTAACCCCTCTATCGCTGATATCCACCTCTCTTTCTTGAGGGATATCCGCACCTGTATCTAAGGAATACGGATCATCTTCGGGGCCATCGAACACATTTGCACCCAAACGGC
>JAZTYG010000096.1:0-12325 GCA_045636845.1 Candidatus Scatosoma sp.
CCATCAAAGCGTCGTCAACAAGGATGGGGAAGGTACTTTTTTTGGCTATGTACGCTTGTTTCCTAGCCCGCCCACCCGAAGGTCGGGTGTTCTCACCTTCGCCCCTCAAAGCGCACGAAAAAAGACATACCCAATGGTATGTCTTTTTCGTGGCTGGGGCGAAGTGATTCGAACACCCGAATGACGGAGTCAGAGTCCGTTGCCTTACCGCTTGGCGACGCCCCAATATGTAGAACTCGCGTTCCTTTTACTTGCGTTATTTTATCAAACTTTTCACCTTTTGGCAAGCGTTTTTATATGCTTTTTCAAATTTCTCTTAAAAAATTTTTACATATAGAAGTTCTTCTATATTTTCACCTATAAAATGCTTTTTTCGTTGGATTATACTATTACAATTAAAAAAGCAAATGGATACAATTTATTTTATTGATTAAAACATAATTTTGTTGAAAAAAAATGATAAGGGTTGCAAAATGAAAAAAAAGGTGATATAATAATCCGCGCAAACGGTGGGTTGCCGTTTGTAGCAATAGAACTTGGAGTATTTATAGTGGAAAAAGTTACAAGAAGAGAAAGCGATTCGGTGGGGAGTTTGGAAATTCCTAAGGACGCGTATTACGGCGTGCAATCGTTGCGCGGTCATCAAAATTTCCAAATTAGCGGTGTAAAAACGCACCCATTATTTATCAAAAATATTACCCTTATCAAGAAAGCTGCGGCGTTGACAAACGGCGCTTGCGGTGAAATTGAACCCGACGTTATGCATGCGATTATCGGGGCGTGCGATGAGATTTTGGCAGGGGCATTTGCGGACGATTTTATCACGGATGCTATTCAAGGCGGCGCAGGGACTTCGGCGAATATGAATGTAAACGAAGTAATTGCAAATCGCGCGACGGAACTGTTGGGCGGTAAAAAGGGCAAATATCTTTGCCACCCCAACGACCACGTGAATAAGGCGCAATCGACCAACGACGTAATCCCCACCGCAGGGAAATTGACCGTTTTAGACCTTTCCAAACGGTTGTTGGATAGCTTGGAAAACTTAATCGCTGCGTTGATGGACAAGGCGCAGGCGTTTGACGGCGTTATCAAGATGGGCAGAACGCAATTACAGGATGCTGTGCCCATTCGTTTAGGACAGGAATTTCACGCGTACGCATCGGCGTTGAAACGCGATTGCAGGCGTATCCAAAACGCGTTGCAAGAAATGCAGGTGGTAAACCTCGGCGGTACGGCAATCGGTACGTGTATCAACGCGACGAAGGAATATGTGCAGGAAATTGTACCCACCCTTTCCTTGGTGACGGGGTACGATTTACAGCAAGCGGAAGATTTGATTGACGCTACGCAAAACGTGGACGGTTTTGTGGCGGTGTCGGGGGCGTTGAAAGCGTGTGCGGTGAATTTGTCCAAGATGAGCAACGATTTGCGTTTGATGTCGAGCGGCCCGAAAGCAGGGCTTGGGGAAATCGTTTTACCGGCAAAGCAAAACGGTTCGTCCATTATGCCTGGTAAAATCAATCCCGTTATCCCCGAAGTGGTGTCGCAGGTTGCGTTTGCGGTAATCGGTAACGATATGACGATTACAATGGCGGCGGAGGCAGGGCAGTTGGAGCTGAACGCATTTGAACCGATTATTTTCTATAAATTGTTCGAGTCGCTCACCTGTCTTACCAACGCGATGAATACCTTGGTGGAAAATTGTATTGTAGGAATTACGGCGAACAAAAAACACGACGAGGAAGAGGTGTATCGCAGCGTGGGTATGGTAACGGCGCTTTGTCCGTATATCGGGTATAAAAAGGCGGCGGCGATTGCCAAAGAGGCGCTCGCAAGCAACAAGAGTGTGCAAGACCTTGTTTTGCGCGATGGATTGATGGAAAAAGCGCTTTTGAAAAAGGTGCTTGACCCTTATTCCATGACCTAATAAATATGGTAAAATAGAAACGCCCTGCGGATGGTTGATCCGCGGGGCGTTTGTTTTTATATAGGTATTCGTTTTGATCACGGTTTGAAACGGCCAAAAACTTCGTTTACCTTTGAGAAGCTTGCGAAAGAGCCGGGGTAGCGTTGAATAATCTTCATCATTTCGCCAACTTGCTTTTTACGGATAATGCAAACCAACATATATTTTTCGGTGTGGGAGTACATACCCATAACACGAATTTCCGTAACGCTGTGTTTTAATTTTTCAATCAATTCAGCGGATAATTCTTCGGGCTTGTCGGTAACGATTTCAAACTTGTAGCCGTTTTTCAAGCCTGCCAAGGCGGAATCGACCACCACATTTGCAACAAACAAGTTCAAGAGGGTGCAAATTACAGGGGTGATTTGGTAATTGTATACGAAGAAAGCGATGGCAACAACGCTTGCGTCCAACCAAAAAGCGACATAGGCAACATTTGCCTCGGGTTTAGATTTTTTAATCAATGCGGAAATGGCGTACGTGCCTCCGCTTGCACCGAAACGCTTGAACATCATCGAGAAACCAAAGCCCGATACAACGCCCGTTGCGATACAAGCAAACACAATTTCAAAATCCTCGCCGTTGTTCTTTGCACAGTAGGCCTTGAAATCCAACGCGCCAAACACCTCTGCGGTGAGGGATTGCACAACGATATAAATAATCAAGATAATACCCAAACGACGGTTTACGAAGATGCTTACCAAGATGAAGATGGGAAGGTTGAACGCCACCATCCAAAATGCCCAGTTGGAGTTAAGCTCCTTCAATTCGAGTAAGTAGTGGGTGATGGTAGCCAAACCGCCCACGCCGCCAGGGGCAAACCCGTTGCTGTTTTGGAAAAAGTAATACGCCGCGCCCACGATAATCCCTGCGATACAGGCGATTGCGATATCCCATAACCATGTTTTTACAAGGTTTTTCGCGTCGGGTTTCGGTGTTTTCGTTTCTTCTTGTTTCGGTTGCAAATTTTCCATAAGATAACTCGCTTTTTTTGAAGTTATTTTTATTATATAACCTTTTTTCTTTTGTGTCAACAAAAGGGAGTATATTAAAAAGTAATTTACAATATTTTTTATTGTTCGCGTTGATATAAAATCAAACAAAACATTAAAAAATGAAAACAAATAGGTATTGCAAACAGGCAGGCGGTACGTTATACTGTAATAGACTTGCGATATTGCAAAGGGGAGAGACCTACCCGTTTTTTGAAGGCTTCGGAAAAGCGCTGAAGGGAGCTAAAACCAACCGAGTAGGCAATTTCCTCTACGGAATGTTGTCCTTGCTTGAGATATTCCTTTGCGCGCTCGATGCGGATTTTTGTCAAATAGTCGTAGGGCGTTTCGCCCGTACGCTTTACAAATAAAGTGGAAAAATAGGCGCGGGAAAACCCAAATTGCGCCGCTAAAACCTTTATGTCGATATGATTAAAGTAGTTGTTTTCAAGATAGTGCAAGGCGGCGGAAATTTCGTCCGTTTCGGTTATGGGGGCGGCGGTTTTGACTGCGTTTAACGCCGAAAAAAGGGTACTCAAACAGCCGAAATAATCAAGATTTTTATCCTGTAAAGCGTTTTTGATGGCGATTAAACCGCTTTTATGGTATTCCATAAAGAGTTTTTGGGTGGCGCGGTTCATAAGCGTTTCCGCAAAAGCGCCGTCGAAGGCAATCCACACATATTCCCACGGGTTTTTCTCGTCGGAGCAATACAAGGTTACTTCGTCGGGACGAATGAGAAAGGCTTTGCCTGCGGTGAGATGGTGTTTCACCCCGTTTCGCTCGATATAACCCTCGCCGTTTTCGATAAAATGTAAAAGGAAATAAGGACGTACGGCAGGGCCGAACGCATGGGAAGGCGAGGTTTTATGATGTCCGATTTCAAATACCCGAATGGGGTCGGTGGGCTGGAAGAGCCCAAAAAGATAACGAAAGGTCGGTTGATGGTCGATAGGCATAGCTTTACCCCCTAAAACTGACTTTATTATAACATAACTTTATAAAAAAATCAATAGGAGAACGAACAAAAAATGAAAATTACCTTTATCGGTGCAGGCAGTACTGTCTTTGCGAAAAACGTGTTGGGCGATTGCCTTTTGGCAGAACATTTACCCTGTTTTGAAATTGCGCTTTTGGATATCGATGCAGAGCGTTTAGAGGATTCCTTTGTCCTCATTTCTAAACTCCGCGATAAATATAAACCTGCCGTAACGGTGAAAAAATACCTTGCAACGGATGAGGCGCAGACGGAAGAGGCTTTTGCAGGTGCAAGCTATGTTATCAATGCCATTCAGGTAGGCGGTTACGACCCTTGTACCATCACCGATTTTGAAATTCCGAAAAAGTACGGTCTTCGCCAAACGATTGCGGACACCCTTGGTATCGGCGGTATTTTCCGTGGCTTGCGTACCATCCCCGTGATGAAAAAATATGCGGATGTTATGGAAAGAGTATGCCCCAACGCGCTCTTTCTCAACTACACCAACCCGATGAGCATTTTGACGGGCTACATGCAACAATATACCAAGGTAAAAACGGTAGGGCTTTGCCATAGCTGTCAAGTGGTTCTTTCTCAGGTTAACGAGCATTTGCAGTTGCCCGAATTAGAAGACGCGCGCTTTACCCTTGCAGGTATCAACCATATGTGCTGGCTGTTGAGCTTGGAGGATAAGGACGGCAACGATTTGTACCCCTTGTTCAAGGAAAAGTTCAACGAGGTGAAACCCGAACGTGATTTGGTGCGCCTTGAAATTATGAACCGTTTTGGCTACTACAACACGGAAAGCAGTGAACATACCGCGGAATATCACCCGTACTTTATCAAAGATAACCACCCCGAGCTTATCGAGCGTTTCCGTATTCCTCTTGACGAATATATCACCCGTTGCATTAACCAAATTCAAGGTTGGAAAAACCTTCGCGAAGAGATTATGAAACCCGAAAACGTGAAACACGAACGCTCCCGTGAGTATGGTTCGCACATTATCGAGGCGTGTGAAACGGGTAAGCCTTGTAAAATTTACGGCAACGTGCAAAACAACGGCTTGATTACGAACTTGCCTGCAAATGCGTGCGTAGAAGTGCCTATCATGGTTGATGAAAACGGTCTTAATCCTTGTGTTGTAGGGGATTTGCCCGACCAGCTTGCAGGGCTTAACATGACGCATATTGCGGTGCATAATATGGCGATTAAGGCGGCGGCGACCTTGGAGAAAAAATATATCTACATGGCGGCGTACCTTGACCCTCATACACGCGATCAACTCACCTTTGACGAAATCAAAAACCTCTGCGACGATTTGATTGAAGCGCATGGCGACTGGTTGCCCGAATATCACTAATACAATCCTATACATATTTTCAGGCGGCGGATTTTCGTCGCCTGATTATTTTTACAGAAAACTTTGTTTAAGACTTAATTTTTTTCAAGATTATGATAAAAATGAGAAGAAAAATCGCGAATTTCCAAAAGAAATGAGGAGAAAATAAAAAATTATGAGTAGAATTATATTATATCTTGTGTTATAATTAAAGCACTAAACTATTATAGTGCTAGGAGGATTAGATAGATGAGAAAAGGAAAAATCATAGGCGCGCTTGCGTTGTCTTGTGGTTTAATGCTTGGGGTTGGGTATGCTAGTATCCAAGCAAATGCAGCTGAAAAAAGCACTTATCAGCCGACACTTACCTCTAACATGCAGGGGGACACCCTTGTATTGTTGAATGATGAGGTTGCAGAATTTGCGTTAAACTACACGAAGGGTTCTGCAATTAATTATGCACCTGCGGATGGAGTTGCGACCGATCGTTATGTGCCGAAGGCGGCAACGATTTCTTGGGAAAATAGCCGTGAAGATGCATTGTATTATACGTTGAAAGTGGGCCTGGAAGAGGATCTTTCCGATGCAAATAGTTACCTCGTTTCCGAGACGAAGGCGGATATCGATTATTTGTTTACGGCAAAGCATTACTACTACCAGGTATATGCACATTACGACAATGATGAAGTGGTAAAATCGCAGGTATTCGATTTCTACACCGCAGATACCCCTCGTACTGTGTACATCGAAGGGGTAACCAACACCCGTGATATCGGCGGTAGATATATTATGGGCGGTCAATACCAAATTAAGCAAGGTATGGTATATCGTGGCGCGGAAGTGAACAGAGAGCTGGGCGCAATCACTGAAGAGGGCAAACGCGTAATGCTCTACGACCTTGGTATCAAGACGGATTTGGATATCCGCGGCGGTGACGTACAAAACGCTACGGGGACTTCGCCTATCGATGATGAACTTAATTACGTGCATTTGGAAGCGCCTTGGTACAGCCATGTTTTCAGCGCATCGTATAAAGAGGCATTTACAACGGAAATCCGTACGTTTGCAAACCCTGACAATTATCCCATTTATCTCCACTGTTCGGTAGGTCGTGACCGCGCAGGTACGTTGTCCGCGCTTCTCAGCGCGCTTATCGGTGTGGAAGAAATCGATATATACCGTGACTACGAAATGAGCTTCTTATCCAGGGTTGGGTTGAAGGATGCGGCGCAGTCGGAAGGCAACCATAGCAGTTTGATGAACGATTTTACGACGATGTTTAATCGCATCAAGAGTGACTATCCTGCGGCTACCTTGATGGAAAGCACGGCGAAATGGATGAAGGCTTATCTTGGTATTACGCAGGAAGAAATTGATACCATTCGTAATACCCTTTGGGAAGAAACGGACGGGGGGAAGGTGGACAATTCCGCGGTGAAGAAATCCGTTTCCCGTGTAAAGGACAACAAGGCAAAGGTTGTATCGGCGGATGATGATTTCCCTTGCACCTATTCGGCTAACCCTGATAAATTGTACAAGGGTTATGGTTCTTCGGCGGTAACGGCTTATACGGCGGCAGAAGCAGCGGCGGCGGGTATTCCTGCTGGGTATGAAGGTACGGTGTTGAAGGTCACCACTCTTGCTTCGAACGCATCTGTGGGTTGTGGCGTTTTGTTGGATTATACGGCTGAAAATATACCTCTTGGGGTGATTGAAAGTTTGCAATTCCGTGTGTATATCGGTACAGTGTCTGTAAACGAGGGAACAAATTATCCCCAAATCCGTATTGCGAATCCAAATGGCGATTGGATTTACCAAGTAAACAAAGCGAATACTAGCGGTGAATGGATTACGGTAACCATTCCTTACAATAGCAATTTTGAAGCGATTAGTAAAAATGGTAACTTGGCGACGTTTGAACTTAGTTTACGTACAAAAGCGGAGACCACATTCTATATCGACAGCGCGAAATATATTTTGAAAGCAGATGACGGCAAGGCGCCTGTAATCAATTATACGGGTGCGGATACGGTAGCTGTGAAGTTGGGCGGCGCATTAGATTTGCCTGTAACCGTAACGGATTCACAGGAAAGCAATTTGGAAGTGCAATACATTTGGGCGGACGGCGTGGAATTGAATGCAAACGGCACGCCTAAGCAGGTTGGCACATACAGCTTGACCTTGAAGGTGGTAGACTTCTTCGGGTATACAGCAACCAAGACGATTACGGTCAATGTAATTGAAGATGATGCGGAAGCGCCTGTGATTGATTTCACGATTAGCGAAGTAAAAGCGATGGCTGGCGCGAAACCTATGTTCAACATAAAAGCAACGGATAACAGCGGTCTTGTTACCGTAACGAAGACTTGGTCGAACGGCGCTTTGGATAAGCGTGGCAATTTGACGGTAGGTACGCATACTTGGACAATCAAAGCGGAAGACGTATCCGGCAATAAAACAACCAAGGCGGTGCGCTTTATCGTGACGGAAAATGAACCTGCGTTTGCTTACGTTGTGGACGAGGCGGACGTTTTGGGGAATTGTATCGTAACCTTTGACGGTGAAAATGCAATCACCGTGCCTTACGGCTTTAAGATTTTGAAACCTGCTGACCCCGTAAGAGAAACGACAGCGGAAGCAAGATATACCTTCTTGGGTTGGTATGTTGGCGATACGGAATGGAATTTCGATACGGATGTGGTAACGAGTGATTTGGATATTCAATCGAAATGGGAAGTAACAAAGCGTAGCTACAAGGTAAGCTTTGACGGGGCTGTTGTGCCGAAGAACGTGGAATACGGCGAACTTATCCCTGCGGAATATATCCCCGAAGATCCTCATAAATCGTCCACCTTCACGAAGGAATTTGTCTTTGACGGTTGGTATCTTGGCGACAAGAAGTGGAACTTTGAAACGGACGTTGTAACGGGCACGACGGAGCTTGTTGCGAAATTTACGGAAAAAGCGCGTGTCTTTGTGGTAACCTTTGACGGTGAAAACGCGCAGGAATACGGATTCGGCGCGAAAGTAACTGCACCTGAAACGCCTGTAAAGGAAAATACGGAAACCTGCATCTACGAATTTATCGGTTGGTTTAACGGCGATAAGCAGTGGAATTTTGAAACGGATCTTGTAACCTCGAGTATGAATTTGGTATCGAAGTGGAATGAAACGGTAATCGGCGGTCTTGAACCCGAAGAACCTACTACCTCGGAAACGCCCGAAGAACCCGAAGCACCTACTACTTCAGATAGCACGGTGATTGAAGGGGATGGCTCGGATACGGCTCAACCCGGCGTTGCAGGCTTGCTTGCAGGCTGTACTTCGGTAATCGGCGGTATTACAAGCGGTTTGGTTGCGCTTGGCATTGCGGTCGTTGCAATTTTGAAGAAAAAAGAAAACTAATATTTAGGAGGAAATTATGGCTAAAGCAAAAAAGGTGTGCGCGTTCATCATGGCTTGCGGTATGATGTTGGGTGTGGTAGGATGCGCAGGTAGTCAAGCACAGGCAAATATGCCGACTGGGGGGTATGAAATGACGATTAAATCTGAAATGCAAGGGACAACGTTCACCTTGCTCAGCGGTGATATTGCTGAATTTGCATTGAATTATAAGAAAGACGGTCAAGGGAGCGCGAAAAAGTACGCGGACCCGGATGCATCCCAGGAAGAATTGATGGTGGATCGTTTCGCACCGAAGCCTGTAACCATTTCTTGGAAAAATACCCGTGATGGCGCATTGTATTACACCGTACGCGTTGGTTTGAAGAAAGACCTTTCCGATGCGGCTGAATATCTTGTAAACGATACCACGATTGATATTGATTACTTATTCGTAGCAAAGCATTACTATTATCAAATTTACGCGCACTACAAAAATGATGAAGTGGTAAAATCGCAAATTTTCGATTTCTACACAGCGGACACTCCTCGTACTGTAAGCATCCCTAACGTAAGCAATACCCGTGATATCGGCGGTAGATGCGTACAGGGCGGTAAATATCAGGTAAAACAAGGTATGGTTTACCGTGGTGCGGAAGTTGACCCTTCGGCAAGTAAAGCTTGGGGCGCAATCAATGAAGAGGGTAAACGTATCATGGTGGATATCCTTGGTATTAAGACCGACATTGACTTGCGTGGTACGTCTTTGACTCAATCTCCTATCGGCCCTTCGTTGAACTACGTTTCCGTTAGCGGTCCTTATTATGCAAACAGCACTTCGCACGGTATTGAAAGTGAAGACTATAAAGCGGCGTTGACGACGGAAATCCGTACCTTTGCAAACCCTGACAATTATCCTATCTATTTGCACTGCTCGCTTGGACGCGATCGCGCAGGTACGCTTTCCTATTTAATCAGCGCGCTTGTGGGCGTAGAGCTTATAGATTTGCAACGCGATTACGAAATGTCTTTCTTCTCCATTACTGGTTTTGCGGATGCAGCGCAAGGTGCAGGTAAAATTGACGGTTTGATTAGTTCGTTGAATACCTTAGAAAACTTCCTTACCACGAAATATCCTGCCGACAGCTTGATGGCGAGCACGGAAAGATTTGTAAAAGAACACCTCGGTATTACGCAGGCGGAAGTGGATTCTATCCGTAATATTCTTTTGGAACAGGTAACAAAATGAGAGTGCTTAAACGATTATTATTAAGTGCGGCGCTTTGCCTTGGTGCAATGGGCTTGTGTATGGGCAATGCGACGGCGGTTGCGGCGACAGAAACAAGCGATTTTAATTGCGAATACCAAGCAATGGCAAAGTCGGAGCCGTACATATGGTTTGGCTCAACGGATGTAAAAATCTACACCGCGGAAGAGGCGGCGGAAAAAGGCATCCCTGCTGGGTATGAAAACGAAGTCTTAGAGGTTGTCGGCGGTACAAGCCGCGGTATTTTACTTGACTTCTCGGCGCAACAGATTCCTACGGATATGATAGAATCGTTGCAGTTCCGCGTGTATCTTGGCACGGCGTCGGGAAATACGGGCAGTTATCCGCAAATCCGTATCCCCAAGCCCTTTGACTTGGGGGCTAGATGGACTTATAAACCGTCTAACGCTACACCTACGGGTGAATGGACGACGGTAACCATAGAGGCGGCTAGTTCGGATTTGACTGCGATTAGCGAAAACGGCTACTTGAATAAATTTGAGCTTGGTATGCGCAGTGAAGCGACCATCAGCTTTTATGTAGATAGCATTGATTATACCTTAAAAGCGCCTACCATCAATTATACGGGCGATGAAACGATTTCCGTTGCGCTTGGCGACACTATGCGCGTACCTGCTACCGCAATGGATGCGGCTGGTAATTCTTTGGAATTACAGTATATTTGGGAAGACGGCGTGGAATTGAACGCAAAAGGTACGCCCACCAAGCTTGGCGAGTATGCTTTGACCTTAAAGGCAGTAGATAACTACGGCGGCGTAGCCACGAAAACGGTGACGGTTGTGGTGTCGGAAGACAGCGTAGCAGGAAACACCGATTTCCCGTGTATCTATTCAGCGAACCCTAACAAATTGTTTGGCGGTTATGGTTCTTCGGCTGTAAATACTTATACGGCAGAAGAGGCGGCGGCAAAGGGTATCCCTGCAGGGTATAACAACGAAGTGTTAGAGGTTATTTCTATCGGTAGCAATTCCAGCAATGGTCTTATCCTTGATTTCTCGAATGAAAAGATCCCTCTTTCTTTGGTCGAAGGTTTAGAATTCCGTGTGTATATCAGCAAAAATGATAAAAATACGGGAAATTATCCACAGCTTCGTATTCCCGACCCGAATGGCAGCGGCAATTGGGTTTACCAAAAGGACTTGCGTATTACCGATGGGGAATGGACGACGTTTACGATCGCAAAGACAAGTAATTTTATCAATCTTTCTGATGCGGAAGGCTACTTGAAATCGTTTGAGTTGAGTATGCGTTCGCAGGGACATGTTGATTTCTACATTGACACCATCTCTTGCGTATTGAAAGCGGACGATGGGGCAGCCCCTGTAATCCATTATACGGGAACGGATGTTGTAGAGGTTGCGCTCGGCGCAAAAATACGTTTGGACGTAACGGCAAACGATGCGATGGAAGGCGATAAGCCTGTGGCATATATTTGGCAAGAAGGCACTGTGTTGGATGAGAAAGGTACGCCTACCCAAATGGGTACGTATACATTGACTTTACAATCGGTGGACTATTTCGGTAATACTGCAACCAAAACGCTTACGGTTAACATAACGGAAAGAGACGTGTTGGCGCCTGAAATTTACTTTAACCTTAGTGAAGTGAAGGCGAAGGCTGGCGCGAAGCCTATGTTTACGGTAAAGGCAACGGATGATCGCAATAATGTCAATGTGACGTATGCATGGTCGGAAGGCGCGCTCGATAAGCGCGGTTGCTTGACCGTAGGTACGCATACTTGGACGATTACAGCGGTTGATATGTCGGAAAACACAACGGCAAAAACGGTAACCTTTATTGTAACGGCGGAAGAACCTGCTTACTCGTTTGTAACGGATGAAGAGGATATTGCAGGCGGAACGGAAGAACCTGTTGATCCTAACAAGGATACACAGGCGCCCGTGATTCAGTTCAATCTTACCGAAGTAAAGGTAAAGGCTGGCGCAACACCTATGTTTGCGGTAACGGCAACAGATGATAGCGGTAGCGTTACTTTGACCAAAACTTGGTCGAACGGCGCGCTCGATAAGCGTGGTTGCTTGACGGAAGGTACGCATACTTGGACGCTTACAGCGGTTGACCCTTCGGGCAATAAGACGGTGAAAACGGTAACCTTTATCGTAACGGAGAGTGAACCTGCATATTCGTATGTAACGGACGAAGCGGATATTATGGGTTACCGTACCGTAACCTTCGATGGTGATAATGCCATCACGGTTGCTTACGGTTTTAGAATTGTAAGACCTGCTGATCCTGTAAGAGAAACGACGGCGGAAGCAAAATACAAATTCCTCGGTTGGTATCTTGGCGACAAGGAATGGGATTTCGATACGGACGTGGTAACCTCGGATATGAATTTGGTTGCAATGTGGCA
>JAZTYG010000097.1:0-10229 GCA_045636845.1 Candidatus Scatosoma sp.
TTATTTCGGGGGGGTGGGTTTCACCTTATTCACCACCGCAAGCAATCTTTCCCCGTACCCTTCGGGTAACGAATAGGGGATTACCTCTTCACATTTCGCCCCTAAAATCTTATACGCGCTTTCCGCCTCTTTAATTTCCTCTATTTCACCGCTCTTGTAGGCGATAAAACTACCGCCCACTTTCACAAAGGGCAAGCAATATTCGCTCAAAGTATTCATACGCGCCACCGCCCTTGCCGTCGCGTGATCGTACTTTTCTCTAAAATTTCTATCCCTCGCCATGTCTTCCGCGCGAAGATTATAAATATGCACGTTTTTAAGGTCAAGTTTATCCACAACTGCCTGTAAAAATTCGCACTTTTTACCCACACTTTCAATGAGGTCAAACGAGATATCCCCACGCAATATTTTAATCACAATAGAGGGGAAACCTGCACCCGATCCAACCTCCACAACTTTGGCGTTATTTTTGAATAAATCCGCACCTGCCGCACTATCCAAAAAATGCTTATAATACATGTCTTTTTCTTCCAAAATAGTGGTCAAATTATACCGCTGATTATACTCTAAAATAAGGGCTCTGTAAGCCTCAAATTGCTCCTTCTTTTCCCCTAAAATTTGCTCGTTAAAAATCTTAATTATATCCATCTTTTTCCTGCTTTATACACCGCATTGTTTACAAAGTTATCCACACGTGTATAACTTATGTAGATAAGGTGTATTTCTTTATATTTATTCATTCTTTTTTGTATATTTATACTTTTTGGGTTTGTTAAAATTTTACTTTCTTTCCACGTTACCACAAATTTTCCACAATTTTATCAACGTAAAAAAGTAAGTTATCTACATAGAAAATTTTACCAAAAAGCCTTGAGAAACCTAACGAAAATAGACTTTTTGATAGGTTGTCCACATATCCACAGCACCCTACTAATACTACTATTATAATTATATATAAATAATATATCAACCAAGGGGTGAAGGATACTTTCTTTTTTAGGTTCGGGTAGGGTTAAACAAAGTGGATAACTCCGTCGGGGTATGCTTTTTGAAAAAGTTTTACGGTGTATGCGGCTCCGCCCGTTGTCTTTTTGCAGTACGCAATCATCACTTCCGCGTGTTCCACCATATATTTGTCGCGGTTTTGCATACAGCCTTGATAATAATGGTCAGCAAGGGTTACCGTTTCGTCCGCTTTTTTTAGAATTTTTACGTACCGCCGTTTGTCTATGTCGGAAAAATATTTTTCCTGCCCGTAACAAGGTACGCAGGCAATCAATTTCACCTGCGGATATTTTTTTCGTAAGGAGAGGACACATTCGGCGGCGATGAGGTCAAAGCCGATTGCCATACCGTTGTAAAAATTTTCCACACCCTCTTTTATCAACCCTTCAATCGTCTTTTTAAGGGTAGATTTTGAAAAATCGTCACCCAAGTCGCGATGTCCCGTAAAAACACAGTTTTTATATACGGAATTTTTCTCTTCAATTGTAAATAAATTTATTTGTTTTAACATTTACTCCATTATAACATGGGTTTGTCGGTTTGTCAATTTTATTTTTTATTTCTTCGCGCGATTGTTTACTTTTTTAAGATTATATGCTATAATAAGAAAGTACACTAAAAACGGAGAAAAATTATGCCTTACACCGTTTATTTGAAGAAAAACGAAGAAAAGCGTTTGCTTGCCGGGCACAGCTGGGTGTTTGCAAACGAAGTTGCGAAAATTGAAGGTAAAGACAAGAACGGCGCGCTTGCCACCGTTTGCTCGTTCGACGGGCGCTTTATAGGAAAAGGGTATATCAACCACGCGTCCAAAATTCTTGTGCGTATCTTTATCAGAAATGAGGAAACGGACGAGGGGGATTTTTACTACAACCGCATTAAAGAGGCGTGGGAACAACGTAAAAAGTTAGGGTATGAAAATTGCTGCCGCGTGGTATTCGGCGAGGCGGACAACCTGCCTGCGCTCATCATTGATAAATACGCGGATATCCTTGTTATACAATGCCTTTCTTTGGGGATTCATCAGCGTAAAAAACAAATCGTCGCAGACATGGTACGCCTCTTTCAACCTAAAGGCATCTTTGAAAGAAGTGATGTCGCGGTGAGAAATAAAGAAGGTTTACCCCTTGAAAAAGGCGTTTTATACGGGGAAGTTCCCGATGAAGTGATTATCGAAGAGAACGGCTTAAAGATGGCTGTGGACGTGAAAAACGGACAAAAGACAGGCTACTTTTTAGACCAAAAGGAAAACCGTTTTTCCTTGCGTAGATACGCGCAGGGTGGACAGGTATTAGACTGTTTTTGTAACAGCGGCGGTTTCTCTTTGAACGCGGCGTTGACCGCAGAAAAAGTTACGTCTGTCGATGTATCGGAATTTGCCCTTGCAAACGTTAGAAAGAATGCCGAATTAAACGGCATTAAAAATATTATCACCGAACAAGCGGATGTATTTGAGCTACTCCGTGAAAAAAGAAAAGCGGGTGAAAAATACGACCTTGTCGTGCTTGACCCCCCTGCTTTTTGTAAGAGCGCAGGTGAGGTAAAGGACGCTTACCGAGGATACAAGGATATCAATGTGTTAGGTATCAAATTAGTGAAAAAGGGCGGTTATCTTGCCACCTGTTCCTGCTCCCATTACATGACCTTCCCTTTGTTTGAAAGAATGTTATCCGAGGCCGCGAAAGAAAGCGGAAAAAGGGTGCGGGTATTAGAAATGCGCCAACAAGCCCCCGACCATCCCGCCCTTTTGAACGAGGAAGAAACGCAGTATTTGAAGTTCTTTATTTTACAGGTTTTGTAAAATGGACATACCACGTATGCGTTGAATTATGAAAAGCCTTAAAAAAAGTGATATACAACACTTGATTATTTTATAATTTTATGTTATAATTATAAGAGAGGTAACCGAATGATTGAGTTGTTAGAAAATACACAAGCTTATCGCTTATTACAAAAAGAAAGCGAGGAAAATATGTGTTCCCATGCTTATCTTTTACTGTTTGACGACGCGCGCAATCTTCGTACTGCCTTAAAGGAGTTTGCAAAACTTCTGTTTAACGCTCCCACCTCTATCGAGAAAAAGCGTATTGATAAGTTAATCGATGAGGAAAGCTACGCTGATTGTCTTTTTTACCCTGCCGACGGGAAAAAGTTGGCGGTAGAGGATGCGGAAAAAATCCGTGAAGAGAGCCTGTTAAGCCCCATTGAAGGGGAAAGAAAGGTGTTTATTTTAGGGGATTTTTCCGAGGCGAATACGCAAACGCAAAACAAGCTGTTAAAAATGTTGGAAGAACCGCCTCAAGGGGTTGTTTTCTTGCTCGGTGCGACGACTTCTTTTTCCGTTTTACCCACCGTTTTATCCCGCACGAAGAAGTTGGAAATTTTACCTTTCCCCATTCCTGCCATCGAAGAGGCTTTGGACCGTATCTATGCGAATAAATACGACGCGTCCACCTTGGAATTGTGCGCGGCAACGTCGGGCGGTATCTTGGGTGAAGCGCAAAACATTTTAGAGGGCGGATATTACAAGACCCTTGTGGAAAACGCCTTCAACCTCTGTCTTTTAGACAACAGTAAGCTCCCTGCTGCAGTGCGCGCGGTGGGCGAAACGAAATATAAAAAAGAACTCCTTTCCCTTCTCCGTTTAATTTTCCGCGATGCTTTACTCGTAAAAACAGGAAATAAGGCGTGCGGTAAAGCGGTTTTACTCCGTTCCGAACGGAAAAAAATGGAACAAGTAGCGGAAAAATACACCGTTTCCGCCCTTTTATACGCGCAAGAAGCGTTGTCGAACGCGGAATTGCAGGTGCAATTTAACGCGGTATTTCCTCAATGTATCGAGGTTTGTATCGCAAATATAAGAAATAATAACAAGTAAGGTTTTATATGGTAAAAGTAGTAGGAATTAAATTCAAAAATGGCGGAAAGCTGTATTATTTTGCGCCCAAAGCAGGCGATAAATACGAAAGAAATATGCCTGTTGTCGTAGAAACGGCAAGAGGGTTAGAATACGCGTGGGTGGCTTATCCCGACCGCGAAGTAACGGACGACGAAATTGTTTCCCCTTTGAAACCCGTTATCCGTATCGCAACGGAAAAGGACACCGAATTTTATGAGGCTTGTCAAGAAAAGCGTCCGCAAGCGATGCAAATTTGCAGGGAAAAAATTATCAAGCATGGCTTGGAAATGAAACTTGTCGATTGTGAATATGCCTTTGACGGCAGTAAAATTTTGTTCTATTTCACCTCTTCCAACCGCGTGGATTTCCGCGAGCTTGTAAAAGACTTGGCGACGACGTTCCACAACCGTATCGAACTCCGTCAAGTAGGTACGCGAGATGAAGCAAAGTATCTCGGCGGTATTGCGCCTTGCGGTAGAGTGTGCTGTTGTGCAGGCAATATGCCCGAATTTAAGAAGGTGAGCGTGAAAATGGCAAAGACGCAGGGCTTATCCTTGAATCCTGGCAAAATCAGCGGTCTTTGCGGTAGATTGATGTGCTGTTTAAGCTACGAAAACGATTATTACGCAGAAGCCATCAAAAAAATGCCCAAGATCGGCGCGGAGGTACAAAGCCCTGAAGGAAAGGCGATCGTTGCAGGTATCAATATGTTGAAGATGGAGGTCAAGGTAAAAATTGACGATAGAAACGGCGGTTGGATTTGGAAAGATTACCCTGTGGAAGATATCCGCTTTAAGAAAAATACCCAACCCGAAAAGGAAGAAAAAGACGACGACAGCGACATTCTTGAATAATAATGGTAAAAAGAAAAATCACCCTTTTGAGGGTGATTTTTTTATGCGTTTACGCTTCTGTTTCTTCTTCGTCCTCTTCCTCATCGTCGATAAGGTCGGGGTTATTGACTATCTCAATAACCGATTTAATTTTTGCAAGGACGTCATTTTTACCGTAGCTTGTTTCCGAGCTAGTCGCAAGCATATTACTAGGGGTAAGGTATAAATCGGCAGCAATCGCCTTGATATGTTCTTTTAATTTCATACGGGAAAGCTTATCCGATTTTGTCAAGGTTACAGTGAAAGGAATGGTGTGATAATGTAAAAATTCAATCATCTGCACATCGTCCGCCGTGGGATCGTGACGGGAATCGACCAACATGAAAACGTGTGCAATGTTTTCCTTATCCTTGAAGAATTGATCGAGGGTCTTCGCCCACTTTTCTTTTTCACCTTTCGACACACGCGCAAAGCCGTAACCGGGTAGGTCGGCAAGAATAAATTCGCCAAAGTCAAAGTAGTTAACAAGCCTTGTTCTACCAGGCTCACTACTCGTTTTTGCGAGTTTCTTTTTATTTGCGAGCATATTGATAAACGAGCTTTTCCCTACATTCGATTTACCGCAAACGGCAATCATCGGTTTATCGGGGGTGATGAATTGCGAAGCGGTTGCCGCCGAGGTGATAAAAGTGGCATTTTTAATAACAAGCGCGGGGGCTTGTGATTGTTTCATCTCGTACATGGTAGTCTCCTTTGTATAAAAATAGAGTTTTACAGCGTTTTACAACGCACAGAATTTTGTTGGGTGGAGGGCAGGCTCGGTAAAGGGTTTGCTTTGTTTTTTGTACTCTTTTTTACTGCCTTTTTTTCTTGCGACAAGGTGTTTTCTTTCTTTTCGTCCGCTAATACAACGGCGAAAACTTCGTCCACCTGTTTTACGGGGATAAAGGTGATTTCCTCTTTCACCACCGCAGGTAATTCGTCTACATCTCTTGCGTTGCCGTTGGGGATAATCACCGTCTTAATACCGACACGGCGCGCCGCTAACGATTTTTCTTTCAAACCGCCGATAGGTAACACTTTACCGCGTAAGGTGATTTCACCTGTCATTGCAACGTCGCCGCGTACCTTTTTGCCTGTGAATACCGACAAAATTGCGGTTGCCATCGTAATACCTGCGCTTGGTCCGTCCTTCGGGGTTGCTCCTTCGGGTACGTGTAAGTGTAAATCGTTTTGCGTGAATTTTTCTACGGGGATACTGTATTTATCCGCATTCGCGCGGATGTAGGTGAGGGCGGCTTGCGCCGATTCCTTCATTACGTCCCCAAGTTTACCCGTCAATTTCAAATCCCCTTTCCCGGGCATAAGCATTGCTTCTACAATTAAGGTCGTTCCGCCTACGGCTGTCCAAGCTAAACCGGTAACCGCGCCAACCTCCGTTTCAAAGCATTCATCGTCCTTCTTGAAACGGGGCGACCCTAAAAATGAAGGTACCATGTCTGCGTTGATTAGTACAGAAGGGGTATTTTTATCGTTTGCATACTGCACAGCAACCTTACGGCAAAGAGTGCCAACAGTACGCTCTAAGGTGCGTACGCCTGCTTCACGGGTATAGCCCTCAATGGCGGTACGGATACCATCCTCGGTAAAGGTTGCATGGTTATCCGTTAAACCGTTTGCCGCTAACTGCTTAGGTACAAGGTAACGGCGGGCAATCTCTGTTTTTTCTTCTAAGGTATAACCCGACAACTCGATAATTTCCATTCTATCACGCAGGGGTGCAGGGATGGTTTCCAACGAGTTTGCTGTAGTGATAAACAGCACTTTACTCAAATCGTACGGATATTCGATATAACGGTCGCGGAACGAGGTGTTTTGTTCGGGGTCAAGTACCTCTAACAATGCCCCTGCCGGGTCGCCGTGCATATCCGAGGTAATTTTGTCGATTTCATCCAAGAGGAATACGGGGTTAATAGATCCTGCATTCTTCATACCATACATAATACGGCCAGGCATTGCACCGATATAGGTACGGCGGTGGCCTCGGATTTCTGCCTCGTCTTTCACGCCGCCAAGGCTCATACGGACAAATTTACGCCCCAAAGCACGCGATATCGACTGCGCGATGCTCGTTTTTCCAACACCGGGAGGGCCGACAAAACACAAGATAGGCGCTTTCATCGTACCTGTTAATTTCAACACGGCAAGATATTCGGTGATGCGCTCCTTGATTTTTTCAAGGCCGTAATGGTCTGCTTCCAACACCGCAACACAATCGGAAAGGTTTTCCGTATCCGTCGTTTCTTCCGTCCAAGGCAACGCCAAAATCTGTTCTAAATATCCCGTAATCACGGTATATTCGGGGGATGAGCTTTGCATTTTGCTCATGCGGTTGATTTCTTTTAAGCACTTTTCCTGTAAATCGGCAGGCAAGCCCTTTTCAAGTACCTTTTGACGGTATTCATCCTCTTCCTTGCCATCGTCGCCAAGCTCGGTATGAATAGCCTTAATTTGCTCACGTAAATAATATTCTTTTTGGTTTTTATCAATGTTTTGACGAACGGCGTTGGCAATTTTCTTTTCGATTTTCGCAATCTCAAGCTCGTCGTTTAAGCAGCGTTCAAACTGCTTCAAGCGTTCAATAATGCGTTCTTCTTCCAAAATTGATTGCTTTACATCCAAGCGAATACGCATAGAGGATAACGCAACATCCACATATTCGTCCGCGTCTGTGATGCGGTCTAATTTAGCAACAATTTCTTTAGGAATTTTCCCATCTGTTGCAAAAACGTCTTTTACAAGCTCTTTTGCGGTGCGGAAATACGCCTCTTCCCAAACTTCGTCGCCGCGTTTTACGGTGATAGGGTCGGCTACGCCATAGAAACAGCCGTCCCCTTCGCTAAGAGAAACGACCCGCGCTTTCGCACGATACAACCCTTCGCAAACCACGCGGATTGCGCCGCCTGTTAATTGCGCGACTTGTTTAATTTTCGCAACGCACCCTACCGTGTACAAATCGTCGGGGGTGATTTCGTCCTTTTCAAGCTGTTTTTGCGTGATAATAAATACCAAACGATCGCCATTGTTAGAGGCGCGGTCGATGGCTTTTAAGGTCATTTGCCTACCCACCTCAAAGGAAATAGAGGTGTGCGGAAAAGCTACCTTGCCTCGTAAGGGCACGATAGGTAATAAATTTGTTGAGTTTTCCATGTTAAAATTCAAATTTTCCATAGCTAATTCATACCCTTTTTTCTTCTATTCTAAACAAAAGAGAAAAGGAAAGGGCGATAAATGCTCGCCCCTTCGATAGATTGATTATTTTGTGTAAAGTTTTTACAGGTAAAAATTTACGCTTGCGTTTCGTTCGAGGTGGGCGCCGTTTCCGCAGGTTCTGCGTTGAGCACTTCACCATCATCCACATCTTCCGGATTTGTAGAGCCGTAGGCGTAGGCATAGGAGTTGTAGTAGTAATACTTCTTATACCCACCGTAAATTTTACCCACTTTGGGCGCTTTGTAGTCGTTTACGATTACACCCAACACATTCGCGTGTGCAAAGTTGAGGGAGTTCAATGCGCGGGAAATATCACTTACGTACGATACTTGGTGACGGCAAACAAGCGCTACACCGTCGGTGAAAGGCGCTAATGCCAACGCGTCGGAAATCAAGAGAATGGGAGGAGTATCGATGATGATATAATCGTATTCCTTTCTCAAATCCTCAATCAATTTTTTCATTTCGTCGCTTTCCAATAACTCGTAGGGTTTTGGAGAATGCGTACCGCAGGTGATATAGGAAAGGTGTTCGTGTTTTTTGGAGTGATAAACCACTTCGTCCAAGGTTTTTTGACCGGACAAATAATCGGAAAGACCAGGGGAACTGCGTTTGTTGAAATATTTTGCGATACGTCCCTTACGGATATCCGCGTCAATCAAGATAACCTTCGAGTAGGAAAGGGCAAACATTAACGCAAGGTTAGCGGTAACGGTGGTTTTACCATCTTCGGGGTAAGCGGAGGTCATCATCAAAACGACACCGCCGTCCTTTTTGGGTACGGATACGGAAATGGACGCCTTAAGATTACGGAAAGCTTCCGTAACGTCGAAAGGACTCTTATTGCTTAACAAATATTCCGTTCTATGAGAGTGATGTTCAGATTTTTGCGTTGCTTTTTCCATACGCTTCATATGCATACGGTTAGAAATGCTTTGAAAAATACCCATTATTTCCCTCCCTTATTTTGCTGTTTTTTCATTTCCATCGTTTGGTTGATTTCATCAATGGTAGGAATGATACCAAGTACGGGAACTTTCAACTTTCTCGAAATTACTTCGTAATCGCGCAAACGCTTATCCTGCGAATCCATAATAATTACAAACACCGCCGCTACTACGCCTGCGGCAAAAGCAGCCAAGATCGCGTATTTAATCGATTGATTTCTTCTAAAGTTAGGGTTCGTACGATGGATATCGTCGTTACGGGTGATTCTGGTACAGCTCGTCCCTTCGTAGTCGGTGGGTACGATCATGTTTTGTTCAATGTAAGCAGGAACACATCTCTTTACGCGGGTTAACAAATCCTTTGCAAATTCTTCATCGTTCAAAACGCTGATATCCACATAGATAAAGCTGCGCGCAAGGTTGTTTGCATCGTCAATATCTTCATCGGCGCCAAGGTAAGAATATTTCACCGCTTTTTTGAAACGGCTAAGGTTGTTGATATAAACGGGGTGTTCACGCCATTCTTCAAACAAAATTTCGATAATAGCATCCGATTCTTTTTGTATAGCCGTTGCTTTTTCTATGGCTTCAATGCGGTTGTCCGTTGCTTCAACATAAGCCAAATATGCATCTTCCAAATAGGAAGGCATTGTAAAATCCGAAGAGGATAACAACTTACTGTAATTCGCTTCACTAAAAGCACCGGGAAGTTTTGCCGTTACCCAACAATCGTTCAAATAGTCCAAAGCGTCCGCGCGGGGCTTGTCCATACTTTCCGCTTTCGCCCAAGCCTCGTTCGCTTTCTTAATCGCGTTTGAGGCATTGAGGTATTTGATTTCATCAAGGTTAGGATAGATTTCCGGGTTGGGTAATCCGTCTTCTTCTAAAAGTAATTTTTCGGTGAAGCTTTCCGAGGAAAGAAGCTTAATCATCGCGTCCATAACGTGTCTGCCGTATGCACCATATACACCGTACTGGCTGCCTACCGCATTCGCCGTTGAATTAGAAGAGCTTATATCCGCAGGTTTTTCGGGATTTACATAAAATTCGATAGAAGTGCCATAATATTTCATGTCAATCGTGTGCCAAACACCAAAAAGGCCGCCGCAAATACCGCCGATAATTACCACAAGGATAAGCAATTTAATTTTGCTAAACAACACACGAATAATATCAATGAGACTTAACCCTTCTTCATTATTATTCTGTAAGGTTTCTTCCATAAAAACTCCTTTGTATGTATGCGCGTATAGCATAGCGCGCGCGACATAA
>JAZTYG010000098.1:0-5715 GCA_045636845.1 Candidatus Scatosoma sp.
TATCCCGATTGTAAATCTACTATGTCGATGCCTACGGATGAAGAACCGAAGCTTGCAGGGCTTTGTCCCGATTGCGGTTCGGCAATGAGCGTGAGAAAGTCCAAACGCGGTAAGGTATATTACAGCTGCTTGGGTTATCCCGATTGCAAGTTTATGAGCTGGGATATGCCTACGGGTGAAAGATGTCCTACCTGCAACGAACCCCTTGTGAAAACGGTACGCGGAAACGTAAAGTGCAGCAATAAGGATTGCGATTATAAAATTAAACTCGAAAAACCCGAAACGAAAAAAGGGAAATCGATGCCCCAAATGGACGATGGATTTGAAGCTCCTTTGATGGAAGAACCGATTTACTTTGATTACGATGATGCAAGCTATTTTCCCGAAGGGTTTGAGGATTGAGTATGAAGGCAAATAAGGTGCTTATTGTCGGCGGCGGTTTGGCAGGTAGCGAAGCGGCGTATTATCTTGCTTCGCACGGCATTGAAACCACCCTTGTCGAAATGAAGCCGAAAAAATTTACCCCTGCACATGAAAGCGAGAATTTTGGCGAGCTTGTTTGTTCAAACTCGTTGAAGAGTAACGATTTCTACGCGAATGCGTGTGGGCTTTTGAAAGAGGAAATGCGTTTGCTTGGCTCGATGATTATCGAGGCGGCGGACGCAACCAAAGTCCCTGCTGGCGCAGCGCTTGCTGTGGATAGGGAGGCTTTCTCTTCATATATCACGGAAAAATTGAAATCTTGTCCCAACCTTACCCTTGTATCCGAAGAGGTTACAAAAGTGCCCGATACGGAAAAGGACGGGGGCAGGTATGTGATTATTGCAACAGGACCCCTTACCTCGGACGGGTTGAGTGAGGATATCGCGCGTCTGTTTGGCGGTGGGTTGCATTTTTACGATGCATCCGCGCCCATCATTTCCGCGGAGAGCGTGGATATGAGTTGCGCTTTCACGGGGGATCGATACGGTAAAGGTACGGGCGATTATATCAACTGCCCGATGAACAAGGAAGAATATTACGCCTTCGTGGACGAGTTGTTGGCGGCGGAAAAGGCGCACCTGCACGAGTTTGAAAAGGGTGAAATTTTCGAGGGCTGTATGCCCATCGAGGTAATGGCGTCGCGCGGCAGAGATACCCTGCGTTACGGTACGTTGAAGCCTGTGGGGTTATTTGACGAGGATGGAAAACGACCCTACGCGGTGTTACAGCTCCGTAAAGAAAATACGGCAGGCAGTACCTACAACCTTGTCGGGTTTCAAACGAATTTGAAATTTCCCGAACAAAAAAGGGTATTTTCTATGATTCCTGCATTGAAGAATGCGGAGTTTTTACGTTACGGCGTGATGCACAGAAATACGTATATTCAATCTCCTGACGTTTTAACCCGTCAATTTTCGGTTAAGAATAATCAAAGGTTGTTTTTTGCAGGGCAAATTACAGGTGTGGAAGGATATGTGGAAAGTGCGGCAAGCGGCTTACTTGCGGCCATTCATATCGCAGACGAAATTCTCGGACGACCCACCCATGTATTTGATGAACGCACCGTTTGCGGCGCGTTGGAAACGCATATTTCCACCCCTACGAAAGAATTTCAACCGATGAATGCGAACTTTGGTATCCTTACCCCGATGGACGTACGCATACGGGATAAGAAAGAGAGATACCGCGCTTTGGCGGAAAGAGCCTTACAAGTAATAAACGAAATGAAATAAGGTGAATTGCGCTTATCGCGCGTGAATTGCAAAGTCTTGCTTTGCGTTATGGAATCATTCTACAACAGCAACGCAGTTGCCAAATCACGAAACCAGAAGGTTTCTATTCAATGAGCAACGCGAAAATTCACGACGGGGTAGCCGTCAATTCGCTACGACGAAGGAGTATAGTATGGAATTTAGAGGTACGACCATTTGCGCTGTAAAGCGCAACGGCATCACCGCGATTGCGGGTGACGGTCAGGTGACAATGGGTGAATCGGTTATTTTCAAGAATACGGCGATTAAAGTGCGCCGTTTGTTCGGTGGTAAAGTGATTTTGGGCTTTGCTGGTTCGGTAACGGACGCGTTTGCTTTGGCGGAACGCTTTGAGGGTATGTTGAATAAGTTTGGCGGAAACCTTATGCGTTCGGCGGTGGAGCTTGCGGATTTGTGGAGAAACGACAAAATCGGAAGAAAGCTTGACGCGATGATGATTACGGCGGACGAAAGCACCCTGCTTTTGATTTCGGGTACGGGAGAAGTGATTGAACCAGACGAAGGGGTTTGCGCCATCGGAAGCGGTGGAAATTATGCCCTTGCGGCGGCGCGCGCTTTGTATGCGGAAACGAATTACAGCGCGGAAGAAATTGCGAAAAAGGCGTTGAAAATCGCATCGGAAATTTGTGTTTTCACCAACGGGAATATTCGTTGTGAAACGGTGGGTAATAATGCGTTGAACGCAACCCTGCCCCCTGCAAATGAAGTAAAACCTCGCGCAAAACGCGCGAAAAAGGAGGATTGATCATGGATTTATCCCCTAAGCAAATCGTATATAGATTAGATAGATATATTATCGGTCAAGACGAGGCGAAAAAGGCGGTTGCCATCGCCCTTCGTAACCGTTATAGAAGGGCGCAGCTGCCCCAAGAAATCCGCGAGGAAATTACACCTAAAAACATCATTATGAAAGGCCCTACGGGCGTTGGTAAAACGGAAATCGCACGCCGTCTTGCAAAGTTGGTGAAGGCCCCCTTTGTCAAGGTGGAGGCGACGAAATATACCGAGGTTGGTTATGTGGGTAAGGACGTTGAGGGGATGATCCGCGATTTGGCGGAATGCGCTTACCGTCTTGTAAAAGCGGAAAAGGAAGAAGAAGTAAAGGCGCGCGCGACGTCCGCGGCGGAAAAACGCCTTTTGCGTGTGCTTGTAGAGGCGAAAAAGGACGAAAAGGGCGACACTGCGAAAGAGGTGTGGGAAGCGGAGCTTTTGAACGGCTTGCGTAGCGGCGCATACGATAACTTTATGGTGGAAATGGAGGTGGTGGACGCTCCTCAACAACCTATGGAGTTGATGCCTGGTGCGACGGCAATTTCCATCGGCAGTATTTTCGGGGATATGTTCCCTCAAAAGAAGAAAAAACGCCGTTTGTCCGTGAAAGAGGCGTTCCAAATCGCCTTGATGGAAGAATCGGATAAGCTTGTAGATGAAGATGCAATCAAGTCAGAGGCGCTTTACCGTGCGGAAAACGACGGTATCGTATTCATCGACGAAATTGACAAAATCGCAGGCAAGGGCAATAGAAACGGCGCGGATGTTTCCCGTGAAGGGGTACAGCGCGACATTTTGCCCATCGTGGAAGGTTCGACGGTGGTAACGAAATATGGCCCGATTAAGACGGATTTCATCTTGTTCATCGCGGCAGGTGCGTTTCATGTGGCGGCGATTGAGGATTTGATTCCCGAATTGCAAGGCCGTTTCCCCGTTTCGGTAGAACTTCACAGCTTAACGAAGGAAGATTTTGTGAAAATTTTGACGGAAACGGAAAATTCGCTTGTGTTCCAGTACAGCAAATTGCTTGGCGTGGACAACATTGACCTGCAATTTGACGAAGGCGCGATTGAGCGTATCGCGGAAGTGTCGGTGGAGTTGAATATGACCTCCGAGGATATCGGCGCAAGAAGATTGCATACGGTTATGGAATACCTGCTTGAAGATATTTCCTTCAACGCTGGCGGCGATTATCCCACTTTTACCTTAAATATTGACCGTAAGTATGTAGATGAACACTTGCAAAAGCTTACAGGTGATAGAAACTTAAAGAAATATGTGTTATAACGTGAATTGCAAACCTTTGGTTTGCGTTAATGAATGAGTCTAAAACGGTTTGCAAAGCAAATTCATTCAAAATAGACAGCGATTATGTTACACAAAATAATAGAGGATAGATTATGATTAACATTCCCAAGGGGACAAAGGACGTTTTGCCCCAAGATTCTTATAAATGGCAATATGTAGAAGGCGTGGCGCGTGAAGTTGCCGAGCTTTTCAACCTCAAAGAAATTCGTACCCCCGTGTTTGAACACACCGAGTTGTTTCAACGCGGTGTGGGGGATACGACGGACGTGGTAACGAAGGAAATGTACACCTTCAAGGACAAGGGGGATCGTTCGATTACCTTGAAACCCGAGGGGACGGCAGGGGTTGCTCGTTCTTTCCTTGAAAACGGCATGGGTAACGGCGTTTTGCCTGCGAAAATGTATTATGTTATTCCTGCGTTCCGCTACGAACGCCCTCAAGCGGGCCGCTTGCGTGAATTCCACCAGTTTGGTGTGGAAGTGTACGGCTCCGCTTCCGCGCAAACGGATGCGGAAGTGATTTTGACCGCCGCAACCCTTTTGAAAAAGCTTGGTTTGAAAATTAAGCTCTTCATCAACTCGATCGGTTGTCCTACCTGCCGCGCGGCGTACAATAAGGCGTTGAAGGAGTTTTTTGCACCTCATTTAGACGGGCTTTGCGCTGATTGTAAAACTCGTTTTGAGAAAAATCCTTTGCGTTTGCTTGATTGCAAGGAAGAAAATTGTAAAAAAATCAATGTAGACGCACCTAAAATTTTAGATTATCTTTGTGAAGAATGTAACACGCACTTTGAAGAAGTGAAAGAATGTTTGACCTTGACGGGTGTGGAATTTGAGGTAAATCCTCGTATTGTGCGTGGGTTGGATTATTACACCAAAACCGTATTCGAGTTTGTTTCGACCTCTATCGGGGCGCAAGGTACGGTGTGCGGCGGCGGTAGATACGACGGTTTGATTGAACAGCTTGGCGGAAAGCCTACCCCTGCGGTTGGGTACGCGGCTGGTATCGAGCGTTTGTTGATGGTGATGGAACAGACGGGTGTGGAAATTCCCGCGGCGCTCGTTCCTACCGTATATATCGCAGGTATGGATGCGGATTGCCGTAAAAAGGCGTTTGCTTTGGCATCGGAATTGCGTTTAAGCGGTGTGAATGCGGAGGTGGACCTCATGGAACGTTCGGTAAAGGCGCAGTTCAAGTACGCGGATAAAATCGGCGCGAAATACGTTGCCGTAATCGGCGGAAACGAGCTTGCGGAAGGGAAAGCGAATGTGAAGTGCATGGCAAACGGTGAGAGCGAATCAGTAATGTTTGCGGACATGGTGGCTTATTTTCAAAATAAATAAGACATAAAACACGTTACATAAGGAGGAAATCATATGGTTAAATATGTAAATGCGAAAGAGTTAGAAGAATTGATTGCAAGCACGGACAAGACGGTGTATTGCGATTTTTGGGCAAGCTGGTGCGGTCCTTGCCGTATGCTTGCGCCTGTGTTTGAGGAAATCTCGGATAAGTACGAGGATAAGGCGATTTTTGCAAAAATCAATATCGATGAAGAGGAAAGCGAGCCTGCCGCAATTAAATACGGCATCACCTCTATCCCTAACATTATCGCATTCAAGGCAGGGCAACCGATTGACAGCAACCTTGGATTTGTACCTCAAGCTATGCTGGAAGGGTTTGTAGAAAAGAACTTATAAGCAAAAAAGGGCCGTTAAAAACGGCTCTTTTTTTATTTTTACCGATTTTTATGTCAAAAGCAACAAGTATATGCCAAATGTAAACTAAAGTTGCGCTTTTTTTGGTTGAAAATACCTTATTATGGGTGTATAATAATATCAATAAATAAAACAAGCGAGGTAAAATTATGACAATAGGCAAT
>JAZTYG010000099.1:0-3685 GCA_045636845.1 Candidatus Scatosoma sp.
TACGAAAAGTACAAGGCTTGCATGGAAAAGGCAGGTTTCTACAACGAATTTGAAGGATTTTAAGCAGTATGAACGGGGTAAGAGAAGAATTTTTCCCTGATGGAACGCCGATTGAGCCTTGGTTTTACCAAACGGACGTTCCGTCCTTGGAAAGTTTAGGGAAAGGGTATGTAATCACCGATTACGGCGTGGCGGACGATGGGAAAATCCATACGGAAACCCTGCAAAAATTGATTGACCGCATTGCGCAAGAGGGCGGCGGCGTGTTGGTTGTACCAGCAGGCGTCTATTATACGGGCGCGCTGTTTTTCAAACAAGGCGTACACCTTTACCTTGCGGAAAACGGTGTTTTGAAAGGGAGTGACGATATAGCCGATTATCCCGTTTGCGATACGCGTATTGAAGGGGAGAGCTGTCTATATTTCCCTGCACTGATCAACGCGGACGGGGTGGACGGGTTTGTGGTTTGTGGAAAAGGGACCATTGATGGCAACGGCGAACGCGCTTGGAAAGCCTTTTGGCGCCGCAGACAATGGAACCCGAACTGCACAAACAAGGACGAACAACGCCCCCGTTTGGTGTATTTGTCTAATTGTAGCAACGTTTTGGTTGCGGACGTGCGCCTGCACAATTCCCCCTTTTGGACAAGCCATATTTACAAATGTCAACGTGTGAAATTTATCGGTTGCCATATTTTTGCACCGAGAGCACCTATCCCTGCCCCCAGCTCGGACGCGATTGATATTGACGTATGCACAGATGTCTTGGTGAAGAATTGTTATATGGAGGTCAATGATGACTCCGTTGTTTTGAAGGGTGGGAAAGGCCCTTGGGCGGACGAGGAAGGGGAAAATGGCGCAAACGAGCGTATCTTGATTGAGGATTGCACCTACGGTTTTTGCCACAGCGGTTTGACCTGCGGGTCAGAATCGGTACATAACCGCAATATCTTGGTGCGCCGTATTCGTGTGAATAGCATTATGCAGTTGCTCCATTTGAAACTGCGCCCTGACACGCCTCAGCATTACGAATATATCACGGTGGAAGACGTGGAAGGGACGATTGAGGGGGATTTTATCAACGTCAATCCCTGGACGCAGTTTTTCGACCTGAAAGGGCGCACGGATAAGCCCATATCGAAGGTAGAAAGGGTAACGATAAGGGATTGTAAATGTACCTGCGATACCTTCTTTAACGTTTATAAAGACGAGAAGCAATATACCATGTCTGCGTTCACGCTGAAAAATTTGCAAATCCGCGCGAAAGACAAAGGGAATACCTTTGACGTAATTGACGATATCACGGTCGAAAACGTTTGTGTGGAAATAGAGTAAAATAAAACACGGTTGTTATTTACAACCGTGTTTTTGTATGAGAAAACCGCGCCCCGTAAAAGGAGCGCGGCTTTTAATTTTTAGTTAAACTTTTCTTTTGCGGTGTAGTGCGTATGCAACAATTCGTGTGCCTTGTGGGAATTAGGTTCACCCAAGAAATCATCATACAACGCAATGATTTGAGGGTTCTTATGCGACATACGAAGTGCTTTGGATTCGTCTTCTTGATACAACGCCGCCGCGCGTTTTGCCTTGTAGGTCGTCAAGATGTCCGCATCTTCGTTGGGCAAGAAGCAAGGTCTTACGTAAGGTTGACCGCCGCCTGCGATACAACCGCCAGGGCAACCCATGATTTCGATGAAGTGGTATTCGCTCTTACCAGCGCGGATATCGTCAAGCAATACCTTCGCATTCTTCATGCCGTGTGCAACGGCAACTTTCACCGTGATACCGCCAAGGTCGTAAGCCGCTTCCTTGATACCTTCAAAGCCGCGTACTGCTGTCAATTCCGCTTTTTCAAGTTCTTTACCTGTCAATTTGAATGCCGCCGTACGAAGAGCTGCTTCCATAACGCCGCCCGTCGTACCGAAGATAACGCCTGCGCCCGTGTAATCGCCAACGATGTCGTTGTCAAATTCCGCATCGGGCAATTTCACAAAGTTGATACCCGAACGCTTGATGAGTTTTGCAAGCTCTCTCGTCGTCAATACAGCGTCAACGTCTGCCAAACCGTTTACGGACAATTCAGGACGCGCCTTTTCCGATTTCTTTGCCGTACAAGGCATAATCGAAACAACAAACATATCTTTGGGGTCGATACCGTTCTTTGCCGCGTAGTAGTTCTTCAAAATCGCGCCGAACAATTCGTGGGGGGATTTACAGGAAGAAAGGTGGGGAAGAAGATCGCCGTAGTTGTATTCTGCATAGTTAACCCAACCAGGGGAGCAGGAGGTAATCATAGGCAATTTACCGCCGTTTGCTACTCTGTCCAAAAGCTCGGTTGCCTCTTCCATAATGGTAAGGTCAGCCGCGAAGTTGGTATCAAATACCTTCTTAAAGCCAAGGCGTTTCAGCGCCGCAACCATTTTACCCGTTACCAAGCTGCCGATGGGCATATCAAATTCTTCACCAAGCGCCGCGCGTACAGCAGGTGCGGTTTGTACAACCACATACTTGCCTGCCTTCATTGCCGCGTCAACCTTTTCGATTTCGGAAACTTCCATAAGTGCGCCCGTAGGGCAAACGCTTACGCATTGACCGCACAAGATACAAGGGGAGTTTGCAAAGCTTCTGTTTTCTGCGGGTGCAACGATGGTGTTGAAACCACGCTTTTCAAAGCCGAGGATACCCAAGCCGTGTGCATTTTTACATCTTGCTACGCATCTGCCGCAAAGGATACATTTAGAAGTATCTCTTACGATGGAAGGGGTTAATTTATCCAAAGTGGTAGGGGTTTGTTCGCCTGCGTACATATCATCGCGCGCGCCCGTTACCTTTGCAACGTGCAACAATTCACACTTGCCGTTCTTTTCGCATTGTTGGCAGTTCTTGTTGTGGTTGGAAAGAAGAAGTTCTACCGAGGATCTTCTTGCTGCCGTTGCTTTGGGGGAGGAAATGGTGATTTCCATGCCTTCCGCTACGGGATATACGCAGGAAGCAACCAAACCTCTCGCGCCCGTTGCTTCTACCAAGCAAACACGGCAGGAACCTTTGGAACATTCGCCATTGTTGAATGCACAAAGGGAGGGGATTTCAAAGCCGCAGCTCTTCGCTGCGTCAAGGATGGTCATGCCTGCTTCTACTTCAAAAGGGAAACCTTCAATTTTAATATTTACTTTCGCCATAATCACACCTCACCTTACTTTTTCACGATTGCCTTGAACTTACAGGTTGCAATACACATACCGCACTTCACGCACTTTTCTTGATCGATGGTGTATGCAGGCAATCTCTTGCCAGGCGCAATATAATCCGTCTTCACAAACGCGCCCGTAGGACATGCCTTCGCACAAACGCCGCAACCGAAACATTTGTCTTGTTCGATGCGATATTCCATCAAGTTCTTACATACGTGCGCAGGGCATTTTTTGTCAATGATATGCGCTACATATTCGTCGCGGAAATGTTTCAAGGTGGACAATACGGGGTTGGGTGCCGTTTGACCCAAACCGCAAAGGGAGTTGCTCTTGATATTTTCCGCCAAATCTTCAAGCTGTTCAAGGTCGGTCATGGTCGCTTTACCGTCGGTAATCTTGGTCAAGATTTCAAGCATACGCTTTGTACCGATACGGCAGGGGGTACATTTACCGCAGGATTCATCGCAGATGAATTCCATGTAGAATTTCGCAACG
>JAZTYG010000100.1:0-10855 GCA_045636845.1 Candidatus Scatosoma sp.
AACATGATGTCCCCTTACAAGATGTATCCTCAAATGTACAGACATGTTTTGGGCGGCTATCCTGCGTACTACTACGGCGCAATGAGAGGTCAATCTCAAATGCCTAAAAAGTAAGGCTACATAAAAAAGATAATAAAGCTCCGCTTGATGCGGAGCTTTTCTTTTTGCCGTAATACCCCTTTCGTGGGTGTAAATAGGTATAATAAAAACCAGACTTTTTGGGTCTGGTTTTTATATGTGAAGGGGTTTATTTGAACAGGTCAAAATTCTTGTCCTGTAAGCGTTTTACGGTAGAATACAGCGGTGCGCCGATGGCGTACACCCATACCGCTTCCGTCAATGCCATCGAGCCAACAAACATAAAATAAGCCGCAGTAGCGGTTTCATAGCCTTCCGCTCCGCCACATAAAAATACGATAATAAGCGGTATTAAAAAGGCGTTAAACAGGACGGTGGGTAAGCCGCAAAGGATGAACCGATAAGGCTCTTTTTTGATAAACCTGCCTACCATGTACGCGCTCAATGTCGCAAACAGGGTCGCCAACGAGCCGATTAGCACATCATATATAAAGTACGGGGATGCCAAATTCGACAGCATACAGCCTATATATAGGGCGGGTATGGCTTCGGGGAAGAAGACGGGTAAAATACAAAGCGCCTCCGCTGGACGGATTTGAAAAGGTCCGAAGGCGAGGGGCGCAAACGCATAGGTCAGCGCCACATAAAGCGCGGCGATAACCCCTGCGCGACAAAGTCGTTTGGTCGTGAAAAAGTTTTTCATTTGTGATACCTCGGTTTTTTTAGTCGAGCAATTTGCCCATGGAAGTGTTTGCCGAAAACCTTCCAACGGTGGAAATTATACCATAAAAAAAGATGCGTGTCAATAAATTACGCCTGGTTTTTTGTGGAATTTTCACGATTGCATCGTTCCCACAGTAAAGAAGAAAGCCCGTTGGATATGATTTCCGCCATGCTATATACAAGGTTCAATCGTGTGGAGTTCAAAAGCCCGTAATTTGCGAGCGATTTTTCCGCTACAATTCCCATTATGGTAATATCCCCGATGGCGCCAAGCTGTTTGTTTGCCCCTGCGCCGGGAAGGAGTGGGGTGTCGTTGATTTTGATAAGCCCGATATCCCCTGCATCCCCTACCGCCGCATCCACCGCAATCACGGGGCAGCCGCGATGCGTTTCCTTCAAAAAGGTGCGGATATATTTAATTTCCTTTGCAGTGATGGGTGTGGAAAGTGTACCGTACAGGAAAAAGCCTAAGCCCTGAGTTTTGAATTTTAGCATCGAGCCTGTCACAGGGCCAAGGCTGTCGCCGATGGCAAGGTCGCTGCCGATGCACACTACCACAGGCATTTTTTCGGTGATATTTTGCGGTGAATGCATACCTGCCCCCTGCATTTTCTTGTTTTGGTAGAGTTTCAACAGTTTATCCGTTGCCATGGCTACCCCGTCTGCTGCCATTTTGTTGTATATATGAAATGCAAATTCCATAACCCGTTCCCTCGTTTTTCATTGCTATCCTTGTAAGTTTTGACCGAAAGGGAAGAAAATAAACCTTTTCCGCATAAATTATAAAAACGCAGGAAAAATTTTTGGAAAGCAGTTGAAAAAAGGGAAAAGATATGCTATAATAAGCTATACAATATATAATATACATAAAGGAGAGATTGTAATGAGTTCAAGTGCTTTATGCGCTAACGGCTATATTGGGTACATTTTAGATGCCGTTATTTTGGTTGGCTTGCTCATCCATATCCTTATTAGCGGAAAACGAGGCTTTGTGAAAAAGATTTTCCACTTTGCGTCGGGTATCGTTGCGTTGATTGCGGCGGTGACCTTGGCGAAGGTGGCGGTAACCGCAACGGGTGGCTTGTTTGGCTTGCTGGATATACTTACCGAAAAATTTGAAGGAATGTTTGCAAATTCGGAAGGGTTCAACATTCCACTCAGCGAAGGTGACGATCTTAAATCGTTATTGCAAACCAAGGATTTGGTTGCCATTATCGCAACCTTAGTTGTGAAAAAGTACAGCAGTGATTTTGCAGGAAAAACCCTTGCGTTTTTGGCGGGTTCAACTGTGGCGGAATTGCTTTGCACCTTGATTGCAGGTTTTGCATTGTTCTTCTTGTTAAAGGTCGTGTGCAAGCTGTTGAGTAAAGTTCTTACCGCAATTTTCAACAAAATTAAATTGCTCGGCAAAATCAACAAATGGCTTGGTATATTGCTTGGCTTAATCGAAGGTCTGTTTGTGATCAGCGTTATCATTTCCGTATTGACCTTGATCCCTTCGGAGGGCTTGGCTACCTTCTTCAACAGTAGCATTATCTTGCGTGTGCTGTACAACCACAACCCCATTGTTTGGATGCTTGGTTGGTTCTTATAATGCTTGTAAAAATGTAAAAAAAGCAGCGGTTGCCTGTGCGGCGGCCGCTGTTTTTCTGTGGAAAAGTTATCAACATTTTCCCACAATTTGAAAAAGTGAGGAAAAAGTTTCCCTGCTATTTTATCCACAAATAAAAAGACGAAGAATGTCGAAATATGCAAAAATACAGCATAAAATATGCCCCCAAAACGGAATTATTCGTAGGTTTTTATAAAAATGTGGAGAGATGGGGGTTATCCACGAGAAACCTGAAAATAATGTGGATAACTTTAACCTTTCGGGAAATCAAGAAAAGCAAAACAGGCATTTTAAGGTGAAAAAACCTTGAAAAAACCCTCAAATCCTGTGGATAACTACACACTTTTGTTAACTTCTACACGAAAATATTTTTTATATTTTTTGTGGATAAGTAACATTTTAACATTCTCAAACCGCCAAATTCGTGAAAAAATGGCAGTAACACGTTAAAAAATAAGGGATTTATCCACAAACTTTTGTTTATTTTGAAAAAATGCAAAAGTTATCCACGTTTATCCACAATGAGAAATATACAAATTTCGCTTATCTTACATTCTTAAAACGGACGGAAACCTGCACCCTCGTGCTATCGAGGGGGTGTGTAGCCTGTGCGCGAAGATGGCGTTTTCCGTGCTTTGTTAAACGCTCCTTTACGCCAAACAGGTCGCAATTCGCCGCCTTACATTTTTCATACACCCCTTCAATTTCCGCGGCTAATCGTTTTTCCGCTATTGAAAAAAATTCTTTGGGTATATCTCCTGCATCCCCGATCTTGTCAATGGGTTGCGATTTGGAATAATCCAAAATCCCTGCCGTACACTCTACCTCCACCTGTAAGGTAAAACGTTCGTCCTTATCCGCATGCAATTTTATAGCAGGGGAATTGCGCCGAATGTTTAAGGTGCAGGCCTTGTCGTAAGCTTGTAGAGTGTAAGAAGCAAGGCGGAGCTTTGACAATACGCTGGCGAGAGCGAAGGTTTCGTTGGGGGTGAGGGTATCCACCCACCTGCCTCCAAAAAACAGGGCGGTTTCCCTCGCGCTAAAAACGGGCTTGTCCTCGCTTTTCTTGCTACCCTTTTCGTTCTCGTTTACGCTTGAATTGCTATTATCTTGGCTGTCGCTTGGCGGTTGCTCTCTGTCATTTTTTCCGATTTTTTCCTGTTGCGGTTCGGTGGTCAAAATGGGAAGGTAGCCGCTTTTACTTTCGCTAAAATAGCTGATGGAAAATTCTCGCAAGGTAGTGGGGAGTACGGTACCCACGCGTTCCGAGTGGGAGGATAATACCTTTTTCATGGCGGTTGAGCTGGACGGATCGACCAGGGCGCTTGTGTTTAACAGGTCTTTTGCTGTGCCGTTGCATACGGCAAGACGGCATTTTTCGGAAAGATATTCGTCGCGCAGGAAAAAATCGAGGGCGTCGAAGATATCGGCAGCCTTTGCACTTTCACCAAACAAAATCAAATCACAAAAGACGAGTTTCGGATACCAACCCGTTTTTGCATTGATTTCGTCAAAGGCTTCACCTACGGTCTTTCCGCGGCTGACAATTTGTACCGCCTCAGAGGCTTTTCCTTGTTTGGAAGATTGCGGAATTGCTACCTGCGAGGTAACGATGAAGGTGTCCTCTTGTCGGTCAATACCTACCGCCATCACGATCGCAGTTTTTTGTACATCCGTCACACCAAAGTCGTTGGAAAGGAATAAAAAACCCAAAATGAGCGCGAGGAGGAGATAGTAACGAACGGTGTTTTTTAAGAAAAATTTACGCATGATGATCCCCCTTCTTTTTTATTGATTTTGGTAAAAGTAATAAAAAGAGGGGTAGCATGTCTGCGATGAGCCAAAAAATGAATGGTAATTTTTCGCCAATAAGGGCATAAAAGGCGTTATATCTACGGTTTGCAAATAGTAAAAACAGCAACGCCCCCACATTGAGTATGGCGGATACGAGAACACCGCTTTTGATATGGAAGCCGTCGCAAATAAGCTGTGTGGTGTATTGCAGGGGCATAGCGGTAAAAATCAACAACACAATGGTCAACATATAAACAAACAGCAAGTCAACCCGTCCGATTATCGACAAAGCAGGGAAATATTCCGCTATTTTAGAAAAGGCGTAATGTTCTCTCGGCGCTATGGAAGAATAGATACCAAAGAAGGTGGCGATAAAGAGTAAAGTGCTAACCGCGCCGACTGTGTAGCCCCCTAAAATTTTCACCCCATCCCCCTTTTCATATCGCAGGTTTCCGATTAAAGGCAAAAGCAATACGGCATCGGAAAAATGGGGCGTTGTACGCGTGAACGCATACATGGTATCCCCAAATTTCTTTCCGAAGAGAGGTAAAAGGTGGGAAAAGTCGGCGGTAAACAAGGACATTCCGATAAGTGCAAGGAAGGGTATGAGAAATAAAAACAGGCACAGGTCAGCGGCTCGGCCTAAAGTTTTCAACCCTTTCGCGCATAAGAAACCTGAAAACACAAAAAAGGCAACAAAGGCAAAAACGGTGGGTGAGGTGTCGAAAAAAGCGGCGTAAGTGAATTTTTCCATATCCAACAAAGGTAAAATTGCCGCAAAGAGAAAGTAGATTGCATATAAGCTGTAAAAGATAATTGACCATTTTCCAAGCCTTTGCTTTAATCGTTCAAAGAGCGTTTTTTCCGATTTTGACGCAGCGAAAATAAGAGCAGATAATACCGCAAATTGTACGAGAAAATGAAGAAAGGCGGGTAAAAGCAAGTCCCCTGCGGCGTAGGTTGCCAAGATGGAAGGAGCTTCTAACAGCTTTGCCGCAGGCAATAAAAAAGCGGCCGCGAGCGCGATTTGTCTACTGCATACCTGGTGGGGTTGGCTTAAAGAAACGCGGTTTTTGGTTTTGGCTATCATTTTCTTTCCTCCTTTCTTTGTTCTTTTTCGGGCTGTATCGCAAGCCGTGTTTTATTTTTCAAGCGAAAGATTTGTGGCCGTTCAGACAAGGTAAAAGTGTCATATTTTACAATACTGTCACGCAAGTCCTTTCGGTTTAATGGTGAAAACGGCGCAAGAGCAGGTGTGCCAAAACTGTCGGTGGACAGCAAATAACACAGCAAAAATGCCGCCGTTAATACAATACCGAAAGGGCCGATACTGCCTGCGACGAGTAAAAACAGCCATCGAAGCAGGCTGCCGGTTTCCACAAAGTCGGGTACGGTGTAAAGACAAATCCCCGACAATGCTACCACGATAATAGCAGGCGTTGATAAAAAACCTGCTGACACTGCCGTTTCCCCGAGTACCAACGCCCCCACCACTGATAACGACATTCCTACATATTTCGGCATACGGATACTTGCCTCTTTTAAGGTTTCTAAGAGGAATAGCACCACGAACATTTCAAGGTTGGGCGAGAGGGGGAGTTCACGGATGCTGCTTGCGATGGTGAGGGTTAATCCTAGCGGGAGCAGCTGTAATTTGTATAGTTGCGCGGATACATAAAACGCAGGGAGTAACAACGCGATAAGCAACGCTATCACGCGCAGGACACGAAAGGCGGTTGCGGCAAAAGGTGAAACGAAGTAATCTTCGCTGGTTTGTAAATCTTCCATCAAAAGGTAGGGGGCTGTGAGTGCGATGGGCGACCCGTCTACCAACACCCCTACCCTGCCTTCGCTTATTTTTGCGGCGAACACATCGGGTTTTTCTGTTGTGCCGATGGTGTGAAATATAGAGTGCTTTCGTGGGGATAAAAACGCCGCAATATAAGAGGAGTCGGGAATGAAATCAATTTGCAGAGTTTTTAGCTTTGCTTTGATTTCCTCTTTGATGCCCTCTTTCGACGTCCCTTCCAACCAACATAAGGTAACGATGGTGTCGGAGTTTTTCCCGACGCGCATACTCTCAAAACGAAGGTTGGGGGTTTTTAAGCGTTTCCGCACGAGCGCCATATTCGTTTTCACATCCTCTATAAAACCTTCCCTTGGCCCTTTGATGGTAACATCGGTGGGCGGTTCTATAACAGCGCGGACGGGGATAAATTTCGCCCCGACAATCAACCCTACCTCGATGCCATTGATAAGCAATAGGCTGTTTCCGTCTAACACTTCTTTACAGGCATCCTCTATCTTTGTTTGCTCTTTTAATTCTGGAAAAAGGGCGGCTTTTTGGATGATTTCCAAACTCAACGCATACCTGCCCCCTTCATTTTTATTTTTTTGTGTAGTTTCCTCTTGTAAACAAAGCTTGGATAAAGGACGCGCGATGAGGTCGCCGAGCAGCTCCTTATTGACGATTCCGTCCGCGTAAATGATGGCGCAGGCGGTTTTATCCGCCGTTTCAAAGGTATAGGTCAAGATATCCTCCGAGGGGAGGCGTTTCTTGATTTCTGTTAAATTTTTCTCTAAAGAGGTTGATAAAGTATTCACAAAAACAGCTTGTGGGTTTTGATGGGTAATTATTCCACTCCACAAAAGAAGGGCTTGACTTTTTCCTGTGCGTGTGTTATACTAAAAAGGATAAAAAGAAGGGGGTAAAGCGGATGGAAAATCCTGTAACGCTTGGCGAATATGAGGTTTTGGAAGATATGCTCATCGATGGGTTGAAAATTGTGCAAGATACGCGCTTGTATCGTTTTACATCCGATTCCGTTTTACTCTCAAAATTTGCACACGCAAAGAAGAATGATATTGTGGCGGATTTTTGCGCGGGGAGCGGTATTGTTGCCTTTCATTTTTACGCGTTAAACCGTGCAAAGTTACACTCTTTACAATTTACCTTGTTCGAAATGCAAGAGGAATTGAGCGCTCTTTCGCGAAAAACGGCAGCAATCAATGGTTTTGATAACTTTACCTTTGTGCAAGGTAAATTGCAGGAGATCCCGAAAGAATATCACGAAAAATTTTCTTTGGTGCTGTGTAATCCCCCGTATGAAAGCGGCGGTTTTGACAACGATGAGTACTGTAAAGCGGTTTGTCGGAAGGAGCTTACCATCAATCTAAAAGAAATTGCAAAAGCGGCAAGCTTTGCCTTAAAATTTGGCGGAAGGCTGTGTATGTTGCACCGTGCTGACCGTCTTACGGAGGTGTGTTACACCTTGCATGAGGCGAAGTTAGAGGTGAAGAAAATTCAATTTGTGGGGGGCAGGTATGGCGCGAAGCCATATTTGGTGATGGTTGAGGCAGTAAAAGGCGGCAAGCCTCACACAGAACTTTTAGAAACAATCTACAATGTAAAATAAGGAAAAAGATATGGTTAGTTTTGTAGCAACCCCTATCGGGAATTTGAAAGATATTACCCTGCGCGCTTTGGAAACCTTGCGCGAGGCGGATGTAATTTTTTGTGAGGATACTCGTCATACGATTAAGCTTTTGAATGCGTATGAGATTAAAAAGCCTTTATACGCCTGCCATAAATTCAATGAAAAGGACGCGGCGGAAAAGATTTTGGCGGCATCACAACGGGGTGAAAAGGTGGCGGTGGTATCCGATGCAGGTACGCCTGTGGTGTCCGACCCAGGTAATATTGTGTGTGAAGTTTTACGGCAAAATGGCGAGCCGTACACCCTCTTGCCCGGCGCTTGCGCCTTCGTTGCGGCGTTGGTTTTATCCGCATTACCGGCAGGCAGGTTTGCGTTTATCGGATTTTTACCCGATAAAGCAGGCGAAAAACGCGCCCTTTTGGAAAAGTATAAGGATTGCGATTTGACCCTTGCTTTTCACTCTGCACCGCAGGATGTTGACAAGGATATCAAGGCAATGTACGAGGTTTTTGGGGATAGAAAAGCGGCGGCGGTGCGCGAAATCACCAAGATTCACGAAGAGGCAATAAATTTCACCTTAAAAGACGGTTTACCCGGTGAAAAACGCGGGGAATACGTGTTGGTTGTAGAGGGCGCAACGGAAACGGAAAGCCCCTTGAACGCCCTTTCTGAGGTGGAGCACATTCGACATTATATGGCGGCAGGGTTGGATAAGAAAGAGGCGTTAAAACGCGCCGCTAAAGATCGCGGTGTGTCAAAATCCGACCTCTATCCTTTCTCTATCAATTTGTAAAAACTTGATTAAAATGTCGAAAAGTAGTATATAATATATATATACTTATATAGAGGAAGAAAAAAATGATTCCGGAATATTATTTAATTTTTATAGTCTTGATGATTGTCTGCGCGGTTTTATGTGCAGGCGCGAGCGCGAAAGTACATTCCGCCTATCAAAAGTACGGCGGAATGCCCAACTCCTCTCGTATGACGGGGTATGATACAGCGGTGCGGCTGTTGCGAAAAAACGGCATCAATGATATCACCGTCGGGCGCGTAAGAGGTTTACTAACCGACCATTATCACCCCACGAAAAAGGTGGTTAATTTGTCGGAAAGTGTTTACGGCGACGCGTCGATTGCTTCGGTTGCAGTTGCTGCCCACGAAATCGGGCATGTAATGCAAAAGAAGAAAGGATATGTGTTCTATAAACTGCGTACGGTGCTTGTTCCGATTGCGAATATCGGCAGCCGTCTGGCTGTGCCTATGGTGTTGGTTGGCCTGTTGTTGGATATCTTCGTGGGGTTGACTGTCGGCACGGATATCGGGTTTACCATAGCGTTGCTTGGGGTTGCGTTGTATGGTTTATCGACCCTGTTCACTTTTGTAACCTTGCCTGTGGAGTTAGACGCAAGCAGGCGCGCGAAGAAAATGTTGTTGGAAGAGGGAATTTTACAAGAAGAGGAAATCCCTTACGCGGACAAAATGTTGGATGCAGCGGCAAGAACTTACTTGGTATCGATGATTACGTCCCTTGTTTATTTCTTGAGATTTTTAATGTGGGTGTTGGTTTTGTTTGGCGGAAGAAGCAGAAGAGATTAAAAGAAAAAGCGTTACCTGTAACAGGGTAACGCTTTTAATGTATAATATAATGAAATAATTAAAAATAGAAAACCGTAAAAGGGCATGAAAAAAGAGCTTTGGTACCAAAGCTCTTTAATTTCATCTACTTATGTATTAGTAATTGTAGAAGTGAACCTGACCGTAGTCATAACCGTATACGGGCTGAAGTTCCATGTGCTTAACTTTCCATTTTCTAACCTTAATGGGAAGCCAAAGTGCATAGATGCCTACGGTGATGATCGTAAGGAACGTCCACTTGAAGCAGTTACCAAGAAGCTGGAATGCGTTGCCGTTAAACTTGATGCTGTTGCCGCTGATAATGGTGTGTTTCGTATCCCATTTCATAAAGCGAATAGCAGCCCAAGCAAGACCAAGCAATACAAGGAAAGCGCCTACTGCGATAAGAGCGAATTGCATAATGCCCATTTCGGTGCCTTCTTTACCAACGCCACCAACTACTACAACGAGAGCAGCAGCCGCACCAGCCATAATCGCGATGATGAGGATCATGAGGATCCACGTACCGATAAGGTTGAGCAAGCGACCAGTGAACACGCTGTTGTTAACTTGTGCTTTTTTGAGTTTCTTTGCCTTTGCCATCTTTTTGCCTCCTTTACCCTTATCGCAATCGCGAAAAGCGTAATTCTTTAATTTTTATGGTACTGCTATTATACAACATAAAATATAGTTTGTCAACAAAAAAAAGTAAATTTTTTTGCCTTTTGCATTATTTTTTTGAAAAAAATAGGGTCTATGTATATTTATATGTATTTTTGTGTACGCGCGTGCGTATAGAGGGGGAAAGCGGATAAGATTTTACAAGGAAAAACGGAAAATAGGAAAGAAATTTTCAAAAAGTGTGCATAATAAAATCGAGAAAATATTTTTACGATAAACGCACAAAATTATTGACGAAAAGAAAAAAGTGTGATACAATGTTAAGTGGACAATAGCGGATTGAAGGAAAAACGCTGAAAATTCGCGCATTAGATCGTCACAAAAAATAATTTTCATATATTGGAGGAAACACTATTATGGCAAACGTAAAAGTTGCAATCAACGGCTTTGGCCGTATCGGTCGTCTTGCATTCAGACAGATGTTCGGCGCAGAAGGTTATGAAGTAGTTGCTATCAACGACCTTACCAACCCTTCCATGCTTGCACACCTTTTGAAGTATGACTCTGCACAGGGTAGATATGCTCTCGCTGATACCGTATCCGCTAACGACGAAGCTGGTACCATCACCGTTGACGGCAGGACCATCAAAATTTATGCAGAAAAAGACGCAGTTAACTGCCCTTGGGGTGAACTTGGCGTAGACGTAGTACTTGAATGTACTGGTTTCTACTGCTCCAAAGCTAAATCCGAAGCACACATCAAGGCTGGCGCTAAGAAAGTTGTTATCTCTGCTCCTGCAGGTAACGACCTTCCTACCATCGTTTACAGCGTAAACGAAAAGACCCTTTCCAAGCTTGACAACATCATCTCTGCAGCTTCCTGCACGACGAACTGCCTTGCTCCTATGGCTAACACCTTGAACAAGCTTTCCAAGATTAAGAAAGGTTATATGACCACGATCCACGCTTACAC
>JAZTYG010000101.1:0-6812 GCA_045636845.1 Candidatus Scatosoma sp.
TTCGTCAAAACACGCACCGATGCGCCATCCGTTCTGTAATCGGTAGGCAACAAGGTTGCTGCGTTTGCATTGACAGGATTCATCAAAGAAAAACCAAGAGTAAGGGATACCGCCGCCAAAAGCGCCACTGCCCCAGACAACAAGATTGCTTTCGTCTTTTTCATGCTAAAAACTTTCATTTTGCCCCTCCTTCATTAAGCCCAGCCGTCATCGCCGCCGTAGCCGCCACCATCCGCGTCGGAAGAAGTACGAATTACATCCTCAACGCCAACAACAATGAGTTGAAGCTTCGGCGCTTCATAAGCCAAGCGCACCTGTTCTAATTCCATTTTTTCCATATTTCTAAACTCCTTTACACAAAAAGTTTTTTAACGGGTTACATAGGAAATTTTTATTTTCTTTTCCTGTTAATCGTTTTTTCTTGCATCCCGTTAGGGCATGCAAGAAAGCCCATGGGCTGCTTTTTTCATTTTTTCGACAATAATCGTTTATGTATAACTATACATTATGCATTATAGCATAAGCGGGTCAACTTTGCAAGCTTTTTTTGTTTTTTTCTACATTTTGTCTATTTTTTAAGATTTTTTCACCTTTTTTGATAATTTTTTACGTTATTTTCATAAAATTTACACTTATAACTGTTGATTCGCTTCACACCCCCCCTGTTTTTTCTCTCTTGTCCTCTTTTTATAATATTAAAAAGCCGTTACAGCGATGCCGTAACGACTTTTTTCGTGTTATTTAGTTTTTAAGTCAAATACGTCCAAGGCTTATCTGCACGAGCCCACGCGTCAAGACCTGCCCTTTCATAACCCTTACCCATGTTGGTAATTCTATTCGAGTCTTTCAAGTCCTTAAACGTTTCACGGATATTACCTATCGTACCCAAGCAAATTGCATAGCTGTATTCGATGGTCTTATATGCCTCCATACGCACTTCAACGCCAGGCGCCGTGTAGCTGGTGTTCTGTACGTAAGCACTTTGATAGGTGTACTTAATCTTCTGCATGTTCGACATCAAGTCCTTATCCGCCAAGATATTACCGCGTTCTGCCGCGTCGGATACCTTGTCAGTCAAGAGCCCATATTCCTTAACAGGCAAAGCATTTGCGTTTAAGAAGTCAATGCCAGTATAGTAGGCAGTCGATGCAATCGAACGACCAGAGGTAAAGCGGTTTACGTTAGGGATATACATACCCATACCAAACGAGTTTGCATCACCGCCGTTTGCCCAAGCGAACCAGTCTTCAATCTTCCTACCGTGACCAGTGCCGTCAGCAGGATTAATAATCTGTACCAAAGCATTATCGTTCGTCCAGCCACCAAGGTTATTTCTAACCTCCAAGCCTGTTACGCCATCCGCCCAAATACCATCACCGTCCATGTTGGATACATAGTGGTTCAAGGTGTGAACGGGATATACCGCAGGAAGCTCGATAGACGCCCAATTCGTATCTTTCAAATTTGTAAAGCCATTCCAGTCAACGAAGGTGTTATCTACGATTAAGGTACCGTTTTCATCGAAGCGGTAGTAGTTTTCCATGTACGATTTGGTTGTTACACCGTTTTTAACACCACCGTTAGCAGTATCGCCATAAGCCCAGTCCATCGCGCGCGCCTTTATATAGATATAGTTGCTGCGAATTTCATAATCGATAATCTGCGAGGGGTTACTTACAACGTCACCTGCCTGTACAGGGTTGTACGGCCAGTACTCGCCGCCGCCCGTTGTACACCATACACGCGTATAACCATTTGCCTCTTTATTATTATATTTTATTTTGTCGTTGCCATATTCATCTTTGACGATATTGCCATCCTTATCTTTCTCATATTCCCATCCACCAACCTGTGCATACCAAGATTGCTGAATTTGACGGCCTGCGTCAAAGTTGTTGATAAGGTTTACCGCACCAGCACTAGGCAAACTGCTGTCTGCGCCGTAGAAACCTGCTTCCGTTGCGGTTTTATTATATCCGTCTCTATACTTATTCTTGGCACCAAATTCACCCGTACTCGTTCTAATCGCAACATAGCCCGCATCCGCATTATCCGCACCGCCGATAACGCCTTCATAGATACCCGATTTTGCAAGGTAGGTAAGCGCGCCGCCCAAACCAAGGTGCGCACCTACGGTGACATTACCGATGATGTTACCGTCTTTGTCTTTTTGGTCAGCCGTTAAGTAAATTTCTTGCTTGTTCGTGTCAATCGTTTTAGCATTCGAATACAAAGCAATTACTTTTACCTCGCCTACAGGGGCGTTGCGATTTTCATCAAGCTCTGCGTTGGTAAACTTAATAGAAACCATCGTCAAGTTGCTCGCATCCATACGATAACCCACACCATTGTAACGGAAAAGGTCAAGGAATTGTCTATGCTTCGTGCTATCTGCCTGCAAGTAGAAATCTTCATCTACCGTCTTGCTACCATCCGTGTAAGTGAATACACCCCTAACATTTACGTTGGTCGAATAATGCAATTCTACATAAGGACCTGCAAGTTTCCCGTTTTCTATATACACTGTTTGACTACCGCGCTTATTTGCAAGAGCCGTCAAGGTCTGTGCGCTAAGGTTAGCATCCTCCCAAGCAATATAGTAGTCAGCCAAACGATCGCGTTGACCCTTGGTATAAGGGGAATAGTTATTGTTTTCCGTGAGTTGCGTATAGATATCCGTTTTCGTGCTGCTGCGGTCATTGATTGCCGCATTAGCTACAAACGCCGCGGAACGGCTGTTTGCAGAATTATAATCCGCATAAACATACTTTTCCTCACCGCCGTCGGAAAGATATACATACCCGATTGCAGAGAAATTACGATTAAGGTTTGTCTCTTTTAATTTTACAATAGAGCCGAAATAGCTAAAATAGTTATCATCTTCTTTCGGGAAGTTATGGTAGCCATTAGGGCCATTCGGATACAACTCATCGAGGGAATAGGTAATATTTATACAGCTATAATTTGCTTTCAACCAAGCAAGCTCAAATTGACCGCCAACCAAATAATCGGTAGGTGCAATAATTACGCCAAACTTAATTTCGCTGTATCTGCCCTGTGCCTTTTGATTGTACAACTTCACTACATCTGCTTTGGAAATTTTTACTTCAAAACGGATACCGCTGGTTTCTGCCTCGCTTGTCAAACGTACAGCCGCGCCGTCCGCCATCGTAATATCCATCGCCTCCGGCTCATCCTTTTCAAAGATTTGCGTATTTTCGTTAAATGTGTAAGTTGCGCCTTTGGCAATATAAAGCGCGTCACCATTAAGCGAAGGGAAAGGACAACCGTCTATAATTTCAATCGATTGTACGCCATCACCTACGGGCACACGAATCGCAAATGTACCCATTTCACCCCAAAGGTTGAAATAAGGCGTTTCTTGCGCGCCATGCGCCTTATAAATATCATACAAGGTTGCTTCGCTTACAATCTTATGGATATTAATATTACCTCTTACAATAATATTTTCAAGGAAACCGATATCCTCCAAGAGCTGATATGCCTTTTCCTTTTTGTCGCCTTCGCCCGTTATAATCGGAGCGGTTGCTTTCGCCGTAAGATAATCGTTTTCAGTCAACGCAAAAACCATCCAGCTGTCAGCACGATATGTTTTTAAGTGGTGCACAGCGCCAAGCACTTCCGTTTCAATGATTGCGCCGCCATACTCTTCACTATACTCTTCGAGCTCTAAATCACGATCGATGGGCATCTCCATATCAAGGATTTCTCCCGTAGCGGTGTCAAGCCAACCGACAAATTTATACCATATTCCTTCAAAGTTACGGAAATAAGCGTAGTCTAAAGAGCTAATGGGTGTACCTTTGATAACCCTCATGGCGTATGAAGATATACCGTTATCGATCGATACCTCCGCGGTCATCTCATAGTCTACGTTTTCACGCAAGCGCGCGCCGTTGGTGTAACCCTCATAGCCTGCGCCAAGCGTTATCGTGATTTCACCGTCCATGGATTCGATATAATCTTTATAAATCCAAAGAGTAAGCGTATTCGCATCAGTCTTTATTATCAAAATAGGAACCGAGAACTTATCCGTAGCTTGATGCCCCGTCATAGGGAAGGTGGCGTACGCATACTTGCTATCGTCCGTATCCTTGTTGATATCATATATGGAACTGCCGTTTATGTAAATATCTTTACGATGTTCAACAAATACACCGCCTTCCATGAAGTCGAACTGATTACAGTCAATATTCCAAGCGCTGGAAACAATATCCACCATGTAAAGCTCGCCTTTATCACCGCCGATACGAGGGTTGTCGATGTTAACCGCGTTTGCTTCGAAGAATGTGGTTTTGCTTGCATCTACCCATTCCCCATTCAAGTTAACCCATTGAACATCGCTCGTTACCTTATAATTCTTATAGTTTTCCGTTATAACGAAATCTTTTCTAACCCAAATATTCTTCATTTCACCTGCGGTAATTACACCTGCGATAGAAGAATCTGTAAGGATATGCAACTGAATATAACTATACTTACCGCCATCCGTATCTACGGAAATTTTAATCGTGTCTTTTCCGTACTGATTGTTGTAATTATAGACAGAAACATCGTTTACCCTCAGCTTTTGCGTTAACTCATCAACGTTTGTGGGTGCTGTCGTCCAGCAGTTGTTGGTGGTCTTAATCAAGTAGGTTACTCGGCCTTCGGGATATACAAGGCTACCGTCCCCTTTCGTCAAGACACCTTGATATACAAGACTTAATTCGTTGGTAATATCCACGTCAACCACCTTCGGCGTTGCCGTAAATTCTGCAACCAAAGTAATATTCGCGGTTACAGGCGTAGAGAAATCATACGCTACGCCGTTCAATGTCCATTGTTTGAAGGTATAGGTGTAGTTTGCATCTTCCGCCTTCGTAGGTGCCGTAGGTTCCGTTGCTACACCGCCTTCTTGCACCGTTTGCGTTTCGGTAATGTTGCCGTTCACCTCAAAGCTTACCGTATATTCCGCAATGGTCGTGCTTCTACGCGTCCAAACGTCATTAGGGCAATCATGGTCAAAGGTTACATCTTCCGTCGTGATATAGTAGCCTGTTCCAACACCGCCTTGCGCCGAATACGCAGGGAATTTTGCCCCCGCCTTAATCGTGATATACGTTAAATTTTTTAATTGATTAAGTGTTTTTATAGTTGATATATTGAACGCAATCGTGTTTGTCGTTCCCCATCTGTTGAAACAAACATTCGTCGGCGCAGCAGTCAATTCTTTACCGCCGAAATCAATATAGTTGAGCAACGCACTTGCATCCACAGTTGCACCCTCGGGCGCATCAACATAGTCACAGTTGGAAAGCTGGAATGCAATATATTTCTCGTTGCTGCCACCGTCCATACGATTCGCCATCGTAATAATCGCCGTAACTTCCGTTTCGTTCGTTTCGGGTTCATCCACTTCGGGTTTATCAGCCGCATTTACCCAGTTTTGCGTGCCGTTGGGCTTTTCAACGCCGTCGCTGGTAAAGACAACGTCCTCCGTTACCACATAAGAAGTACCGTTTTCATAAACAGCAAAGCCTTTCTTAATTATGATTTCTTCGTGGTCAGTTTTACCGTTGGTAAACGCGGTAGGCACAGCCAATTTTAACGAAGCACCAGACTCCGAACTCATCGATGCAAAGATAGGTGCATAAATGGAGCCGTTTACAATGTTGCCCTGCGTAGAGCCATAAGTGCCGTTATCATTTCTATTGATATCATAAAGGGACGTACCATTGAAATAAATATATTTCATTTGGATTTGCCCGCCCCCGGTTCCACCACCGTCCGTAGGGTCAAGTTCATTCAAACAACCGCCCAAAGGCGCATCCTTTGTCCAAGCAGCTCTCCCGTTGGTGTGAATATAATAAAGATTCGTTTCACCCCAATTCGCGGGCGCATTGTGGCTATTATCCAAGAAGGTAAGCCAGTCTGTAACGTCCACAACCTTTTGCGTCCATACAACCTTGGAAACCTCTTCCTCAACAATAAACGAACCAGGGAGCCAACAGGTTTCATCAATGGTAATTTCTATCGTTTCCCAAGCAGCCGCCACCGCTTGAAGAATGGTAAGACGGAAACCCGTGCTGGTACCCCAAAGCCCGATGGGTTTTGCAAACCAAGGCTTATGTCCAGGATCCGTAGAATTTTGAGGGAAAACCGTATAGGTGGAAGGCTCGTTAAGGCTCGGATCTTTTGCAATCAACTGCGTATTCCATTCGTCAATCGACTTACCGTTGATTTTAATTGCGTTACGAACAGCGAGATAGTTATTATACATCGCATCATATTCCCCACTGCCCGATTTACCGATATTGATGTCAACGATGTACGAATCCGCGCCACGATCCTTATTTGCGTCACGACGGTTTTGAATGCGCGCATCGCTAATCGAAACGTTTACTTTTTCATCCGTTATCGTATTGCTATTTACAAACGCACCAGTCGTACGAAGGAATGTAACCGCAGGGCTGGTATAATTTGCCTTGCCGTCATTGAACGCCCAACCGTCCAAAACCCCCATAGAGACTACATTTTCTTGTTTCAAAAACTCCGAAGGGATCCATACGCGGATAAAGCTAAACGTCCCTGCAGGCTGCAAGGTAACAATGATAGGCAAATCGCCTGTACATTCAGTTTGCCATTCGTTTAAGGTTTTACCGTTAATCGTAGTATAATCCGTAACGGAGCTGGGCAATTCGCTCAAAGTTTTATTATTTTGCGAATTTGTCCAGGTTTCACCTGCGGTATCCATACGCAGCTGTAAATAGCCCTTTTTTTCATTGTCATGCCCTTCTGCAGATGCTGCG
>JAZTYG010000102.1:0-3426 GCA_045636845.1 Candidatus Scatosoma sp.
ATGTAAACACATTCTCCTGCATGGATTTTTCCCATTCCATCGGGCGCATATAGACGTAATATTTCATACCGCTTTTTCTTAAAATTTGCGGCATCATAGCGTTATGCCCAAAGCTATCTACATTATACCCCACCTTTGCAGTTTTACCAAAATTCTCAAAGAAATATCGTTGAGAGTATAAGCTGTTACGCGCAAAGTTTTCACCGCTGGGCAAGTTGCAATCGGGTTGCACCTTCCAACCGCCAACAATGATAAACCTACCTTCTTCAATTCGTTTTTTCATTTCCTCGAACATTTCGGGGTCAAAGTCCTCAACCCATTGATACACGGACGAGGACGAACAAACAAATTTGAAATCGGGAAACTCCTTCATTCTATCTAACGCGGAGCGAATGGTCGCCTTCGCTTCACAGCTCCCTTCTTGCCAAGACCATACCCACGCAGGGTCGAGATGCGCGTTGCCTATCATAAAAATCTCTTGCTTTTTCATCTCTTTTTCTTCCTTAATTGTTAATTCTAAAGGTAACCGTTGCGCCGTCCTCGGTAATATGATTTACCGTCAATACATACGCAATTTTCTCACCGCTATCCAGCGTTTCGCTTGCTTTCAAGCTATCATATTCCGTAAATAAATAGTTACCGTCCGCGCTCTTTATAAGCTCAATCAAGTTATCCTCTGTACCATAGGGATCGGATGCGTCCGTATTATTGTTCGCTATGTCGTAATAGGTTTCACCGTTCTCCACTTCTTTGGTAAGCGTCGCGTTGACATGGTACACCAAAATTCCCTCCTCATCAAACAAACCGCCTTTGCCTGTATTCAAGCCTGTGTTGGTGTAATATACCACCACGTAATATTCTTGATATGCGCCGAGCTTTTCGTTCCAGTTGTTTGCGATAATCACCGCATCACCCGTTTCGGTAAAGCTTTCCAAGGTCAAGGTCACGCTGTCCGTTGCGGTAATCAAACGCGCTGTCGTCAACCAGCCGTAGTTGAATTTGGTATAAGGGTTATGATCGGCCATCTTCGAGTCCATCATATCATAACCACCCATCGTTTTGTTGCCCGAATAACTCGTATCATAATAATCGTCCGCACCCAAAATATGCCCAAATTCGTGTATGTAGGTGTAAGGGTTCATTGTGGTATCACTATACGAAGTACCATTTTGACGGGTTTCCAAAATAAATTGATACGGCGCCCAAATGTAATCATTTGCATACACGCCATCATATTCATAATAAAAATCGTTGGCATCTGTATAAATATTCCAGTATCTATACGCCCAGTTAAAATCGTAATCATGATTGATTTCTAAGGTGTTAATCATCACCACCGCGTCAATGATACCATTATCGTCGGAGTCAAACTCCGTCAAATCCATACTGCCTTCCAAATCTTTCAATGCTTCATTCATGATTCTTTGGTCGCCGATCATTACATTCTCGCCGTAATAATCCATCGTAGCATTTTGATAATAGACACTATCTCTCCTCGGTTGGTACCACTCATCCAGGACCACAAATTCTAAATCCAGCTTACCATGGCTAGAAATATTGTAATATTCCGCAACCGAGAAATAGTCGGTCGTACCCGTTTCACCGTTGAAAATCGTATCAATTTTTTCCGTTGTATAACCCTTGCTTGCCGCTGTTATATCGCTAAATTCCACAGGGATAACCAACACCTTTACCTTGCCCGTTGTAGGACAGCCGCCCACGTAATAGCTTTGGTCGGTAACATCCTTCACATTCGTAGCCTTGGTGAAATCCACCTCATATACGCCTGTGCCGTCATCCACAATTTCACCGCCCACATCGTCGTCTTCATCGCCGTCGTCGGGCGTTTCTACTCCACCGCCAAGCTCTTCATTGTTGCATACGCACACAACCAACCAGTACTCGCCGTCTTCGTAGTAGTAGCTCATGTCCACAATTACAGTACCCTTTTCATAGGTGTACCAGGTATCGCCATATTGATCTTCATAGGTGTCCGTTAAGGTATAACCCGAATAGAGCGTGCGGTATGCGTCAAATTCCTCTTGCGTGTTGTCAAAGGTGTAGAAACACAAACCGTTTTCATAATCGGTTTCTTCGTTGTAGCCTTCCACATAATATTCATTATTCGGGCAGAAGGGAATCACCACGCCAACATAGGTATTAAACAATTCTATTTCCGCCGCAGTAAACGCGTTGTAAAGATAGGTTTTCTCCTCTTCTTCGGGGTCTTCCGAGGTTTCAGGATCTTCCGAGGTCTCGGGGTTTTCCGAGGTTTCAGGGTCTTCCGAAGTTTCGGGGTTTTCCGAGGTTTCGGGGGCTTCCGAGGTTTCGGGGTTTTCCGAGGTTTGGGATTCTTCGTCCGTTACCGCACTCGAAGGCAAATCATCAGATTTAAGCTCACTCATTTCAAAGCCTTCCGATTCACCGCTTTCCGAGGTGGGCACATTACAAGCGCCAAAGGCAAAAATAGTAGCGATCACAGCAAAAATCCCTAACGCTATTTTTTTCATAATCTCCTCCGTTAAAATGTTTGACATTTTACATTATATCACACCAAAAGCAAAATAGCAATACTTACAAAGAAAAAAACAGCCTAATTTTTCATATTTAGGCCGTCTTGATTTTCACAAGAATTATTCTGCAATCCAAACATTTCGTTGGGGTGTAAGGTAAGGGGATTCCCTTTTCTCATTATGCTACACCTTTTATGGAAATATTTTCATTATTATAGCATGTATAAGGACACTCATTCAGCATTTAACGCCATTCCTTTTGCACATAAAATTCTTCGCCTGTATCCATACAAATACAACCTACCATACCGCTTGTCATTGTACCCAAGTCCAAATGCACCTTATAAAAATCACTTATACTATGCGGTTTTTTCACTCGGGGATAACAAATGATTTTCTCCTCGTTTCTTACACCGCTTGTAGGGGTATGTCCGAAGAATACGCATTTCTTTTCACGCGGTAAAACATCCGGCTCCTTAAAGGTGCGATCATAGACCAACTGCTCAATCGTTACCTTATCCCAAGGCATAAACCGCCCCTCCTCATCCAAAGGTATGCCCGCATGCACACAAATAAACTCTTCGCGTTCGATATAATAGGGTAAAGCCTCAAATCCGTCCACCATGTCCCAATCTAACAGGTGTCCATCCTCCGGAAACCACGCCTGCAACTGCCGTAAAAGTTTCCCGTAGTCATCGGGAGAGTCTTTCATAAGCGACCAGTAATACTTCAAAAAGCTATATTCGTGATTGCCGCAAATACAATGTATATTCGGCGTTTCAAAGACTAATTTTGCAAGGCGCAACGATTCCGGCCCTTTCTCAATGATATCACCGCAAATAAACATTTCATCGTTGTCGGAAAAGTGAATTTTCTCTAACAGCTTCAAAAATAGCTTATATTGCGCGTGAAT
>JAZTYG010000103.1:0-4811 GCA_045636845.1 Candidatus Scatosoma sp.
ATAACAGTCCCCTCCTAAGGGACAATTATGAGTTCGATTCTCGTCGGGAGTACCAAAAACGCCTTTCGGTTTTATATCGATAGGCATTTTTTATTTCCTACAATATAAACAGTAATATAAATATTCCTTATATTACATATAAAAACAAGTTATTTTTTAAGAAAAAATAGATAAAAAATTAAGATTTCGTTATACTTTTTTGTGTTTTTACCCTATAAAATGTTGCAAAAAGAAAAAAAATGTGATAAGATAAATACATCAAGAATTTCGATTAAATGAGCATTTGCAATTTATTTTACGAGGAGTAATTTTTATGTCTTACGTACAAAGAGTTTTGGACGATTTGAAACAGCGTAACCCTAATGAAAAGGAATTTCACCAAGCGGCAACGGAAATTCTTTTAACCTTAGAACCCGTTATTAACGCGCATCCCGAATATGAAAAAAACGCCCTTTTAGAGCGTTTTACCGAACCCGAACGCACCATTCTTTTCCGCGTGCCTTGGGTGGACGACAACGGCAATGTGCATGTGAACAAGGGGTATCGTGTGCAGTTTAACAGCGCTATCGGACCTTTCAAGGGCGGTTTGCGTTTCCACCCTTGCGTAAATCTTTCGGTTATTAAATTCCTTGGGCTTGAACAAATCCTTAAAAACAGCCTTACGGGGCTCCCTATCGGCGGTGGTAAAGGTGGTAGCGATTTCGACCCCAAGGGCAAATCCGACCGTGAAATTATGGCATTCTGCCAAAGCTTTATGAACGAACTTTACCGTCATATCGGCGCGGACACCGACGTTCCTGCAGGCGATATCGGCGTAGGCGCGCGTGAGGTTGGTTATCTCTTCGGACAATACAAGCGTTTGCGCAACGAACATGTAGGTGTTTTGACGGGCAGAGGCTTGTCCTACGGCGGCTCGCTCATCCGTAAGGAAGCAACAGGTTACGGCCTCGTTTATATCACAGCGGAAGCAATGCGTCTTCGTGGAGATTCCTTCGAAGGTAAAACCACCATCGTTTCGGGTAGCGGTAATGTGGCAATCTATGCATGCGAAAAGGCTCAACAGCTTGGTGCAAAGGTCGTAGCCATGTACGATTCTAACGGGTATATTTACGACCCGAACGGTATCCAGCTTGATACTGTAAAGCAAATCAAAGAAGTTGAACGCGCGCGCATTAAAGAGTACGCCGCAAGAGTACCTGGTTCGCAATATGTGGAAGGTTGCAAAGGTATTTGGAATATCCCCTGTGACGTTGCGCTCCCCTGCGCTACGCAAAACGAAATTGACGGTGAAAGCGCAGCGGCACTTGTTAAAAACGGCGTCAAATATGTTGCAGAAGGCGCAAATATGCCCTCCACCTTGGAAGCAATCGAAGTCTTCCAAGCAGCGAAAAATACCGTATATTTACCTGCAAAAGCGGCAAACGCTGGCGGTGTAGCTACCTCCGCATTGGAAATGGCGCAATCGTCGGGTAGATTGTACTGGTCAAGTGAAGAAGTTGACGCAAAGTTAAAAACGATTATGATTAACATCTATCACAATATCGATAGCGCGGCAAAGCGTTACGGTTACGAAGGAAATTATGTAATGGGCGCGAATATCGCGGGCTTTGAAAAGGTTGCCGAGGCTATGATGGCGCACGGTATCGTGTAAAATTTCACAATAAAAAACAACGGGCAGGTATGTTCATCGCATACCTGCCCCTTTTCTTTTATAAAATTTGTAAGTTTTTCACTCTATCAAACACAAACTCTTCTCGCACGTCGGGTTTGTTAAAGGTTACCTTTACGTTATCCAAAACCAACCCGTCAATGTGTCTAAAATATATACCTTTTGCTGGCAAGAAACGCCCATAAGTATTTACTTCGGGATAAGGTTTCGGGTCTTCGGGGACATTTGGATCGAATTCCTGCACGCCGCCGTCCAAATGCAACGAGATATTTCTCAAGGTAATATTTTGCAAAGGCTTGCCCTCTAAACCGCACACATTGCTGGTAATTTGCCAAGCGCCGTTTTGATCATATACCTTCGCTTCGGAATACTCAAAGATACCCATCGCCCAAGGCTTTTGCAAGGTATCCCCTGCCACATAGCTGTTGTAGTTCCACGCGATAATCTCGTACGGCTCGTACGGGCCTTCCGCCACGATATTTTCCAAGGTTACGTTACGGATTTGACCGATTTCACGACCTTCAGGGCCACGCATACGCTTACCAACATGGATAAACAAAGGCGCGCCAACATTCTTCATACGCACATCTTTGATGGTAATTCCGTCCACAATCGCACCGTCCACACTCTCAATCGCGATGCCCGTGATACGGGTTTCGCGGATATCAATGTTTTGGATATCGATATTGTAGAAACCGCCGTTCGTTTCTGTACCGAATTTAATCGCGGAGCAACGGCTCTTCAAACGGCAATCCCACACGCGGATATTTTCACAAGCGCCCAAGCGATTAAGCGTATACGAGGTTTTGAACACGATAGCATCGTCCCCTGCCTCAATATCGCAATCGTGAATACGAACATTTTTCGAATTGTCGGGGCTTACGCCGTCAATATACACGCGCATAGTCAAATGATGCACGTCTACATTTTCACAGCCTGCAAAATATACCGCCAAATCGGTTACATTATCGATTTTTAAGCCGCTAACTTCGACATTAACACATTCCTTTAACGCGATACATTTCGGCCCTCTATGTACGATATCTCGTACATTATCTTCATCCCAAACGGAACGCATATCAATTGAGCCTTCACCGTAAATAGCAATATTTTCACAACCCTTTGCCACGAACATGGAGCAATCGAAATAGCTGTGCGATGCGTCTTGATATAAAGGATAATCTATCTTTTCCTGCGGCGCATAATCATAAAAGCTGGGTGCGCCCAAAATCAACGCATTTTTCGCGATGTGAATACGCACATTGCTCTTCATAAACACGGTGGATAACACATATACACCTTCGGGGAATTCAATCGTGCCGCCCCCTACTGCGTTGCATTCGTCAATAGCCTTTTGCAAAGCGGCTGTACAAAGGGTTTTACCGTCTGCAATTGCGCCAAAATCGATTACATTGAATATCTTTTCGCTCATAACATTCTCCGTTGGTTTCATTGTAAACTATTGTACCATATTGCAATCTTTTCGTCAAGCGAATAAACGCAAGATATCCTCGGCAAGCGCCGAGGATATCCGTTTTTAGACAGTTATGTCTTTGTCAACGAGAATTATTCGTTGTCTTCCTTCTTTTTAAGAAGTGCTACTACTGCAAGACCAAGAGCTGCTGCGCCGCCTGCGATACCGCCAACTACGCCAGAGCAACCAGGGATCATACCCTTAACTTGATCAAGGAAAGAAGGTTCTTCGGTAGGTTCGTCCGAAGGTTCTTCGGGTTCTTCGCTCGTACCAGGTTCTTCAGGTTCTTCGCTCGTACCGGGTTCTTCGGGTTCTTCACTCGTACCAGGTTCTTCGGGTTCGTCACCAGGTTCGTCACCAGGTTCGTCTTCAACCTTTGCAAGAACGAGGTTGATTTCATCGCTGTCTACCATCACATTGTTGGTAGCGATGATGAAGGTGATGCTTTCGCCTGCTTCCAAAGTGAAGGTGTAAGGAAGGTTTTCAATCCATTCGGTAATGTTGCCGTTTACCAAAGTAACATCAGCATTTGCTTCGCCTTCAGCCGCGGAAAGCGTATATTCGCCAGCTTCGGTAGCGGTGAATACAACTTCAACGCCTGCACAGTAATTGTTTTCAACCGTTACATTTACAGTTACATCACCAAGGGTGATTTCCGTTGCGGGTTCCTTGTATTCTTCAATCTTCAAGGTTGCTTCTACAGCTGCGCCGTTTACGGAGTTAATCACAACTGCGTTGCCGCCCATCCAGCCCATCATCAATTCAACCGTCGCGCCGTTTTCTACAGCTTCGCCGTTGATTTCAACAGTGATGTCGCCAGTCCAAGTAACAACGAATTCGCCGCCTGCCATTGCATAGATTTCAGAGTAGAAATACTTGCCTTCAGGGATAGAGATTGCGTTGTCTTCGCCAAGCCAAAGGTCGCTCGATACGAAAGGCGCGTTCAATACAAGGTTAATCGTACCAGGCATTTCATCCCAAGTAGATACCCAGAACAAGAATTCTTGACCAGCTTCCGTTACTTCGAAGGTGTAGGAAGTAAATTCGTTGTCAGCGATTGCATTATAAACTCTATAATAGCCGTCGCCTTCCACAAACGTAGCAAGGTCAACCCATACGCCTGCGCCTGCCGTCAAGGTATACGTACCAGGAATCGTTGCCACATAGGCCATTACCTGACCTACGTAAGCGTCTTCAACAACAACTTCGTTGTTGCCCACTACCATAGTTTGAGGCACAGGAATGTTCTTTTCAACGCAAAGCGTAATCGTTACGTCGCCCGTTGCATTTACAGGTACGAACTTGAAGTCGTACATACCGAAAGGCGTGAATTCGATCAAGGAATAATATTCTACTGCTTCGCCGTTCAAGGTTACGGTTGCGTCTTCACAGCCTTCATAATACCAGTATACGTAATACTCACCATTCAAACGCATTGCGCTTACAAGCGCAAATTCGTAACCAGCAGGAAGTTCAACCACCGTTGCGGTGCCGCTTACGTAAGCCTGTACCATCAAAATTTCTTCTGCTTTTACAGTGAATACTTGGTCGTTGTTCAATTCTAATTCGGTAGGAAGCGCAGTTTCCCAAGAATACTTGCAATCCACTTCATCTGCGGGAAGCATTGCTGCGATTGCAGCAAGCTTTTCTGCTCTATCTTCAACCGTG
>JAZTYG010000104.1:0-15307 GCA_045636845.1 Candidatus Scatosoma sp.
TGATTGCCTTGAGGGGGGCAAATCATGAGGTTAAAGCTGGAAACGGACGATACCCCCTTTGCCGTCTTGATAATTTGCAAACCAGGACGCAAGGTATTTGCCGTAGAATGGCAAGCGCCGGACACAAGACCGTCTACATCACCCATTTTAAGCATCATTGCACCAAAATATGTGCCGTCTTTCAACAATTTTTCCGCTTGATCGGGCGTCATCCCCTTAGATGCACGGAGTTCACACAATTTTGCATTATATTCGGGCAATTTATCCGAGGTCAAGGGATCGATAACCGTAACCCCCGTCAAATCAATACCAGGGTTAGCCGCTTTGATCTCTGCTTCGTTACCAAGCAAAACGATTTTTGCAATGCTTTCTTTGGTTGCATCCGCAGCCGCTTTTACCACACGCGAATCTTCGCCTTCGCAAAGCACAATCGTTTTTTGAAGGGCTTTTGCTTTTGCCTTAATTTCGTCAAGAATATTCCTCATAATTTACTCCTTCTATTGTGAAACGCTTTATTTATTTTTTATTTTAGTGTATAATATCTATGGATAATATTTATCCATCCTTTCTATTATAGCACACTATTTAATCAATGTAAAGGAAATCGAAAGAAATAAAATGAAAATTTGCGCGGTAATTTGTGAATATAACCCCTTCCATAACGGTCATTTGTATCAATTGAAGGAAGCGAAACGCCTTTCGGGCGCAGATGCCATTCTTTGTATCATGAGTGGTAATTTTGTACAGCGCGGCGAAGCGGCCGTTGCCGATAAATTCACACGCGCAAAACATGCCGTTTTGGGTGGCGCGGATATCGTCTTGGAATTGCCTACCCTATTTGCAACCTCAAATGCGGAATTGTTTGCAAAGGGTGCAATCTCTATTTTATCCGAAATTCCTGCCATAACCACTCTTTGTTTCGGCGCTGAAACAGACGATAAAACCGCATTTTTACAGGCGGCGCGCCTTTTTAACAACGAACCCGAAGAAATATCGCAAAAAATCAAAGATTTAACCGCGCAAGGCGTGAGTTATGCAAAAGCGCGTGCAGAGGCATGGAAAAATGTGCTCCCTATTGAAATTTTAACCTCCCCAAACAATATACTTGGGTTGGAATACACGCGCGCGATTTTGGCAAAAAACGCAAGCATTGACATTCTACCCATCAAGCGTGTGGGGGGTGGTTATAACGATACAGAAATCAAGGAAAAATTTTCTTCCGCAAGTGCCATTCGCGCAGCAATATCCGCGGGAAGCGATATAGAAAATACCATGCCCAACTTTGTCTTGAACGATGTACCCAAGCAGTTGAGCGATAAGCTGGATTGTTTGGAAAAATACGCCATTCTTTCGCGTAATGAAAAGGATATCGCGCAGGTTTGCGATTGCACGGAAGGTTTAGAAAACGCATTCAAAAAAGCAGCGTTGTTGGAAGGCTGCCTTGCAGACAGCTTAACCTCCGCAAGATATACCTCTTCCCGTATCCGTCGAATCGCCTTGCAAAACCTGTTAAAAATCAACGAATCCCTTATCCGACAATCTCTTCAAACGCCTTTATATCTTCGCGTTTTAGCAGTAAAAAAGACCTCTACGGAGGCATTATCCGCTCTTTCTGCCGCAAGCTTGCCTATCATTGCACGTGCACATGACGAAGATGTATTGTTAGGGGTCGCAAAGCAAGCCTACGAGATTGATCGTTTCGCGGATAGCGTTTACAGCCTGCTCTATTCCCCTGCGAATAATCGTACAATTTTTGTATAATGCGTATAGTATCATATTTTTTTTTAAGTTTTGATAAATTTTTTTCAAAAACAGTTATAAAACGCTTGCTTTTTTCCTTTTTATTAAGTATAATAAATAAGCTGTCGTTGAGAGAACAAGCAAATAAATGCTACTGTGGCTCAGTCGGTAGAGCAGCTGATTCGTAATCAGCAGGTCGCCGGTTCAAGTCCGGCCAGTAGCTCCAAAAAAACAAGTATCCGTTGGATGCTTGTTTTTTATTTTTGTAATGTGAAAGGCTAGTGTTTGTAAGTTATAAACACTAGCCTTTTTTTATTTCTAATACGAATGGTCCTCTTTATTTGTAAATATTTTCAACAGGTGCGTTCCCATACCATAAACGATAAATATTTTTTTCTCTCTAAATTTTCCGTTCCCTATCCTTATTCCTTGAATTGATATTTGTACAATTCCGCATAAACGCCGCCCTGTTCAAGCAACTGCTCATGTGTACCGCGTTCGGTAATTTCTCCTTCCGTCAAAACAAGGATTGTATCCGCATTTTTCACCGTAGAAAGACGATGCGCCACCACAAGGGTTGTTCTACCGATTGACAGCTCGGACAGAGCCTTTTGCACTTGCATCTCGGTCATATTATCCAACGCGCTTGTCGCTTCGTCTAAAACCAAAATGGGCGGATTTTTCAAAAATGCGCGCGCAATAGAAATGCGTTGCTTTTGACCGCCTGATAATTTCACGCCGCGTTCGCCTACCTCGGTATCGTAACCATTCGGTAAAGTCATCACATAATCATGAATATTCGCGCGTTTCGCCGCCAAAATCATTTCCTCTTCTGTCTTATCAGGTGAGCCATATAAAATATTATCTCTAACCGTACCCGCAAAAAGGAATACATCTTGCGATACCACCGCTATTTTTTGTCTTAAATCAAAAGCGGATACTTCATTGATATTATTGCCGCCGATTGTAATTTTGCCATCGTCGCAATAATAGAAACGAGGAAGAAGATGGCAAATGGTCGTTTTACCACCGCCAGATGAGCCAACCAACGCCACCGTACTGCCCTTTTTCACCCTAAAGGAAACATTTTTCAATACGCCGTGGCCCTTTCCATCTATACTCTTATAGCTAAAATTAACATTTTCAAAAGCAATATCCCCGTCTAAATCACAAGAAATCGGGTTCTCAGGCTCGTATTCTGACGGTGTATCCATTAAACCGCAGAAACGGTCAAAGCCTGTCAAACCGTCTTGAATTTGCTCGAATAAGTGAATTAAAGTACGAATCGGAGCGAGGAGCATAGACACATACAAAATATATGCGGTGAAATCCGCCCCAGAAATTTTATCATAGAAAAACAATAAACCGCCCGATACCAACGCAATCAAATATAAAAAGTCATTAAATATCGACATACCTGCTTGAAAACCGCCCATTGCGCGATAAGCATGTCCTCTTGCGCGCTTAAATCTACCGTTTACATTGTTGAATTTTTCAAACTCTACCCCTTCCGCTGTATATGCCTTTGTAATACGCACACCCGAAATGGAAGATTCGATTTCCGCATTTAACTCCGCTACCTCTTTTCGTGATTCCACAAAGGCATCGCTCATTTTGATACGGGATTTTGCCGCAAAAAGAATCATTAACGGCACATAGCACAATACAATTAAGCCCAACCAAGGATTGATAAGGCACAACATTATAATTGCGCCGATAATCGACAAGAAGGAATTAAATAAATCTTCTGGACCATGATGCGCCAACTCTGCAACCTCAAACAAATCGTTCAAGATGCGCGACATAATATTACCCGTTTTATTTTCATCAAAATAGGAAAACGGCAGGGTTTCGATATGGCGGAATAAATCTCTACGCATATCCCCTTGTAACCGCACGCCAAGCACATGTCCCCAGTAACCAACCACATAGGTAAGCACGCCCTTAACAGCATAAATGGCCGCCATCACAATTGCCCAAACAATCAACAACCGCAAGTTGCCGTTGGGAACATAATCGTCCATAATATTTCGCGCAATCATCGGATAGAACATATTGCATACCGATATTGCAAATGAACATATCAAATCGATAACAAATAATTTTTTATGCGGCTTATAATATTGTAAAAAACGCTTTACTTTTTTCATTCGTATTCTCTTTATCCTTTTATTTTCTTTTCATTATAACAAACCTTCGCCTTTATGTCAATAGCTATAAAGAAAAAACCATAGCCATACGAATATACGCATCGCAAGCGCTGCATAAAAGATGCCGCAAATCCTTACCATATACGGTTTTGGTAAGAATCTCCGACAAAGCCGTTTGCATCGCCGCGCACGCCTTGGAAAATTGCGGATAGCTTTCTTGATATACCGAACACATATACGCATATTTCTTATATAAGAGCCGTAAAATGCCTTTACACGCCTGCTGAGCCATTCCTTCATCCAACCTTGCAAGCCCTTGCGAAAGCACATCTATACACCCATAAAAGCTGTTCAATGCGCCTTGTATCACGCCCTTGTTTCTTTTTTTTGCGCGTGTTTGGAAATATAGATATCCCACATTGCATTGTATTAGCTTGGTTGCCTCGCTTATCCCTGCCTGCACAGCCAACCCATCCGCCTCGTCGAAATATACCGACCACGCCGCATAGGAAACGCCTTCGTAATCCAACAAATATCCTGCGCCGCCATTCAAGCGTATCTCCTGCGTACTCACGTCAATGTGTGTATTTTCCGATACAACGAAGTAAAAGCTTTTACCGATCCAAACAGGCGTTGCGTAATTTATCATCACCGCATAGCACATACAAACGCTTATAAATGCCACCAGGCATTGACTTACCGCAATATACCACCACCGTTTTCTATGAAAAAAATCTGCCGCCATACCCTATTGTATGCGACAGATTTTTCACACTATTACTCTAAATATAAAACACATTGACCGATCTCTAAGGTCTTTTGCACATCAATTACGCGTTGATTTGACGAACCACGGAATTTCAAACGAATATCCTTTAATTCCTCAATGTATGCGCCGTCTACCAGCACATCGCAAAGAGAAATCAATTCCTTGGTGTATTCGGTATTTTTACCGCTTTCGCGGAGTTCACCACTCGTTTCATCAAACGTATAACCCGTATAACACCAAATTGTTTTTTTGGGGTATTGCGCCTTGACCTTTTTTAAGAAGGGAAGCAATGCTTTTTGATTTAATGGTTCTAACGGTTCACCGCCAAGCAAGGAAATCCCTGCGATGTAATCGGATGCAAGCTCGACTAAAATTTGCTCTTCCACCGTTTCGTCAAAGACATTACCATAGGTAAAATCCCAAGCGACTTCGTTGAAACAATTCTTACAACGATGCGTACAGCCCGATACGAAAAGGGAAATACGCACCCCCTCTCCGTTGGCAATATCCGTCCATTTAATAGTTGCGTAATTCATTACAAGTGAAGAACGCGGTCTTGAATTTCTTGCGTTCTACCTTGATTCCAGTATTGCGTACCGATGTAGCCGCAGGTGCGTCTTGCAACATTCATCTTTGCTTGATCACGGTTATGGCAATGAGGACATTCCCAAATCAACTTGCTACCGTCGCGAACGATTTGAATTTCACCGTCGTAGCCGCAGACTTGACAATAATCGCTCTTCGTGTTCAATTCCGCATACATAATATTTTCATAAATGAATTTCATCACGGAAAGCACCGCAGGAATATTGTCCTGCATATTAGGAACTTCCACATACGAAATTGCGCCGCCAGGAGAAAGCTGTTGGAACTCACTCTCAAATTTCAACTTGGTAAAGGCGTCAATTTCTTCCGATACATGAACATGATAGCTGTTGGTGATATAGTTTTTGTCCGTTACACCAGGGATAATACCAAAACGTTTTTGCAAACATTTAGAGAATTTATAAGTAGTACTTTCAAGCGGCGTGCCATACAAGGAGAAGTCGATATTTTCTTTCGCCTTCCACTCTTTACACTTATCGTTCATATGTTTCATAACCGATAACGCGAAGGGTTTTGCATCTTCGTCGGTGTGTGATTTATCCGTCATATATTTAACACATTCGTACAAGCCTGCATAACCAAGCGAAATGGTAGAATAACCACCAAAAAGCAATTTATCAATCTTTTCCCCCTTGCCCAAGCGCGCAAGCGCGCCGTACTGCCAAAGGATAGGCGCTGCATCAGAAAGCGTACCTTTCAAACGGTTGTGGCGTTCCATCAATGCACGATAGCAAAGATCTAAACGGGCATCGAAGATTTCCCAGAACTTTTGCTCATTCTTACCCGAAGACAAAGCAACATCTACAAGGTTGATGGTAACAACGCCTTGGTTAAATCTGCCGTAATATTTAGGTTTCCCTTCTTCATCTACATAGGGCGTCAAGAAACTGCGGCAACCCATACAGGTAAAGCAATGGCCTTCGCCGTTTTTATCCACCTTAAATTCTAACATTTTCTTTTCGGAAATGTAGTCGGGTACCATACGCTTTGCCGTACATTTTGCCGCAAGCTCGGTAAGATACCAGTAAGGTTGTTCTTCGGAAATATTATCGGGTTCTAATACATAAATAAGTTTAGGGAAGGCAGGCGTAATCCATACGCCAGCTTCGTTTTTAACACCCATCATACGTTGACGAAGGGTTTCCTCGATAATCATAGCAAGGTCGGCTTTTTCGCTTTCGTTGCGCGCTTCGTTTAAGTACATAAATACCGTTACGAAAGGCGCTTGACCATTCGTTGTCAAAAGGGTTACCACCTGATATTGAATGGTTTGAATACCCCTTCTGATTTCATCACGCAAACGCTTTTCGGCCATTTCCGCAATCTTTTCGTCCGTTACATTAAAATCTTTCAACTCTTCCGCAACTTCTTTACGGATTTTTTGACGGCTTACCTCTACAAAAGGAGCAAGGTGGGTCAAGGAAATGCTTTGACCGCCGTATTGATTAGATGCAACCTGCGCGATAATTTGTGTAGCAATATTACAAGCGGTAGAAAAGCTATGCGGTCTTTCAATCAACGTACCCGAAATAACCGTACCGTTTTGCAACATATCTTCCAAGTTTACCAAATCGCAGTTGTGCATATGTTGCGCGAAATAATCGGCATCGTGGAAATGGATAATACCCTTTTCATGCGCTTCAACGATTTCATTCGGCAATAAGATACGACGGGTAAGGTCTTTGGAAACTTCCCCTGCAATATAGTCACGCTGTACGCTGTTTACCGTAGGATTTTTATTCGAGTTTTCCTGCTTAACCTCTTCGTTGTTCGATTCAATCAACGCCATAATTTGCGCGTCGGTCGTGTTTGCTTTACGAATCAACGCACGGTTATAGCGATAGGTGATATATTTACGCGCCAAAGCGAAGCAAAGCGTCGCCATCAAGCGATTTTCTACCATATCTTGAATTTCTTCTACATGAGGCGATCGGCCAAGTGCCGCGCATTGTTCTGTAACAACATCAACGATTGCATTCAACGCACCTTCTGAAATACGGTCGCGCTCTAATACCTCTTTATTTGCTTTTCTCAACGCCTCTGCAATTTTCTCTTTATTAAAAGCAACCTCTTCCCCACTTCTTTTAATTATTTTCATTTCTTTCATTCCGTACACCCCACTCTTCCTCTGTAATTATATGACATTACCACAATCACTTGTTTACGGTTTTTACCCTGTAACACAATATATTGTGTCGAACACTCAATTAATGCCATATTATTATACCATATATTGTGTTAAAGTCAAGCAAACGACCACAAGATATGGTATAGGGAAAACTTATACCTCACCGCAAATATCACCCTTGTAAAAGGCTTAAAAATAAAGCAGGTCAAGCTTTTTAATCTGCTTTTGCTATTGAAAAATAAAATACTATTATTTTTTTTCGAAAAAAAAGAGGCAAAACAGCCATGTTTTACCCCTATTTTCTTATTTTTTCTTGCTCTTTAATTGTTTGAACAATTGTGTTTCCATATCTTGGAAACTTTCCGCATTCGTAATAATCTTAAACAAATCCTCCGTATCAAAAGCGGACAAATAGTCACTGCGAATCATATCATTTGTGATCCCCTCGTGTATAGTAGTTGCCGTGGAGGTACGCTTACCCCTCGTTGCAAGAAGATCGATTGCAGGGTATATCCTGCGCTTTGCCAAATCCTCACTTAAAATGATTTCTAAATTCGACACAGGAGAAAGCTCCGCGCGTAACAAATCATCCGCAGGATTACCCGTATCCACAGACAAAGAACCGATAATTGTCAACGAACCGCCTTTTTCTAAGCATCTTGCCGTACCAAAGTACCGCTTCAAATATTGCACCGTCTTACTTTCCAAGCCGCCAGCGAGCGTTTTACCGCCGATAGACGCGTCCGTTTCATTGAACGCCCTAGATACAGCATTCAACGAATCTACCAATAATAACACATCACTTCCGCTTTCCGCATAGCATTTCGCACGCTTTAACGCATATTCCGCGACAAACATTTGTCTTTCCGGCGAATCCTCATAGGTAGTATAGAGCAAGTTATCCGGATGCACCATATCCCGATAGAAGCTAACCGCTTCGGGCGCTTGATCCACCAACAAGGAAATCACAACAATATTATCATTTGCACGCTTTGCACACATCGCCATATCCATCAACAGCGTCGTTTTACCAGTCTTGGGGGGCGATACAATTAAGCCACGTTGCCCTTTCCCGACTACCACCAACCACTCTAACAGCTTCGCTACTATGGTGTTGGGTGAATTTTTTTGACAAAATTTCATCCTTTGATAGGGATAACATACCTTGCCGTCAAATTTCCCACGGCGGAACCCTTCTACATCCAAACCATTGATGGTAAAAATCTTCACCGCAACCAACATATTTTGGTAAATGGCCGCGCGGCAACTAATAACATCACCTTCGCGTAAATCATAGGTACGAATCAATTCTACAGGAACAACAATTTTGGAGTCAAAATCCGTACAATCTAACGGCAACAATACCGAAACGCCGTTCAAAGTTTCGAGCTGTCCATTGTAAAATTCGCTTAATTTAGTAGGATCTAACGGAGCAGCGCCAGAATCCGACACGCTTAACACATGAGGATTTTGCTCTACCTCACGTAAACGATCTAATGTATCCTCCAAGCTACCGCGTTGTACATACTGCTTGCGGATTTTCTCAATCCCTTCGGAAAGTTTAGGGTCAACAAAATCGTTTTTGACGGGTGCACCGCGCGTAGAAGGCATAATGGGCATCACTTCCCCCGCCAAAACCGCCACAATTTCATCGATAAGCACATTCTTTTTCTTATCCTTGGTCGGATTGCATACCCCGATTTCACGACCGTAGGAACGCAACGCATTTAACGCAAAGCCCGATAAAAATTCTCGGCAAGCGTATTTGTATTCTTTTACATTTTCAATCATTTACGGCGCTCCATATAAATTATTTTTCCTGTTAAGTCCGCTAAATCTTGTTTCGTCAACGAGAATATCCCATTTTCACAGGGAATTATCCTATCCGTAGAGGCTTTCGCCAAAAAGTTCTCAATCGGCGCAATATCCAACGCCCCATCTTTTGGCAAATAGTGCATCGGGATCACAACCTTCGGCGAAAGCTTGTCTATATATTCCCAAGCCTGCGTAGCATCAATGGTATAAGTTCCGCCAATGGGAATCAACCAAACATCCGCATCCGAAAGCTTGCCTGCAAGCTCCTCGCTATATCCTTCGCCCAAGTCGCCAAAATGGCAAAAGCGTACGCCATCAATGTTGAAATGGAAAATTACATTGTGCCCGCGCAAAGTGCCCTGTTTGGGATCGTGCCAACTGGAAAAACCTGCCACTTCTACCCCAGATAAGACATATTTTCCAACATTGTCCAACACAATGGGCGACCCTGCGATTGCCTGTATATAATTATGGTCAAAATGTCCGTGGCTAGTCAAAACAATATCCGCGTTTAACCCGTTTGGCAGCTCATACCCCACACGGGTATATGGGTCGGTAATCAATTTTACCCCCGTTTCCCCTTCAACCAAGAAACAGGAATGTCCAAGATAAGTGATTTGCATAGCGTACCCCTTATAAATATCTTGCTGTTAAGCGAATTTGCATCTTTTGTGCTTCGCCGGAAATAATCAAGTCGTATCGAAGCGATGCCAAGAAAGCTTGCTCCGTTATAGAATATTGAACGCGGTGCGTTAAAGATTGAATAACGCCTGCCGAACCGCCGATTCCGATTTCACCGTCCGTCATCTTACCGCGCATCAAGCGCAACTTCATCGTATAATCGCCCATACGCTCTATTTCTGCCGTTTCACCCTCAAAATGAATACGCGTTGCGGCATTTTCTTCACGGTAAATTAATATTGCCGAAGATGCGGAAAGCTCCATTTCCCCTTCTCTTACCATTGTATATTCTTGTCCGTCCACCGCGGTTGTAATTGTTACCCTACATTTTTTCATCATTTTTTCGACATTTTTCTACTTTTTTTACATTATAACAAATATTATTCAAAAAGTAAACCCTATTTTATTATTTTTGTAAAATATTATTACTTCTCATGCTATGTTCTTAAATATTTTACCCAAAAATCAAAATTACATAAAAAACGAGAGGTAACCCCTCTCGCTTTATCCTTTATATTTTCCCGACTCATACTTTTCTTTGGTGGCAATTCCACCGCGCAGATGGCGTTCGCTTAAATTAAACTCCAACACCTGTCTTACGCGCTCATATAATCCTTCATCGATATACTTCAACCGTTCTGAAACGTCTTTATGTACCGTTGATTTACTGATAGAAAAATGCGCGGAACACGCGCGGACGGTTGCACCCGTCTCCACGATATATTCCGCACATTTTATTGCTCTTTCTTCAATATATTCCCACAAATTCCCGACCTCCGTTAGATGGTTACGGAATATAATATGTCGGTTTTTCGTGGTTTATAACTGATTTTATCTGCTTAGTCCCCTTTTTTATAGGTCATCGGGATAACCCGTAAAATAGAATCCTCTGCGTAACGGCCTACCTTCTTCGCCTTAGAGCTTTGCATCATAATCGAAATATCCTCACTAGACAATTCCGATACATTATGATTCTTTTCCTCTACCGCCAACATATAAGGCACCGTCACATACGAAGCCGTCAAAACGGTTGCACCGTCACTCAACCCTACAACCACCGAACCTTTCTTGTAACGTTTGGTGGGTTCAAGGTAGGAAACAAGCACTTTCTTAAATTTACCTTCCGAGGTTGCAATAATTACTTCGCCTTCATCGTTGATTTGTTGCATCAACAATACGCTGTCGCCGTCTTGCAACATGATACCGCGTACACCCGTGGCAATTCTACCCTGCGTAGGGATATCATCCTTCTTTGCATTCAAGCTCATACCGAACTTGGTTACCATCAAGATAGTATCGTCCTCGTTCATATCTTCTTCTACGCCGATAACCTCGTCGTCTTCATTAAGTTTAACCGCTTGGAAACTGTCTTTACGCTGCTCGTATTCCGCCCATTCGGTTTTCTTAATCATACCTTTCTTGGTGAAGAAGAGTAAATGTCCGTAAGGTAAGCGTTCACCAACCTCAAACATTGCAACAACCTTTTCGCCTGCCTCCGCATCTTCCGACAAATCCTTCAAGGATACGCCTTCGTCACTTAACTTGCATTCCAAATCGGGATCATAGATATCAAGTTTATGGCAGTTACCATAGTTTGTAAACGCAAAAATCTTTTTATCCGTTACCGTTTCCAAGACTTTTTCCGCAATCAATTGAGGCTTGAATTTACCATCTAAGGGCTTATTCAACGCATCAATTTGCTTGCCCGTCAATACCTTAAAGCGTTCGTCCGCCGTGTAAACAAGGGTACAAAACACGCCAGGTTTCTTTTCACTGGAAGTTGCAAGTAAATCATCCGCCTCTTCACGGGTAAATACGAGTTTGGATTTTCTAGGCGAAGGATATGCGTTTTTAATTTCGGTAATTTCTTCTTTAACTACCTGCAACTGCAAATCCCCACTCTTCGAAATTGCGGTCAAGCGTTTGATTTCCTTCTTCAATTCCTTTAACTCGTTTTCAAGTTTATAAATTTCCAACTTGGTCAAACGAGCAAGCTTCAAATCAAGGATAGCCTGCGCTTGTTCTCTGGAAATTTCAAAGCGATCCATCAACTTCATTCTTGCATCTGCGGTACTTTCCGATTTCTTAATGATAGCAATTACTTCGTCAATGTTTTGAACGGCAATAATTAAGCCTTCCAAGATATGGCAACGCGCCTGCGCTTGCTCTAACTCGTACATCGTTCTGCGCTTGATGACCTTTTGTTGGTACTTTACATAATGACGAATTACTTCCATAAGCCCAAGCTGTTGAGGCTTACCGTCCGCAATTACAACCATATTGATACCGAAGGTGATTTCCAAGTCGCTGTATTTGTAGAGCGCCTTTAAGGTTGCTTCTACATCTGCGTCCTTCTTCAAGCGAATAACCGCACGCATACCCGTTCTATCCGATTCGTCTGCGATATGGTCTAAGCCTGCAAATTCTTCCTTCTTTTCTTCGCGTAAATCTACGATTTTACGGAGCATTTGCGCTTTATTTACCTGATAAGGCAATTCCGTAATAATTAAATTCGTCTTGCCGTTATCCGTTTTTTCAACTGCAATTTTTGCGCGGAGCGTGATTTTACCACGACCCGTTTTATACGCTTGAATTAACTCGTTCGCGATAATTACCCCACCCGTAGGAAAATCGGGCGAAGGGATATATTCCATCATTTCTTCCAAGGAAATAGCGGGATTGTCAATGTAGGCAACAACGCCGTTGATTACCTCTTCCAAGTTGTGGGTAGGAATGTTGGTTGCCAAACCAACCGCAATACCCGAAGCACCGTTGACAAGCAAGTTAGGGAAACGCCCGGGCAATACATCGGGTTCTTCCAAGCTGTCGTCGAAGTTAGGCGAGAAGGTTACCGTTTGCTTATCAATATCACGCAAAAGTTCCAACGCCAAGGGTTGCATTCTTGCTTCTGTATAACGCATTGCAGCGGCAGGGTCGCCATCCACAGAACCATAGTTACCGTGACCGTCAATCAAGGTTTTACCCATATTGAAATCCTGCGCCATACGTACCATTGCATCATAAACGGAGCTGTCGCCGTGAGGGTGATATTTACCCATGCAATCGCCGACAATACGCGCGCTCTTTTTATGCGGTTTATCGGGGGTTAACCCCATTTCTTTCATTGTATAAAGAATTCTTCTTTGAACAGGTTTCAAGCCATCCTCTACACGAGGAAGTGCGCGGTCAAGGATAACGAATTCCGCATACGGGAGCATGGAGGTATGCAATACATTTTCAAGAGGTTCAACAAATAATTGACCTTGCGGTTCAATCATTTCCGGCTCATTTTTCTTTTTCGCCATCTTATTCTTCCTCCTTCTTTTCGGTTTCCTTACGTCTTTCAATGAAGCCGTCGCGCTTATCAAAGTTTGCGTATTTTGCAAGGAATTCCTTTCTGCCTTCTACCTTATCACCCATCAAGGTAGTAATCATACGCTCTGCCTTTGCTGCATCCTCTACCGTTACCTGCGTTAAGTTACGGGTTGCCGGGTTCATGGTCGTTTCCCACAACTGGTCGGCATTCATTTCACCAAGCCCCTTGTAGCGTTGCAACTTACAACCATTGCCAAGCTTTTTAATTTTTTCATCCAACTCTTTATCGTCGTATGCGTATTCTACCTTATCCCCTTTATATACCTTGTACAAAGGAGGCATACCGATATACACATGACCCGCGTTTACCAAAGGACGCATATAACGGAAGAAGAAGGTAAGTAAAATACAACGAATGTGCATACCGTCTTGGTCAGCATCCGAAAGAATGATAACCTTGTGGTAATTGCTCTTTTCCATTTTGAAATCGGGGTCGATACCAGCACCGATTGCGCTAATCATCGTACGGATTTCTTCATTTTCCAAAATTTGAGAAAGTTTCTTCTTTTCAACATTCAACGGCTTACCACGCAAAGGCAAAATCGATTGATATTGTCTTACGCGCGCTTGTTTTGCCGTACCGCCTGCCGAGTCACCCTCAACGATGAACAATTCGTTAAGCTCGGGCTTTCTACCCGAACAGCCTGCAAGTTTACCAATCAAGGTCAAGCCATCGATGCTGTTCTTTGCACGTGCGTTGTCCTTAGCAGTTTTTGCCGCAATACGTGATTTTGCCGCGCCTTGCGCCTTTTTCATGTTTTCTTCCATCGTCTTTTTATAGCCGCGGATGTTTTTGAATTCGTTAAAACCTTCAATTACGGTTGCTTCCACCGCAGGACGAGCCTCGGTGTTACCAAGCTTTGTTTTCGTTTGTCCTTCAAACTGCACACTTGCCATCTTGATAGACAATACCACCGACAAACCTTCGCTAAAGTCGTCACCTTGGAAGTTAGCATCCTTTTCCTTTAAGAAGCCGTTGCTTCTTGCATATTCGTTCAATACCCTCGTTAAACCCGAGCGGAAACCTATTTCATGATAACCGCCTTCGGGGGTGGGAATGTTGTTTACAAACGAGAACATACTTTCACGATATTCGCTTGTGTGTTGAATGGAAAATTCTACTTGAATACCGTTTTTTGTCGCTTTATAATAAATAGGTTGCGTGTAAAGCTTTCTCTTGCCTTCGTTCAAGCTCTTTACATAATCGGAAATGCCGCCTTCATATTTGAAAGTAATGCGATAAGGTTCGCTTTCCAAAGCAAGCTCGTCCAATTCGCCAAATAACGATTGTTGACCTGCCAAACCAAGCGTTTCCTCTGCTGTTTCTTCCGTTTCTGTCTCAAGACCTTCCTCGCCTTCAACCTCCGCATCATCCTTGCTGCTATACAGCATTTGCGCGCGCTTTGCTTCCGCCATCGTAATACGTTCGTCAATCAAGGTAATTTCAATACCGCGATTTAAGAAAGCAAGCTGGCGGAGACGTTCTTCTACCGTTTCTAAATTAAAATCTAATTCCGAGAAAACTTCCTTATCGGGCTTAAAGTGTACCAAAGTTCCTTTGCGGTTGGTCGTAATACCTGTATCCATCAAAGGACCATCTGGCAAACCCGATTCAATCTTCTTCTTACGCGCGTTATATTTAGAGTGGAAGCTCATCTTATACACACGCTTATCACGGCAAACCTCAACGGTCAACCATTCGGATAAAGCGTTGGTAACAGACGCGCCTACGCCGTGTAAACCACCAGAATATTCGTAGTTGCCTTGTCCGAATTTACCGCCTGCGTGCAATTTCGTAAAGACAAGCTGAACACCCGAAACTTTTTCTTTCGGGTGAATGTCGGTAGGAATACCTCTACCATTATCTTCAACGGAAGCGCTGCCGTCCTTATGCAAGGTAACCTTTACCCTATTCGCATGGCCGTTTGCTGCTTCGTCGATTGCGTTGTCCACGATTTCCCAAAGGATATGGTGCAAGCCTTTGATACCCGTTGACCCGATATACATACCAGGACGCATACGAACAGCATCAAGCCCTTCCAA
>JAZTYG010000105.1:0-7321 GCA_045636845.1 Candidatus Scatosoma sp.
GTTACCAAGCGGCATCAATACGTTTAAACGCGTACCTGCCCCCATCGTTTTCAAAAGCTGGGTACCCTCGCCCTTGATTTGGTAGCAAAAGGTAACCAGGTTTCCTTCCGCCTTACAAATGGCAATCGGGCGGCGCAAAAGATGGGTGCCGCCTACGGAAATATTACCAAACTGCCCACAGCGTACCTTGGCGGTTTCCCCTAAATCAAAGGTAACCGCATATACGTTGTCAGCGATTTGTTCATTGTTTACAATCGTTGCGATATAGTCTTTCATAGTAATCCTTTGGATATGTCTTATTTGCCCATTTTGCCGATTACGCTCGACAAATCCTTTTGCATTGCGATACAAGCTTCGCGCGCCGCATCGTAATAGGTGCCGCCGTTCTTCTTATACGCGCACAAAATCCCGCGGGAGTTGTTTACTACGCCGCCCAAACCGTTTGCACCGAAACAGCTCTTGAGCATTTCCGCGTTACCGCCCTGCGCGCCGTAGCCAGGAATCAAGAAGAAGGTGTGGGGTAAAATTTCACGCAAGCGCGCCGCTTCCGTAGGGTGGGTTGCGCCTACCACCGCGCCTACCGCCGAATAGCCGTATTTGCCGATGGTGCTTTCCCCCCATTTTTCTACCAAGCCGCCCATATACTCGTACATGGGTACGCCGTTTTCCAAAACCATGTTTTGAATTTCCGCGCCCGAAGGGTTAGAGGTCTTTACCAAAACAAAGATACCCTTGTCGTTCTTTTCGCATTGTTCTACGAAAGGTACAATCCCGTCCGACCCCAAATATCCGTTTACGGTCACGTAATCGGAAGGGAACGCCTTGATACTTTCCTCGTTAACCTGCGTTTCACCCAAGAACGCCTTTGCGTAGCAACCTGCCGTCGAGCCGATGTCGTTGCGCTTTGCGTCCGCAATCACCACCAAGCCCTTTTCCGCCGCATATTTCAAGGTTTCGTAATAGGCCTGCATCCCTGCCGCGCCGTACATTTCATAATACGCAATTTGCACCTTCACGGAAGGTACGATGTCGTAAACGCTGTCGATAATTTTCTTGTTGAATGCCAAAACTCTTTCCGCAACGTCTTCAAAAGTCTTTGCGCCTGCCTTCATATCATCGGGCAAGTAATCAAACAAGGTATCCAACCCAACGCAGGTGGGGTTTTGCATAGCAATAATGCCGTCAATAAGCTTATCGGTAATCATATCTCTTTACTCCTTCAAATTAACTATACCTATAAGAATTAGAATTTCTTGTTGAACCATAGACAACCTTATGGGAAACGATTTCCGCTTCCGTAGTGATTTCTATGGTGTAAGTTCTTTCCGCTGGACCTGTAATCGATTTTGACCAAGTCTTTACACGCAAATACCCATTCGCATCATAAAAAGCAACGCGGACATATACCGTCCAGCTCTCTTCTTCCAACAATTTCACCTGTCCCGTCACCGTGGTATGGTACAAGCCGTCCTCGCCAAGCTCGCAGGTAAGCGTAGAGCCGTCAAGGACTTCCACCCTCGCTTTTGCGGCTTTTTCATCCGCATAATCGTAGGTGGCGTATAATTTCACATTCCAAATACGCACGGATGCAGGTTTGAAGAACAATTCCGTTTCCCATTCAACCATGTATGTATCCCCTGCGCCGATATAGTTTACACTAGAATACGTGCAATCTAAAAGGTATCCGTTTTCATCATAAAAAGACCACCTACAAGAAAAATCATCGGAATCCTGCGACCCAAGGTTTTTAACCGCCGCCACCGACTTTACAAGGTAAAAGCCGTCTTCTTGTTGTGTAATTTCCACAATTTTCGCACCTTCCACGATTTCAACAGGCAGACGCAATTCCTCTCCCGACGGCGCATCTCTATCCTCATCCGTCAGCAACGCCACCACGCCCAAACCAAGATACAGACCTATGGTGTACACATCACATGCGGACAACGCAAAACAGCAAAATGCTGTAAGTAACGTCACAAAAAACAATTTAATCTTTCTCATAACGCCACCCCCTTAATAATACCGCGCTTCCACTTCAAAATCGGTGGGGACCTCTTTTATTTTTAGAAGTATGCAGTAGTGCCAAATTTCACCTGGCTCTACAAAGGATATATTCTCTGTTTCACTGCTTAACATATCACCATACTCATCGTATAAATGCGCTTGGGCTTCGATATTTATTTGCTCCTCCGTTGTGTTTTGCACCAAGCCCTCTACGAGAATGGTACGAAAGCCCGTTTCCTCGTCAAAGCTTATCTCCGTCATCGTTGGTTTGCTATACAACTCCAACTCGTAGTACACATAACAACTCGTTAAAGGAACAACTGCTAACGCCGCCGTTAAACACAGCGCCCCTGCCTTTTTCATCCAACCTTTCATAAGTTTCCCCCTTATAAGAAAGTTTTTACGCCTGATATTTAATTTCACCATCTACGATGGTATATTTTACAACACCCTCTAATTCCATGCCCTTGAAAGGGTTGTTTTTGCCCTTACTAACAAAGTTTTCAGGGTCAATCGTCCATTTTTCGTCGAGGTCGGCAATCATAAGGTCGGCTACGCCGCCTTCCTTGATTTCACCGCCGTCCAAACCCAAAATTTGCGCGGGATTGTAGGACATTTTGTCCGCAATTTCGTTCAAGCTCAATACCCCTGCTTTATAAAGGTACTTGATGGCAAACCCAAACGAAGTTTCAATACCGCTGATCCCAAACGCCGCTTGGTTATATTCCACGTTTTTATCGTCTGCGTGATGGGGTGCGTGGTCGGTTACGATACAATCAAGCGTACCGTCCTTCAAGCCTTCCAAAATCGCTTGTTTGTCGATTTCTTCGCGGATAGGAGGGTTTACCTTGGTGTTCGTGTCGTAGGTACGGATAATTTCGTCCGTTACCGAATAGTAATGGGGGCAAGTTTCCGCCGTTACCTTGATGCCTGCCTTTTTCGCATCGCGAATCATTCTTACACCGCTATAAGTGGAAACATGGCAAATATGCACCGCCGTATCCAAGCCTTCCGCAAGGGAAATTTCACGGGCGATAATGGTATCTTCCGCCGCGCGGGGAATCCCTTTCAAGCCAGCAATCGTCGCGCTCAAGCCTTCGTTGACAACGCCGCCGTCCACAAGGTCTTTATCTTCACAATGGCAAAGGCATTTGATATCAAAGCCCTTTGCATATTCCATCGCAAGGCGCATCAAACGCGCGTTTTTCACCGCTACGCCGTCATCGGAGATGGCTACCGCGCCTGCCTTTTTCATACCTGCGATTGCCGCCATTTGTTCACCCTGCAATCCTTTCGTAATTGCGCCGATGGGGTGAATTTTACAAAGATTTACTTCCTTTGCCCTTGCCTTGATGTAGGTTACCACCACTTTGTTATCGGTTACGGGGTTGGTGTTGGGCATACAGCATACCTGCGTGAAACCGCCTTTCACCGCCGCCTTTGCGCCGCTTTCGATGTCTTCCTTACGCTCGAAACCAGGTTCGCGCAAATGTACGTGCATATCGATAAGGCCAGGGAATACGTGTTTGCCTGCCGCATCGATTTCCACGCCGCCGTTTGCAGGAATGGTGTCTGCGATTTTTACAATTTTACCGCCCTCAATAAGGATATCCTTCTTTTCTACGGAGTTTTTCAATACCACGTTGCCGTTTCTAATAATCATACTCTATTCCCCCTTTTACGCCTTACGAGCCTCGTTCAAGAGCGTCAACACAGCCATACGCACGGCTACGCCCGACAATACTTGGTCTTCGATATGGCTTCTTTCATGGTCGATTACACCGCTGGTCAATTCCACGCCGCGGTTTACAGGGCCGGGATGTAAAATGATGGCGTTAGGTTTTGCGTAGTTCAACATTTTCTCATCGATACCGTAGTTCGCCGCATATTCCCCAAGCGAAGGGAAGTTGCCTGCCTGCTGTCTTTCCAGCTGAATACGAAGCCCCATAACGACATCCGCGCCGTCCAAAGCTTCTTCGCGGGATTTGCACAGCTTTGCGCCCAACTGGTCAATCCCCTTCGGGATAAGGGTTTCGGGGGCGTACATCGTAACCTCTGCGCCCATCGTCTTTAACCCGAACAGGTTGGATTTTGCCACGCGCGAATGTTTGATATCCCCCAAAATTGCCACCTTCAAGCCTTTCAAGGTGCCAAAGGTTTCACGCATCGTCAACATATCCAAAAGGGCTTGGGTCGGGTGTTCGTTCATACCGTCGCCTGCGTTCAACACGCTCGCCTTTACCGTTTTTGCAAGCAGGTAAGGAGCGCCGCCCATAGGATGGCGCATAACGATAAAATCGTTACTCTGCGCGTCTAAGGTTTTACCCGTATCAATCAAGGTTTCGCCCTTTGCCACCGACGAGGAGCCTGCCTCAATATTGATAGTGGTCGCGCCAAGATATTTCGCCGCCTCTTCAAAGCTCGTACGGGTACGGGTACTGTTTTCATAGAAAAGCACCGTTACCGTTTTTCCGTCCAAATGCGCGATTTTCTTTTCGCCTGCACGGATACGGTTTTTGTATTCCTGCGCCAAGTCCAAAATTTCCGTAATTTCGGATGCCGACGCGTCAATCAAACCAAGCAAATCCTTTCTGTTTAACATGGTAGCCTCCTGTTTCCTTTGTTCGTTATTTTTCACCGTACATTATAGCACTTTTTTCCCTAAAAGTAAAGGGTTCAAACGGCAATTTTTTGCAACTTTTTGCCACTTGAACCCATTTTATTAAAAATTAATAAATTTTTACAAGGTTAAAACCGACCTTGTCGCAGGAGGAGAGAATGTACTCTATCCCGTTCTTGTAAGTTTTGAGGGGAAAATAGGACGCGCCGTGGATATGTCCAAACACAACTTTGTCCACTTTATTATCTTCAAACAGCCCCGAAAACAGGGTATCCTCTATCTTTGCCGTAAAGGGCGGAAAGTGTATCAACGCAATCTTCCTATCCCCTTCCTGCATCAACTTATCCGCATCTAAAAAGGCAAGGCGGAAACGCTCCGCTTCGCGCAGGTACAGTTTTTGGTCCTGGTCGGTGTAATCGTTTGCCCCAGGGCAAGTCCAACCGCGCGACCCGACGATTACGACGTCCTCAATTTTTACCGCATCCGTTTGCAAGAAAATAAAGCTGTCATTCGGCGCAGAATCGCGAAGACGCGTGATTCCGTTCCACCAGTAATCGTGGTTACCGCGGATAAACACCTTTTTCCCGGGCAGGTCGGCAAGCGCGTTCAAATCCACCAAGGCGTCCGACATTTTCATCGCCCAGCTGATATCCCCCGAAATCAACACGATATCGTCGGGTTGCACCTTGCTTTTCCAGTCCGATTTAATTTTCTCAAAATGCCCTTCCCAGCCCGTACCGAAGATATCCATCGGCTTGTCTGCGGTGAAGGAAAGGTGCAAATCGCTGATTGCATAAATATTCATACCGCTATTATAGCATTTTTTCCTTAAAAAGGCAAGGATTTGCGCGAAATAATTTCTACGATTTCACACCCGCACTATTTCCTTAAAACACGCATATAATACAGTATGTAACAACCATGCGAAAGCGCGAAAAATCCCTAAAAACGGCGTTTTCGCCATTCGTAATTTAGGAGGTAATTATGTCCTTTTTTTCCAACTTTCAATCGGATAAATGCCCGGGCACAATCACGGGCAATCCCTTAAACGGCTTGACGGAAAAGGTGTGTATCCAGGCGGAAAAAATCTTCGACGCCGGTATCAAACAATCACGGCTTGAAAATTATTCCCTCATCCTCACAGACATCACGCCTTGCGCCGTTACATATCCTTTGACCTTCGTCAGCGCGCGGTCGGTGTCCGCGGAAGCCACCGTCACCAACCTCACCGTAGAGCGCCAACCCGATAAACAATGCGCCCGTGTGCAAGCCACCGTCAGCGTGCCCGTGGAAGTATTGTTTACCGATGCAAACGGCACAGACGGGAGCGCAACCGCCACCGTTTCTTTGCCAGTTGACGCGTTTCTTTACATACCTGCCCCCTCCATTATGCCTTTTTCGGTGCGCGCGTTGGTTAGCATCGTCGCCCCCGACGGCACCTATAACGAGGAAACGCAGGGCTTTAACGTTAGCCTTTGTATCACCTTAATTATCAAAATTTCCATGCCCGTAGAGGTGCTTGTTCCCTCGTACGGATATTGTATGGTTCCCCCCTTACAGGAATACTCGCAGGAGGTTTGCGCAGGATTCTTTGAACTGCCTTTGTATCCGCAGGGCGGAAAAAATTGTTGTGATAAGTGATAAAAAACGTCTCCCTTTACGCAAGGGAGGCGTTTTTACCTCGTACCCTTTCAAATTCGCACGCGCATCCCGATATAAAACGCGTCCGTGCCATTTTTACGGTGAAAATTATCCTCGCTACCGCAAAGCAAAGCTTTGGTATCCCCTTCTCTCACTGTATAGGCGTTTCCGCGCTCGGTGGGAATGCGTAGGATTTGCCCTGACGACGGAGCTTCCGTCAAGCCGTTTTCGCGTACGAGCAAGCGTTCCGAAACGGAAAAATAGTCCGCAATTTCTTCCAAAGTTTGTCCTTTTTTTACTTGATAATACCGTCTACAAACCGTCTTCAACATACCCCTATTGTATGTAGGTAAGCCCTGCAATATAACAAAAAACCGACGAGAAACCGTCGGCTTTTGTTGTTTATGCAAAATTTTTCGTGGGTTATTTGTTCACTTTTACTTCGCCGTTAACGGTGATTTTGATGGTTGCGCCTTCATTTACAATTTCGGTTGCACCAGCGGTCAAAGCACCCTTAGCGTTGGTAGCAACAATTTTGCCACCAGAGTTTGCAACGAAGTAAGCAACGATACCGTCAGCAACCGTGATGGTGCAGTTGTCAGCCTTTACTTCTGCGCCATGAGTAACAAAGATTGCGCCATGAGCAAGCCCAGCGTTGTCAGCCTTAGTACCTGCGGAGATTGTGCAGTTTTCAATCGTGCTTTCGGTAGCACCTTCAATTACGAATGCATAACCTTCAGTGGTAATTTCAACATCTTTAGCATTCAAGGAAGTAACCGTGAGACCGTGACGAGCCGTATAGGTACCGCCGTTCATGGTAACATTTGCGGTTGCACCTTGAGAGTTAAGAACGAAGTTTTCACCAGTTTCGTCGATATAGGTAATATTGTTCAAGGTGACATCAGCGGTTGCGCCAGAACGAACCTTGATGAATGCGCCATTATCGCTGTCTTTATCAGCGTTATAGGTACCGCCGTTCATAACTACGGTTGCGTTGGAACCAGCAACTATGTTTACCAAACCATATTTACCAACATTGATTTCCGAGCCAGTAGC
>JAZTYG010000106.1:0-6404 GCA_045636845.1 Candidatus Scatosoma sp.
TATATACTATACCACATAAAAAAGAATATTGCAAGCATTTTTCACTACTTTTTCAAAAAAAATTAAAATTTTTCAAAAAATTTTTTGGAAGAGGATTTTCGCGGATTTTTTCCTTTCTATATATTATATATATGCAAAAAAAGGTAAAAATTTCTTGTAAAATCTTCAAAAAATTTGTTTACGGCCTTAAAAAACCGTTTATATATAAGAAACCTTTATTTTTGGATAGAGAAAAATTGTGTTCACTATTGACAAAATGGGGGAATGCGTGATACAATGGTAAACGCAAGAAAATAAAAAAGAGGTATTATATTATGAAATACGCATTAAGAGGTATTACCGCAGAAGAACTTTCCTATTCGATGAACCGCATCAAAGCGGACAAGGACACGAAATTTGAGATTAGACCTCAATTTTCCCGTACCGTTCGTCGTGTAAACGAAAACGACAAGATTTGGTTCGTTGCAATGGAAGTTAAGGTGGAATCCACGGAAGAATCCCCCAAGCCTTTCAATATGAAGGCTCGCCTTGTAGGTATGTTTGAGGCGGAAGATGTGAACGATGAAATGGACAAGCGCGATTTGGTTATCAACATGACCGAAGTTGTATATCCTTATCTTCGTGCAGCAGTTTCGTCCTTGACGGCTACGGCTTTCTTGAACCCTCCTATGACCTTGCCTGTTGTACCTGCAGGTACGATGTTCCCCGAGGACAGAGGCGAAGTTCCTGCAAGTGAATTGAACTAAATAAAAGATGCGGACGATTGTAAGATTGTCCGCTTTTTACTTTTATAAAAAGAATATTTTTGCAAAAAAAGCAACAAAATATAGAATGGGCGCATAATTTATTGACAAATGGCTTTTCATTGTTTATAATATTATGGTGAAAAAAGTAAGAGGTACTATATATGAAGAAAGTACAAAAGATTGCAATTATGACAGGTGGCGGCGATTGCCCCGGTTTGAACCCTGTAATTCGCGCGGTAGTTAAGACCGCTATTTCTAAATATGGTTTGGAAGTAGTGGGTGTTCGTCACGGTTACCACGGTTTGTATCATGGCGATTTTATCAAGCTTGGCTTGGAAGATGTAGAAGAAATTATCACCCGCGGCGGTACGATTTTGTATAGTTCTAACAAGGACAACCTCTTCCAGTATCCCGTAAAGGACGCGGAGGGGAACTTTGTTCGCGATGAAAACGGTAAGCTCACCTATGAAGATGTTTCCGACGTTGCGGTAGAACATTTGAACGAGGCAGGTATCGACGCGTTGTTCATTTTGGGCGGCGACGGTACGTTGACTTCGGCAAGAGATTTCTCCCGTAAGGGTGTAAATGTTGTTGCAATCCCTAAGACGATTGACAACGACTTGGCAAATACCGATTACACCTTCGGTTTTGATACGGCGATTTCCGTGGCTACGGACGGGCTTGATCGCGTTCGTACGACGGGTATGTCCCACCATCGTGTAATGGTTGTGGAAATCATGGGCCGCGGCGCAGGTTGGATGACCTTGCATGCAGGTATCGCAGGCGCGGCAGATGCAATTTTGATCCCCGAAATTCCTTACGATATCACCAAGGTTGCGGAAAAAATTAAGGCGGATAAGGCAAAGGGTAAAGAATTCTCGATCGTTGCTTGCTCCGAAGGCGCTAAATCCTTGGACGGTAAGCAAATCGTTGCAAAGGTAATCGAGGACAGCGCGGATTCTATCCGTTTGGGCGGTGTTGGCGCAGTAGTTGCTGACCAGCTTGAAAAATTGACGGGTTCGGAAGCACGTGCAACAACGCTTGGTCACATTCAACGCGGTGGTACGCCTACGGCGCACGACAGAGTTTTGTCTTCTCGTTACGGTTACGCAGCGGTTGAGCTTTGCATGAAGGGCAAGTTTGGCAGAATGGTTGCGTTGCAGGGCGATGAAATCGTAGACGTTTCTTTGGAAGACGTAATCGGTCAAAAGACGAAAAACGTAGATCCCAACGGCGAACTCGTTACGATGGCAAAAGCAATGGGCGTTTGCTTCGGCGACTAATTGAATATAAGGTAAAAATAATCCCTTGGCGCATACGCCAAGGGGTTTTTGCTTATACGGCGGCAGGGGAAATGCATTCGCCTGTGGCGGCGCTTTGGAATATCACGAAGAAACCACGGTTTTCATCGTATACATCGGTCGGGACGAAGGTGCAAACATTTTTGATTTCACTCGGCGGATTGTTTCGGTCTTCCGCCCAAAGTGCATAGCAAATATACCGCACTTTTCCATCGTTTTTCAATACGCCGACCAAGTACTGCGGTTCTTTCGCCGTGCCTTTTACGCGTATCCATTCGCTACACGAAAAAGCACCGTTTAGCGTTTTATCGTGGGGGTATTCCTTAAAAAGTCGATCCATCTCCGTTTTTACCGAGAGATAATATCCGTCGGGGTCGGTTTTAACCGCGTGGCGTACGCGCGGAGCATCGACATTTTCCGTAGGGTTTGACCCCGTTTCCGTTCCTTTGATTTTAGTTGCGCTTTTAATACATGCATCGTTTTTAGTTTCTTCAAGCAAATCGCGTCCATCTTCTTTCCTCTCAAAATAATTTTCCGTTACCACCCGTTCATCGTCGTAATTTTGCGAAGGGAGTTCTCTTGGCGGCATAGGCACATCGTTGGGCGGAAGGATCTCTTCTGTCGGTGAAGCAGGTGGGGGTAAAGGGGGCGGAGTTGATTTCATCTCGTACATGGGTGGGGTATTTTGTGGCGCAGGGGTGCTGCTGCCTGCGATTTCACCCTTGATAGAATCCCCTTTGACATTTGGAAAAACGGGCGGCAGGGCGGCATTTAAGATGGCGCGCCAGTCGTAGGACTTGTTACCGTTGATACCGTATGCGATGGGTACGACCTCGTTTTTTACATAACAAATGATACCGCAAAAACCGCCCGTTATATCCATATCGGAGAGTAGGTTAAAAAGGCTTTTTCCGCGCAGGGCAAGCATTTCCGTCTTGCCCTTTCCGTCCGATAACAGGCAGTAATATTCCCCCGAAACAAGGGGCGCAAAGTTGATGACGGACACCTCGACGGCGAGATTTTTACCGTATTGTTCTATCTTGATAAGACCAGATAGGGTTTTTCCATCCCCCGAAAAGCCTTGTTTGACTTGGCGTAAAATACACATTTTCTTGATATAATTCATGATACGTACTTTCCTTATTTTGTTGGTAAAGCCATTATACGAGGGAAGTCCTGTCAAAAAGTGGCAAGGTTTTTGGTTTTTTGTCCGTTTTTACGGAAAAAAAATTCAAGGAAAAGCGGAAAAAGTGAAATAAAATATTGACCGCAGGCGGTTTTTCGCGTATAATAAAGGTATGGAAAAAAATCAAAAGACTCTGTTGTGGGCGGTGCGTATTCTTTTGTCGATGGCGTGCGCGTTTGCGGTGGGGATTATACTCTACAATTCCATACAAAGTGCGGTAGAATCGGTACGGCAAAGCAGCCGTGCGGTGGAAGTGGTGCAAAAGGTAGTGGCTACCGTTGCGCCAAATTCGCCCATCGTTACGGCAACGGGGGAGGCGTATGACCGTTTGCATGCGGTTGTGCGGACCTTGGCGCATTTTTCGGAGTATGCCTTGTTGGGCGCGCTTGGAGCTTGGTGTTGCCGTTCTTACACCGATAAAAAGAGATGGTTGTTTGCGCCGAGTGTGGGTGTGACGCTGTTGGCGGTGATGGATGAGTGCCTGCAAACCATGGCAGACGGGCGCGGAGCGCAGTTTGTCGATGTGTTGGTGGATATTTGCGGAGGCTGCGTAGGCATTGTCTTTGCCCTGTTTACGATTTGGGCTGTGGGGAAGCTTATACAAAAAAGGAGAGCGTATGAAACAAGATAGCTTGGAAATCGCTTTGATTAAATACAACAAAAAGACATGGTGTAAAAGCGCGTTGTTGGGCTTTTTTATCGGCTTGGCGGTAATCGTACCTGGTATTAGCGGTTCGACGGTCGCCATCATCTTTAAGCTGTACGACCAGTTTTTGTACGCGGTAGGGAATCTTTTTAAGAAGTTTAAGAAATGCTTTGCTTTCTTATTGCCTATCGGCGTTGGTATGGTGGTGGGGGTATTGCTTGGCTTTATCAGCGTGAAAAAGCTGTTGGAGATTATACCCTTTGCCGTCGTATGTCTGTTTGCAGGGTTAATGTGCGGTGCGTTCCCTGCGGTGAAGGACGAAATTAAAGGTGCGGATAGAAACGCAAAGCGTATCGCATTGTTTGCGTTGGGGTTGTTTATTCCTGTTGCGCTCGGTTGCGTATCGGCTTGGTTGGCGACGGGGGAAACCGCATCTGCGGATATTTTTGCAAAAGTGGAATGGTGGCATATCCTTTTGGGTCTTCTCATCGGTTATGTGGTGGGGGTTACGCAAATTGTGCCTGGGTTAAGCGCAAGCGCCTTTTTGATGGCGGTGGGTTGGTTTGGCAGCCTTGTGGATAGCGTAAGTATGACTTACTGGCAAAGCAATCCTGCAATTTTCTTGTTGTATATGGGGCTTGGTTTTGGGTTCTTGGCGGGGCTTTTTACCTTTTCAAAATTCTTGACCTATTTGTTTGCTAAGGCAAGACATACCTCGTATTTTATGATTGTAGGTTTGTCGTTGGGGTCGATTTTATCGATGTTTTGCAACGGGGATATCATTGAAACCTATGTGGCTTGGTCGCAAAACGGTATCGCGTGGTTAGACCTTGGTTTGGGTGTTGCGTTGTTTGCAATCGGGCTTATCGGCGCGTATTTGTTGGTGCGTTATCAACGCAAAAAGGACGCGGAAACAAACGCGGAAAAAACAAAAGAAAATTAAAATGGGGCGTACAGGTATGCGTTGAACGCGCTGTACGCCTTTTTTATGAGGGATAAAGTGGAGTGGTTTTCTCGGTTAAAAAGGCGAATACGCAGTTTTTCTTCCGCCCGTGGTTTTACCTGTGATGGGTGTGGGAAAGAGCTGTTTGATTACCCTGCTCATCGGCTTTGCGATGGGTGTGAGGGAAGCTTGCGCTTTAACAACGGACGCACCTGTTCAAAATGCGGTCGTAAGACGTTGGCGGAAGGGGTGTGTCTGTCCTGTAAAGGGTGTGCGCCGCGCTTTACGAAAGGAATTTCACCCTTTGTCTATCGTGGGGAAAGCGCATCCTTTATCAACCGTATTAAGACGAGTAACCCTACCCTTGCCCTGTATTTTGCGGAGAAGATGGCGGAAAGCCTATTGACCGCGTATGAGGGCGCGGAGAAATTTTTACAGGCAGGGGAAGATAGCTTGTTGTTGATTCCTGTTCCCTTGACAAAAACGCGTTTGCGTGAAAGAGGGTACAATCAAGCGGCGTTGCTTGCGGAGAGGGTATTTGAGGTTTTACAGGAAAAGGGGTATCGTGTGGAACTGCGCGAGGATATCCTTTTGAAACGCAGGGATACTGCTCAGCAAAAGCACATGAATTTTTCTTCCCGCATGGAAAATGTGGCAGGTGCGTATCATATCGCAAAACGGAAAGAGTGCCGCGGTCGATGCGTGGTGTTGATTGACGATATTTTAACTACAGGTGCGACGGGGAGCGAGTGCGCTTCGCGTTTGCTGTCGGCAGGCACAAGCGAGGTGATTTTCCTAACGGGCGCATCCTTGCCCGAACAAAAATAAACCGCCAAGCTCGGCGGTTTTTATTTTTACAGGAAACGGCGTGCCTCAATGTAAAAGCTCCAACGTTTTGCGGAAATTTTTTCGATACAGGCGTAATCGGACGCGGTGTGTAAAATGTAGTCGTTACCAAGATACAAGGCAACGTGTCCAACCCGTTCGATGCCTGTGTTGTATTGCCTATCTTCGTTGGTGAAGAAAATGCAATCCCCGCGTTGCAGTTCACTCTTCTTCACATATTTACCCTGCTTGATCTGTGTGCGTGTGGTAACATCGAGGAGTTTGCCTGCTCCCCGAAAGAAGATATATTGTATGAGGGAAGAGCAGTCGAATTTATGCACGGAGAAGCCCGAAAGCATATTTCCCTTGCCGTCGTGCAGGCGCACAGCGCCGTAAACGTAGGGCGTGCCAAGGAGTTTATACCCCTCCGAAATAATATCCTCAACCTTGTCGCTTTCACTCTTTTCAAGGGATAATACCGCCGCATAGGAGGTGCTAATGTATGCCACTTGGTTGCGGTAATAGGTCTTGTACCAACTGCCTGTTTTTTCAATCAACGCATACGTGGTGCCCTTTTTTGAGCTTGCGAGTACCTTATAACCTGTACCTGCGCCGCTACGCAGGTTAACGTTGCTGCCCGTCACGCGTATGTATTGCGCTTTTTCTTCTACGGGCGTTACAGGTGTGGTTGGAGGTTGTGGTTCGTTGGGGGGAATAGGCGGGGAAACGGGTACATCGGGCGTGGTGGGTGTTTGCG
>JAZTYG010000107.1:0-10642 GCA_045636845.1 Candidatus Scatosoma sp.
ATGCGGAAAGTATTTTCGGTATCACCATTCAACCTGAAAAGGAAATCGTTATGATTCTTGTCCCCACCTCGATTAAGGCAAACGTTTTACACGCTTTGTATAAAGAGGCAGGTTTGGACACAGCAGGCCAAGGGATTGGGTTTGCATTGCCCGTGGACGGTGTAGTCGGTCTTTCCACCCCTACCAAGCCCGAAAAGGCGGATAAAACGCAAAAATAATATTGCAATATAAAAAAAGCGATTGCTAGATAGCAATCGCTTTTTTTATACATTGAATTATTCCTTATGTACGCGGCAAACTTCGCCCGATTTTCTCGATTTTTCCGCCGCAAGCGCCATCAAATGACTCTCAATCGACTTATCCAAGCTCGTACCTGCCGTACCCTTTCTGCACATTGCATCGTACAAGTCGCCAACCATCATCAAATCCCCGCCGCCATGACCGAAGGTATCGTTAACTGCTACCTTCAAAATCTCATTTATACTCAAAAAGCGGGTACCATGTCCGTATTTACTGATACGGATGTAGTCGTTTTCTTCGTCCATTTCGATTTCACCGAGGGTGCCGTGGAAGGTCACTTTTCTACCAGGAAGCGCCGTAAAACCCGTCATTGTAAGGTTTGCTTTTACCCCGTTTTCAAACTGCATCAACACCGTTTGGTGGTCAACTACATCGTTATCACAAGCAAATACGCATCTGCCGTAGCCATTGTTTGCGTAGGCGTTTCTAATCGAATCTTCCGTAATCGGACGGGTATTATCCACCACGTTGAAGGGCCAACCCTGCTGTCTTGCGTTGTTGTCTACATCGGGTTTATCCTTTACCCAGTCAAAATCCTTTCTGCGTTTTTCCACATACAACCTTTCCGCGCTGTAAATACAATCGTGAATATATTTACATTCCGCGCAACGATCCGCTGCCCCTTCGGGTTGGTTTTCCTTCTTAAAGAAGGTCAAATCCCCAACCGAATACACGGTGTCGCATTTCGCATCCGCGTAATATTGTAAAAGGTCCAAATCGTGACAGCATTTCGCCATAATCATCGGCGAAGTTTCTTCCTCTTTTCTCCAGTTACCGCGAACAAAGCTGTGCGCTTGGTGCCAGTAAGCAACCTGTTCTAACCAGTCGATACAAACAAGCTTACCGATCTCACCCGAATCAAGCAATTCCTTTAATTTCAAATACGCAGGCGCGTAACGCAATACGTGGCAAACGATTACCTTTCTGCCATACTTATTATACGCCTCTAACAGGGCGAGCAATTCGTCCTCATCAGGGGAAATGGGTTTTTCCAACAAGATATCGTAACCCAACGCCAACGCCTTAATGCACATACGCACGTGGTCGCGGTCTTGCGTTGCAATTACCAACGCATCCGAACGCTTTTCCTTGAAAAATTCGTTTTCATCAAGGAAACAAGCCTCGTCCGCCAAACCCCAATCCTCTTTCGCCCAACGCAGCATTTCTGCATTGTTATCGCAAGCGGACACAATTTCAAATTTGCCCTTATAGTTCACCGTCATACATTTCCCATAGGTGTAATGTCCGCGAGAACCGCAACCGATAATCGAAACCGTAAACACTTTATCCATAATATTTTCCTCTTTTATTTTACAACGGCAAACGTTACGCCGTTATTCTTTTCAATCGATATAATTTCTCTACCCGTGAAGTCGCAATCGTAGTCCATATCGGCGTCCGCAAATACGCTCACCTCATACCTGCCCCCCACGTATTGCCACTCTACACAGATTTTACCTTGAATAGAACCATACTCCCCTTTTGCAAAGGACAGCATTTTAGATAGGCTCGGGCGAATGGTGATTTTCCCATTTTCCGACAGCTTGATACCCAGCACATACCCGTAAAACCATTCCACACACGACCCGAGGCTGTAATGGTTAAAGGAGTTCATACCAGGCGTTTCAAAACCGTTTTCTTCGGTATATCCGTTCCAACGCTCCCAAATCGTTGTCGCGCCCTGCTGTATAGTGTACCCCCACGAGGGGTATTCCGTTTCCTTAGCGATTTTGTACGCCAAATCGATTTCACCGATGTCGCAAAGAGCAGGAAGAAGATATTTCACCCCGATAAACCCTGTCGTGAGCTTATCTCCCGCCCGATGAATACTATCAAGGAAGGAGGTTTTTATCTCTTCCGCCGTTACGTATCCGACGGATAAAGAGAAGGCGTAGATGGTTTGCGAATCGCCCGTAATTTTACCATTTTCACCCAAATAATGTTGGCGAAAGGCAATTTTTGCCTGCTCGTAAATTCCATTGTATTTTACCGCGTTGGTTTCATCACCCAACAGCGCGTACATTTTCGCAATCAATCGCGCGGAAAATCCTAAGAAACATTGACTAATCCCGTCGATATCCTCCGCACGCACTACCGACAGCCAGTCCCCAAACGGGTTTTCGATTTTGATAAGACCGTTTTCGCATTTTGACAGGTAATAATCGAGGTGCTTTACCGCATAGGGTAAGTTTTCCTCTAAAATCCGTTTGTCGCGATAATGCAAATAATGGGTATAAGGGATAACACAAATGGCATCTGCCCACCCAGGCACACCTGCCGTCGAAACGGACACAGGGATAAAGAAGGGCACGAGGGAAGGCACTTTTCCATCCGCTTGCATATCGGTACGAATCAAACGCAGGTAGTTGGCGAAAAAGAGGTTGCAATCGGCGTTGAACATTGCGGAATTGCAAAACACCTGCGCGTCCCCCGTCCAACCCAAACGCTCGTCACGTTGCGGACAATCGGTGGGGATACTGATAAAATTCCCCTTTTGCCCCCACAACGCATTTTGATAAATGCGGTTCATAATATCGTCGGAGCAAAGGAATTTCCCGTGATAATTCATCTCTTGCGACAAGGCAATCCCCTTGATATCGGTCAATTTTACCACCCCATCCAAGGTGATTTCCGCATAACGGAAACCGTGGAAGGTGAATTTCGGGTCAAATTTATCCTTACCGCCCGAGCAAATCACCCGATCGGTTGCTTCTACGGTGCGGAGATTTTCATAATAAAGCGTGCCGTCCTTGTTAAGCATTTCCGCGTGTTTTACGGTGACGGTTGCGCCCCGCTCGCCCTCGGCGGTAAAATTCAAAAAGCCTGCGAAATTCTGCTTGAAATCCAAACGGATTACCCCGTTTTCTTCCCAAAGAATATCGGGTGTAAGTTCTTCTATCCTTCTCGTCGGCTCGTAATCATAATCTATAAACTCGGCGGTGAAATCGTAACGCTTCGCGCAAGGCAAAGCATCGATATCCGCCTTTTCTTTGGTGAAATCTACCGTTTCCCCGTCAAACAACGAAGCTTTTGCGATATTCGAGTCGCCCACACGCCACATTTCGTCAGCGGGGCTTATTTCCACCCGACCGTCCGCATAAACAAAGCTCAATTCGGCAAAAAGGGCATTTTGTTCGCCATATACCTTCGATTTTCTCGTGTAGCCAAGCCTGCCCGAATACCACCCCTCCGCAAGGGTTACCTCTAACAAGTTTTCCGCCTGTAAATAGGGGGTCAAATCGTAATGGCAAAGGTGGATATAACGGTTGTAATTTGTCCAACCGGGCATGAAGTAGTCCTCTATTTCAAAACCATTGATTTTTATGCGGAAAATACCCAAGGCTGAGATGCGAAGGGTACAGCTTTGTAAGGTTTTGTCAATGGAAAACCGTTTATAAAAAGTAGGTAAATACCCATATTGTTCGTTGTTTTCACGAATAATCCACATACACCAAATAATCCATTTTTTCTAAAAAAATTACAACCCCTATCCTTACAGGATAGATCTTTATCATATTATAACCCTCGCAGTTGCGTTTGTCAAGCCTTTGAAAAACTTTCCCCTGCCTTTTTATGAAAAAATAAACCTCCCCGAAATACCGCCGAGAAGGTTTATCAATATGTAGTTAGTTTAACTTTAATCCAAAGAAATTTGTTTCGTTTTTAGCAAGCTCCAAAAGAAGAAGTCCTGCGACAAAGGCGCGCTTTTCATCCATCGTCGCCTTACGGAAAAAATGTTTGAAACGGAAGCGCCTATGCTGTTTAGGGTACATCATTTTCAAATTCGGAAAACCAAATTCGCCTTTGATACAGGTAACCAAATTAACGTCATTCGCACCCGATACCTCACGCCAATCAAAATAATCTTTCCCCTTTTTGAAACGGCAAATATACACGCAGCTACTATCTCCACCCTTTTCGTAAAAGTAGTCGAAAAAGCAACCTTTGTCCAACAATGGCTGCATCAAGGTTTTTACTTTGTCCGCGGTCATAATATCGTTCATCTCGTACCTGCTCCCTTCATTTCATAGAGAAGGAACGGTTTTCACCGTTCCTTGTCCCGTATATTTTTTATTTTTACTTATCGAAAAAACGACGGCTTCTTTATTCAAGAATTGCCTTAATACGGCGAATACCCGAACCAGAGCTTTGTTCTTTTTGAATTTTGAAATGGCCAAGCTTACCCGTAGATTCTACGTGAGGGCCGCCGCAAATTTCCTTGGAAAAATCACCGATGGTATAGGTTTTTACCACTTCGCCGTACTTGCTTTCAAACAAGCCCGTAAACCCTTCCGCCTTTGCTTCGTCCAAGGTGATTTCCTTCATTACAACAGGAATATCCGCCTTGATTACTTCGTTTACAAGGTCTTCAACCGCCTTGATTTCTTCCGCTGTCATGGGTTGAGGAAGGTTGAAGTCGAAACGCAAACGTTCTTCCGTAATGTTCGAACCCTTTTGGTTTACCTCGGGCGAGCATACCTTTTTCAAAGCCGCGTGCAAAAGGTGAGTTGCCGTATGCAATGCGGTGGTTGCTTCCTTGTGGTCAGCAAGGCCGCAAGCAAATTTACCTTCGCTGCCTGCTTTACTCTTGTTTTGGTGTTCTTCAAACGCCGCTTTGTAGCCGTCCAAATCTACCGCAAAGCCGCGTTCTTTTGCCATTTCATCCGTGATTTCCACAGGGAAACCGTAGGTGTCGTAAAGGTGGAACGCCTGCTTACCGCCAATTACCTTTTCCGCTACGTATGCAGGGTCTTTTTGCGCCATGAACGCATTTTTGCGTTCGATTCCGTTGATACATTTTTCAAATTCCTTCAAGCCCTGTTGCAAAGTTTTGTTGAATTTTGCTTCTTCCTTTGCAAGCTCTTCCGCAATCTTTGCGCGGTTGATATTGAGTTCGGGATAAACGTCCTTGTATTCCTCGATACAGCTGTCGGAAATCTTCGCAAGGCTGCCTTCGGGAAGGTTGATTTTTCTTCCGTAACGCACCGCACGGCGGATAATTCTTCTCAAGATATAACCTTGATCCGTGTTGGAAGGCACGATACCCTTTTCGTCGCCGAGCATGAAGGTTGCCGTACGCGTATGGTCAAGCAATACGCGGAAAGCCTTGGTCGTTTCTTCGTCCTCACCGTAGGTTTTACCCGTCAAATCGGAAATCGTGTTGATTGCGTTTTCAAACAAGTCCGTTTCATATACGCTCGATTTGCCGTTCAACACACACAAAGCTCTTTCCAAGCCCATACCCGTATCTACGTTCTTTTGGGAAAGCTCGGTAAACGGACCGTCCGCTTGCTTGTTAAAGCGCATGAACACGTCGTTCCAAATTACAAGGAATGCGCCGCAATTACAATCGGGGTTACAGGTAGGCGAACACTTGGGTTTACGGATTACGAACATTTCCGTATCCGTACCACAAGGGCCAGTCAAGCCAGCAGGCCCCCACCAGTTATTTTCACGGGGCATATAGTAAATGTTTTCCTTCTTGATGCCTGCATTTTCCCACAAAGCAGCCGCTTCGTCGTCGCAGGGAAGGGTTTCGTCACCGCCAAATACCGTTACAGCAAGCTTGTCCGCAGGGATATTGAGGTATTTTTCACCCGTCAAAAATTCGTAGCTCCAAGGGATCATTTCCTTCTTGAAGTAATCACCCAACGACCAGTTGCCGAGCATTTCAAAGAAGGTACAATGTCTTTCGTCGCCAACGTCGTCGATATCGCCCGTACGCACGCACTTCTGCACGTCCGTCAAACGAGTACCTGCAGGGTGCTTTTCACCAAGCAAGTAAGGTACAAGCGGGTGCATACCTGCCGTCGTAAATAATACGGTAGGGTCGTTTTCGGGAATGAGGGATGCGGAAGGAATTACCTTGTGACCGCGATCCTTAAAGAAACCGAGATATAATTCTCTTAATTCTTTTGCTTTCATAAATCTATTTCCTCTTGTTAAAATTACACTGTTAGGACAGGTATATTATATACCTGTGTTTTTCATTATATAATCAATTACGGGTTTTTGTCAAGCAATCGCGTGGGTGTTGATTAAATTTTCGTTAATTCGTAACCCGTTTTGCTGTCCTTTACCGCATAGCCAAGCTCTGCGAGCTTGTTTCTAAGTTCATCGCTCTTTGCCCAGTCGCGGTTCAAGCGCGCCGTCCAGCGTTCTTCCGCCACCGCTTGCACTTCCGCAGGGATATCTTCCTTGGGAGCGCGCGCCGCTACGTACGCCGCCGCATTTTTTTGGAAGAAACCAAGCAAACCATAGGTGTCGCGGATTTGCTTTGCATACGCCGCTGCCTTTTCGTCCTTCGCCGCCGTCAATTTCTTAATTTCCTTGAAATAGCCGAAGAGGTTAGAGAGTGCAAGCGCGGTGTTAAAATCGTCACCCATGCAACCGTTAAATTCGTCGTCGATAAATTTCGCCGCAGACATGCCCCCTTCGTTTACCGTAAAACCAAGCGCATCTACCGCTGCAAGCGCGGTGTAGAAATCGAGCAAATGTTTCTCCGCCTCGGGGAATAAATCGTCCGTGATATTGATATCGTTACGGTAATTCGTTTGCAAAAGCGCAAACTTGATGGCTTCGTCCGAATACTTTTCCAAAAGGTCGGCAAGAAGCAAGCTGTTGCCCAAGGACTTACTCATCTTTTGACCGTTCACCTTAATCAAACCATTGTGCGTCCAGTATTTTACAAACTGTTTGCCCGTCAAGGCTTCCGTTTGTGCAATTTCGTTTTCGTGGTGAGGGAAAATCAAATCGCGTCCGCCGCCGTGGATATCGATTTGGTCGCCGAACGCCGCGCGGTTCATCGCGGAACATTCGATATGCCAACCGGGACGCCCCTTACCCCAAGGAGATTCCCAGAAAATTTCCCCTTCCTTCGCGCTCTTCCAAAGGGCGAAGTCGTACGCATTTTTCTTCTCGTCGTCGTTATCTACGCGCACACCGTCCAACGCGTCCTCGATATTACGATTAGACAATTTGCCGTACCCAGGGAAGGATTCAACGTCAAAATACACGTCCCCGTTCTTCGTGGGGTAAGCGTGCCCTTTCTCAATCAACGCGCTTACAAAGCCGATAATATTGTCGATATTTTGCGTAGCCTTTAACCACACGTCGGGATCGTCCACATTAAACTTGTCCATGATGCCGTTGATATTTTCAATCATCATTTCGGCATACTTGTCCGCAGGGATACCCGTTTCGTGGGACTTTGCAATAATCTTATCATCCACATCGGTATAGTTACGTGCATAGGTTACGTCATAGCCTTCTTTTTTCAAATATTTACGCATGATATCGTAAATCAAGGCTTGATAGCCGTGACCGATATGCGCTTCCCCCGATACCGTAATGCCACAGGCATACATTTTTACACGATTGCCTTCCAAGGGGATAAACTCTTCCTTTCTCTTTGTGTAGGAGTTATAAATTTTCATATCAATACCTCAAAAATATTGTATTTTTTCTTATTCAACGCATACGTGGTATGCTCATTTATACATTTTCCTGTTTTTCTGCTTCATTCGCCTCATGAGAAAGCGCAACCGTTGCGATAATATTCGCGTGGGTTTTATCTCCCTCTTCCTCAGGGGTACGGATACGCACGATACGCGCAGGAACACCGACAACCGTGGCGTAGGGAGGCACTTCCTTCAACACCACCGCACCTGCGCCGATCTTCGCGCCCTTACCGACTGTAAAGCCGCCTAGCACCTTCGCGCCCGCCGAAATCACCACGTCCTCCATAATGGTCGGGTGGCGTTTTCCACGCTCCTTACCCGTACCGCCAAGCGTCGCGCCTTGGTAAATCACCGTACCGCGGCGAACCTCCGCCGTTTCCCCGATTACAACGCCCATACCGTGATCAATGAACACGCCGCCCTCGATTTTTGCCGCAGGGTGAATTTCAATCCCCGTAAAAAACCGCGCCATTTGGCTAATGATACGCGCCAACAATTTCAACTTGATTTTATGGAAGAAATACGCTACACGATGCCAAGATAAGGCGTGCACACCTGCGTAGGTGAGCCAAATTTCAAATGAATTGCGCGCCGCAGGGTCGTTCGCCTTCGCCGCCTTAATATCGTCGCGTAAATTTTTGAACCACATATTTCACCTCACCGCGAAATTTTCCGCCTATGCCCATCAAAAATAGACCCTAAAAAACAAAAAACACCTTTACAATGTATGTAAAGGCGTTTTCACGCTGTCCCACTTTACTTCAGAAAGCCTTTGGCTTTCCCTCTTTGCCCGATAACGGGGGCAACCGCAGAGGATTAGTCTGTCCTACAAACGCGAAAACGCACTTTCCCAAGCCCTTACCCATGTCACGCTTCCAGCCTACGGCGTTCCTCTCTGTCGGGGGTAAAAATGCAAGGTACTCTTTTCTCGCTCGGTATTCTTTTTTACTATTATATCATATGCAACCGCAAAACGCAAGCGTGCATACGGCACATTTTTTATTTTATAAAGAGATTTGTTACTTTATATTCCGTCAACGCCGCGTCAATCATACCGCGGTTGTACACCTTTTGTTGCAAGAGATAGCTAATCACCACGTCCTTCACGTCGGAAAATTGAAAGCTGTCGCCGCATACCGACATTAACGAACAGGTGTCCTCGTAAGAGAATTGCGCCGTCAAAGCAACGGAATAGATAAGGTTTTTCGTCGGCTCGAAATTCCCTTTCAATATCCCCGTCCAAATTTCCTCGGATATGGAAAGATTTTCCAATGCCTCCTTGGGAGAAATGCCGTATTTTTCCAACATTTTCTTGAATATTTTACAAAACGCGAGCTTAGAAAAACGATTTTTTACCTTCGTAAAGAAACCGTACGGGCGGAAGGAAAAGGAAAAAGTGATATCCGTCATACGCTTTTTCAACTCGGCAAGGATTTCCTCCTTTTTTTCCTGCGTTGCAAGGCGCATCGTGTTGGCAGGCAAGGTGTACGCATAGGTTCTACCGTCCTCGCGCACCTCGGAACGCTGCATAACGGGCATTACATAACCAGGTAAAATGCAAAGCTTGTCGTAGTTTGCGTAAGTTTCACAAAAATACCCGTCTAAATCTGCAATAAAATCGTACATTCTCTCATCCTCTCGCTTTAGTCCTTTCATTATATCATATATACCCCAAAAACTGCAAGCAAAAACAACGCGGTTTGAAAAACGGAACGTTTTACCACATTTTTCGACATTTTCTCTTTTTTTGTGGAAAAATCTTTAATAAAAATGTGAATTTACTTGCTTTTCATGTATAATTGTGATAAAATATAACAAATTTACAAAAAATTTTGATAAGAGGGACAAAAAATGAAGAGAGAACGCATCAGCGAAATAGCGGAAATCTTAGACAAACGCGGCAAATTGACTTTGGAGCAGTTGGAAGAATATTTCCCCAATGTATCCCAAATGACCTTGCGTAGAGACCTTTTTCAGTTGGAAGAAGAAGGCAAAATTATTCGCGTTCGCGGCGGCGCTATGTCCGTGCGTGAGGTGCAAAAGACCTCGGGTGAGCCTTACACCAAGAAAACGACGATGCACACGGACGAAAAAATCGTTATCGCGCAGAAGGCGGCAGAATTGATTGACGAAGGCGCTTCCCTTTTCTTGGACGGCGGCACAACGGCGTTGTACCTTGCAAAAGAAATGCCCGACGTGTATTGCAACGTGTTCACCAACGGTCTTGCGGTAGCCACCGAGCTTGCGAAAAAGAAAAACGTAATGGTGCATCTTTTGGGCGGACAGTTGATTAAAGAAAATCTTGCAACCGCATCCGCTTTCTCCTCCTTGTATTTCACCGATACAAATTTTGAAATTGCCATCATCTCCGCAGCGGCATTCACCTTAGAAAACGGCTTCTCTTGCAGTACGCAGGTAGAGGCGGAATTGCTTCGCGTAGTTTGCAAGAAGGCAAAATTCTTGTATATGATGCTCGACAGCTCGAAAATCGGCAGAATTAAATCCTATACCTTCGCGCGCCCGGAAGATATCAATGTGTTAATCACCGACCAAGATTTCCCCGACAGCTTGAAGGATAAGTTCAAAGAAATGGATATCGTGGTTATCTAAATAACCTATCAAAAAAAGGAGGGTCCCCCCTCCTTTTATACTTGTAAAATGCTTACCGCCCTCCCAAAACGGAAGGGCGGTATTTTTAACTTTTAGAAGTTCGGCCCAAAGGGCAAATCGGGCATAGGAGTAAGGTTATCGTTACCTGCGTCCACCGAATCGGAGGTACGAATGATATCCTCTACCGAGAAGGAAAGTATTTCTATCGATACATTTTCATATTGTTTCATACTTTTTCCTCCTTATTTGATACAAAGAATTGCCTGACCAGG
>JAZTYG010000108.1:0-3324 GCA_045636845.1 Candidatus Scatosoma sp.
TCCGACGCCAAGAACAATACCACAGGAGCAATGTCTTCCGCCACACAAATTTCACCGAGGAAGTTGGTCGTTCTCGAGCGCACCTCGTCCTCTTCACCGGGGCGCTGTACCACACCGGGCGCAACTGCGTTTACGGTAATGCCGTATTCTGCAAGTTCCTTTGCGAACGATTTGGTGAATGCGATAACGCCTGCCTTCGCCGCGCCGTAATCGCAACAGCCTTTCAAACCATTCAAGCCAACCGTGGAAGAGAAGGAGATAATTCTGCCGCCCTTCACGCCGTTTTCTACCATGTATCTGCCAACCGCACGGCCAACGTACATTGCACCGTAAAGGTTTACCTTCAAAACTCTGTCAATAACGTGGTCCTTTTGATAAATCAACACCGAACCCGATGTCGGGGAAACGATTCTTGCGCTGCCCCCTGCAACGTGTACGGAAATGTCGATTTTACCGAAATCCTGCACCGCTTTGGCAACCGTTTCTTCCACGCTTGCGGAGTCGGTTACGTCAATCAAGTAGCCTTTTGCCTTTGCGCCAAGGGCTTGGATACGCGCTACCTTTGCATTCAACGCTTCTTCGTTCATATCGCAAAGTGCAATCGACGCGCCTTCTTTCGCAAACTCGTACGCCGCTTCGCCGCCTAAGTATCCGCCGCCGCCTGTGATAAATACCACTTTATTTTCAAATCTCATCATCTTATCCATCCTTATTTGAGTTTCATGTCTTTTAATTTTCGCCGTCAATCCAGCCGAATTGTTTGAAAAAGTTTACCGCTGTTATGATATCCAGCTGTTCCTTGATACGGTTGCCGTCGTCCGCTTTTGTGCAGAAGCACATATACGAGCCGAGGATGGGATTGATCAGCCTTGTTGTCCTGCCCATTTCTCCGCAACAGTGAAAGGAAATTTTTTGCCGTAAGTTCAATTTCTTCAACCGACGCATCGTATCGTACGCCTCGATGAGTTCGTCCTCCGTATTGCAACGGGTTACGATTTTGATGATATCGGGGTTACGCTCCGCCAAGAACAGCACCAAATCAATCACTTGGTTTCCGTTCATCGGGATATCGGGGTGAGTACTAAGGAGTACCTCTTTGCCGAACCCGTGTACACGGTTGATAAATTCTTTTTGCTTTTCGATAACCGCCTTGTCCGTTACAATTTCCAAGGGGTTGTTTTTGGTGAAGGAGTAGATATCCTCGCCTACGAATTTTCCTCTCGAATTAAGGTCGAAACTGTAACCGAGTAAGTCCACTGCGGAAATCCCTGCCTCTACGGCTTTCAAGAGCAGTTCCGCCCGTTTTTCTTCCGTTTCTTCGATTTCCGTCCAGTCGTATCTACGGCTGTAATTAAGCCCCAGCATCGGCAAATCGGTGCAATCCACAATCCGTTTGATTTGCTCTACCGTTTTGTATTCATCGTCTAAACAAGACAAATGCAAATCGATTGCCGTTGCGCCGTTCTTTTCAAAGTAACGGATTTTTTCTATCGCCCCTTCGGGTGTTCGTTCTTTAACGACCCCTGCCAGCAAAGGCTTATCCGATGCCGAAAACCGTTTTTCCATTTCCCCTTCTCCGTTTAGTCCTTAAACACCACTTCGCCGTTCGCGATGGTAAGCTTGCACCTGTATCCCTTTTCCCAAGAGATGCGGTTGCCGTAGAAATCCGTTAAGTCGTACCTGTCGTCCTCATAGGCAAGCACCGCGATATCCGCTGTGCGTCCCTCTTTCAAATACCCCCATTCGTTCGTTTTCCCAAACACCTTTGCAGGGGCAGAGGTTACCGCCTTTAAGATACTCTCTTCCGTTTGACCGCACGCCCTTGCAATATTCATCGCGGTCGTCATACCATATCGACCGCCCCGTTTGAACACGCTGTACAAGGTCAAGTCGGTGGAAATGGTATCGGGGAAACACCCCTTTTCTAACGCCTCTCTATACACCCCGAAATCGGTGTGGATATGTCCTGCGAAACCGCTGTCTATCGCGAGCCCACGCATACGCGCGGAATATAAACACGCATACCCGTCCACGCTAGCATTGTTAACATCGCCGTGATAGGCATGCGTCAGGATATCGCCCTCTCGAAGCGCATTGACAATTTCCATCATGGGTACGGGTGAGTGGTTACAATGCACCATCACCTTCAACCCGTATTTTTCCGCGACCGCAACCCCTTCCAGCACGGGGGTAATGTCACGGGCATCGGTATCTTTTGCGTCAAAACAAATTTTAAGCCCGATGATTTTTTCTTTCCATTCGGCAAGAAATGGCTCTACCCAATCGGTGTGTAAATGGTTACCAGAAATCCAAGTACCCACAAAACCAAGGGTTTTCACCAAACTGCCTTCCGCCGCCTTCCTGTCCTTTTGTTCCATCCAAGCGTCCACCGCCGAGGTTACGCCGAAGGGGAAACAAGCCCAGTCGCCGACGCCCAATCCGTCGGAAGACATTTTCCGCATATGTAGGTGGGAATCCACGAATCCTGCTGAAACAATTTGTCCGCTTGCATCATAGGTAAAATCCGCCGTCGTTTCTATCTTTTCGGCGATGGCAGAAATTTTTTCTCCCTCTATGTAAACGTCGGAAAAAAAGAAGCGTTCTCCGTCCCAAATTTTACCGTTTTTTATCAAAATTTTGGACACTTTTTTGCCACCCTTTTTGCCCTATGCCTATGGCATTTAGGACATAATATTCCTTATTCCATTTTATTATATCACACTATATATAGGATTTCCACTCATTATTTTTTCAATTCTTATCATTTTTTCGGATAATTTGCTTGACATTTTCCTTTTTTTATCATAAAATTGGAAAAAGAGGTGAAAAAAACATGAAACATCTATTATTCTCTTTGAAGGATTATTCCTCCCCCAACGGGTTTCATATCGACACGCACAACCTTACGGACGAACCCTATTTCACGCACTTTCACGACTATGTGGAAGTCTCGTTATTAGCGCAAGGAACAGGGATGCAAAATATCAACGGCAGGGAGTATCATATGCCCACTTATACACTGACCGTTATGACCCAGCACGATTGCCATAGATATTACGACCTTTCTCCCGACAACCTGTTATATAACCTGTCGCTGTTGCCCTCGTTGTTACCCGAAGAGCTGTTGAGTAAGTTGAATAATTTACCCTTTGATAAGATATGTGTCCTCCCCGACCACGTCGGAAAAACCGCGCTTGCCATTATGGATGCGTTGGTATATTCACAGGACCACCAAACGGGTTATCCTGCAAATTTCGCATCCATCCTTTGCCAAAGCTTGGTCGAAATTTTCCTGCACCACTATACCTTATTCCCCTCCACATC
>JAZTYG010000109.1:0-32294 GCA_045636845.1 Candidatus Scatosoma sp.
CCAGGTTCGTCTTCAACCTTTGCAAGAACGAGGTTGATTTCATCGCTGTCTACCATCACATTGTTGGTAGCGATGATGAAGGTGATGCTTTCGCCTGCTTCCAACGTGAAGGTGTAAGGAAGGTTTTCAATCCATTCGGTAATGTTGCCGTTTACCAAAGTAACATCAGCATTTGCTTCGCCTTCAGCTGCGGAAAGCGTATATTCGCCAGCTTCGGTAGCGGTGAATACAACTTCAACGCCTGCACAGTAGAAGTTTTCAACCGTTACATTTACAGTTACATCACCAAGGGTGATTTCCGTTGCGGGTTCCTTGTATTCTTCAATCTTCAAGGTTGCTTCTACAGCTGCGCCGTCAACCGAGTTGATCAAGAAGGAGTTGGTACCAGTCCACATATCATTCAATTCAACCATATCGCCGTTTGCAATTGCTACGCCGTTGATTTCAACCGTGATATCACCAGTCCAAGTAATCGTGAAGGTACCGCCCATGAATGCGGAAACATTCGTAAAGAAGTACTTGCCTTCAGGGATAGAGATCGTATTTTCTTCGCCTACCCGGATATCGCCCGTTGCGAAAGGAGCATCAATAACGATGTCGATTACATCGGATTGCCAGTTCATCGTAGCTACACCGAAGGTAATCATTTCATATTCATCCAAGGTTACGGTGTAAGGCAATTCAACAGGTTCAGTTACCGTGCCATAATCGGTTTCCGTCGTGATAAGAAGTACGCCGTTTTCTTCGCCTTCAGCGAGTTTGAAGGTGTAGGTGCCAGCAGCAGGTGCGGTGAAGTAAGCTTCTCTACCAGCCTGTGCGTCAATGATTTCTACTTCGTTCGTACCGATAAAAAGGTCTGCACTAGGTTGAATGTAAGGCATGAACATGATTTCATCGGTTACTTCTTCGCCAGTAGCGGAAGCAATCGTGATAATGTTAGCACCCTGTCTGCCGTTCATAAGAGGAATAGGGTCGTAAGCGTAGTATTGAACGCCATTCACCATAACAACAATATCCTGCCAGTAGTCAACAATGATGAAACCGCCAGCCATCGAATAATATTCGGCACGTGCGAACTTACCTGCAGGGATCGTAAGGTTGATAGTTTCTTCCATTACGAAGTCGAATGCAACGAAGTTAGGAACTGCTTCAACAACGAATGCTTGATCATTGTTCAATGCTAATTCTGCAGGAAGAGCCGTAGCCCAAGTATAGTTGTAATCCGTCGTATTTTCGGGAAGCATTGCAGCGATTGCAGCAAGCTTTTCTGCTCTATCTTCAACCGTGAATTCGATGGAAGTATCAACGCCGTCGATGGTAACCGTTGCGGTGTAGGTAATAATCGACCAGTTAGCATCAATCGTCAAATCTTGCAATACTGCTGCATTTTCGGGGATAGGATATCCGCCCATCGTCCAACCTGCGAAGGTATAACCATCTTTCGTAGGAACGGGAACAGTTGCAAGTGCGGTTGCAGGCGTACCGTAAGGAACAACCATTGCATTCATAGTCGTACCGCCATTGGTATTGAAGGTTACAGTAATAGGTCTTGCCCATACTTTTGCGGAAACGTCTTCTGCTAATACATATTTAGGGGTTTCGGAATGGCAGAAGTTCTTACCTACCGTAACAGTAAGTTCGTTGATACCCATTGCATTAAGGTAATCCTTATGTACATAAACGGTCAAGGTATTGCCTTCACCCGTAATAAGGGTAGGGTTCTGGAAGATTTGATAAGACCCGTCCATTGCCTCGCCATTCGACCAAGGACCAGTTGCATAGTTATAACCGCTATCATCTACAGTCGTATTGATATCCCACAAGGATACGCCGTTGATGAAGATCTTCTTACGCATTGCAGTAAATTGATCGCCGAAGTAGTTGAAGTCGTAAATATCACGCGTAGAATTCCAGTTTGCATAGGTAATATCAAACGCGATCATTTCAAGCGCTTCGCCTGCATCTGCAGCTTTAGAAATCGTAATATCATCGCTGTAAAGAAGATTGTTTTCGTTAACGAACGAACCTGCTTCGGTTACCTTAAAGGTCATCGTTTCTTTTACTTCGTATACGGTACCGCTAGGATCGCTGTGCGAAGGGAATTGACAACCAGCGAGAACGGTAATTTCTTTTACGCCAGCTCTAGCTGCATCATTATTGATAGTATTAGGCCAACGGGTCGTGAATGCATTCTGTCTGCCCCATACTCTCGTGAATTTTTCACCAGGATAAGATCTATCCCAAAGTTCACCCAACTTCACGCCATCAACCAAGATGTAGTCGAAGTAGTTAATGCTCTTCAAGAATTCATTCGTACCGCCCCAATTAATGTCACCTGTCGTAGGATAGTCACAATTGCTAAGGTAGAAGGAAAGCCCCGTATCACCAGTAACGTTACCATATACCTTTTCAACCGTCGTTTCAATTACATTCAAGTTCAACTGAGGAACATTTGCTTCGCCGATGTATTTATCAGGGATACACAAGGAGTTGGATTTGAAAATAACATCATCCGATACAGTGAATTTATAGTCTTCCGTTTCATAGAGGAAATCCTTCGTAATCTTCAATTCCGTAATATCCGATGCAGGCAAATAGCTGTTAGGGATGTATATATCAATGGTGTTACCAGCCAAAGCAGTGCCGTGGTTTACAAGCTTGATGAAGATAGGTGCATAAACAGCCGTGTTGTTGTTTACGTCGCTTGCGATTTCGCTATTGAACCCACCAAGGTTGGGATCCCAAGTAATAGGAGAAGCTGCGCCGCTTTCAATCAATGCCTTGTATTCTGCATTGTGTTGAGCGATGGATTTGCCATTTACCCAAACATTTTCAAGTACCGTTGCAGGAAGTTGGGCGTTATTTACAGACCCCGTCCAAGTGGTATCCATCTGTGCATTCAAACGAATGTGCGCCATGTTGCCAGCAAAGTCACCCTTGCCCCATTGACCATGTACATTCATGCTCGATGCCAAATCTACTACTTGAGCTTCTTTATAAAGTTTGAAGCTGCCATCTGCTTGACGAATGAAGGTAACATCTTCTTTCACTTCGTAAACGGTGTTATAAGGATCGCTTGCGGAAGGGAATTGACAGCCAGCAAGAACAGTGATTTCCTGTACGCTATCTTGTCTACCTGCATTTTTAATTGGATCAGGCCATCTCGTGCTGAAGGTATCCTTTCTACCCCATACATTGAAGAATACTTCCCCAGGCACCACGCCGCCCCAAGTTGCACCAAATTTTTGTCCGTCAATCAAAATATGGTCAAAATAATTAAGCGAACGCAAATACGTCTTTTGTTCTATACTATTAAAGGCTGCGGTATTCAAATCACCGTAGTCGTTGGTACCAAGCTTGAAAGAAAGGAATTGGTCCGTAGCCCCATAAGTGCCATCAACGCCCGTAACCGTCGTTTCTACAACATTTGCGTGGTAGCTGCCTAATTGCTTACCTGATATTCCATGCGAAGTCATCTTAAAAATAACATCCGTAGAGAAACCAAAGGTTTGTCCGTTATATTCCCATTCAAAACCCTTTAAGAATTCGATACTGTTTACTTCAGGCATAAACGAAGAGGGGATATATATATCCAACGCACTACCCAAATCACCATGCTTTGTAAGATTTACAAAGATAGGCGCATAGGTTGCTTTACCCGCAATTACATCCGCCGCAATATTAGATTGCATAGTGTGGGGATAAGCCGCACCATTATCAGGCATATTCGTCCAAGTGATGGCGTTGGTTTTGCCTGCGGCATACAAATCACGCCATTCTTTAATGGTTTTACCGTTTACCTTGATAAAGTTGAGCAATTCGGGGTGGCCATCGTTAAAACAATTACCGCTATCAGCCCAATTAAGCACCTTATCTTCGTCTAACCAGAAACGATATAAGCCAGCTTCTTTGTAGTCACCAAAAGTGCCCCAATCGCCGCTTGCATGCATATTCGTGTTGTAAATTTTACCCGAAACATCCACGAAATTTGCAGGAAGCTCTTCCGCTGCTGCAACTTTTGCATCAAGCGCGTCGTATGCAGCAACAGCCCCACCAAGGCCTGCGCCAACAAACAACGTTGACAATGCAAGTGTCAAAAGTTTCTTTGTTGATTTCTTCATCTTCTTTCCTCCTGATGAATTTTTTTCCTTTTCATAACACGCAAGAGAGGCTCTCTCAATCAACCCTTGCGAATTTATACATAAATATTATACTACATATCTAAAACGCTGTAAAGAGGCTTTTGAAAAATTGTTTTTCGGGTTTATACCCAAAAGTTACGCATTTTGTTTCAAAAATTACGATTTCAACTTTTACCCCTCTTTACAGCATTAGGTACGCCATACATTCAACGATTCGTTGGTGATAATACCGCTATGGTGAATATCGTAGAAGTTGCTACGCATTACATCCAACTGGTCAACCGCAAGCACGTATTGATACCCCATCGGCGTATATGCCTTCATTCTACCCATTACAACAGGCGCGGTATAACATGCGTTGAACACATAACAGCTGGTGTAATTAGACGTGGGCTGCGCTTTATTTTTCATAAGTTCAGGATTGCTAACCATGGGACAATTTAATGCGCCGCTGTTATAAGCACCGTCGATGGAATCGCTGGGATTGATCTTGGAATAGGAATAGTAATCGATGTTAGGAATGTACAAGCCCATACCGAAATTATCATCGTTTACCCAAGCAAACCAAGATTCCTGCGCGCCCTTTTGGTTACCCGTACCATGCGAACGGGGATTTTTGTCCATAAACAAGCCCCCTACCTTACTGCCCCAAGGCGCAGGTCCGTCATAGGTAACAAAGGTATGCAAGGTGTGAACGGGGAAGAATGCGGGGATTTCGTTGGTACGATTTTTAATTTTATCCATATCCGTAAACGGTTCCCAACAGATAAAGTTGTTATCCACGTACAACATTCCACCCTTGATGGTGTACCAGTTTTCCATGTACGATTTGCAGGTAACGCCGCCTTCCGTTAAGCCCAAGTCCGCTACCGTAATGCCAAGTTCTTGCGCTTTACGTTCGTATTGACCTGCCCATTTATGCGCGTAGCCTTTGCCCCAATCCAAAGGACGGGCTTTGATATAGATTTGGTTGTCTTTTACCTCGTAGTCAATCAACTGCGAAGGGTTATCCGCGCAATCGCCTGCCTGTACGGGGTTATACGACCACCAGTCGCCTTCCGAAGAATCGGTAAAGCAAAAACCGCGTTGATAGCCGTTTTCACCCGTTGCTTTATCATCGCTGCCGCCTACCTCTGCGTAGTAGGATTGCTGAATTTGACGGCCTGGGTCGTAAATGGTAACAAGGTTTGCCTCGGAAGTAATCAGCTCTGCACCATTTTCCGCTTTTGCATTGACGCCGTACTTGATTTTTCCGTCCGCCGTAATAATTTCATCTACCGTTTGACCATCGTATTCGGTACGAGCAACAAAGGTAATCGAGCCGCCCAAAGCAAGGTCAACGCCGATTTTTAAGCCGTTGCGCTGGAGATAAACTTCACAATCAACTTCTGGGATATCACGGTCGGCAACCGCCACCTCTTTCAAGGAAACTTCGCCATTTTTCGTGTCCACGTTCGTAAGTGTAATGCTCTTTAAGTGCTTGTCAAACAAACCGATACCATTGGGACGGTAAGCGTCTAAAAATTGCTTAAACTCCGTGTCCGCAGGGTTCAAATAGAAACATTCCTGCACCACTTTCGTGGGGTCTTTGAGGTCGGAATACACAAATTCGCCATACAGGTCGACGTCGGCGCTGTACGCAAGTTTCATGTAGTTTTTGTCACCCAACTCCTCATTCACGGTAAAGGTTGCGGTTTCCCCAACGGCAAGCGATTTTTTCGCTTGCTCGCCGAGTAGATTTTGATATTGAATACCCTCTATCGCCTCAGAGGTGATTTCCCCTGACTCGCTCGCTGTTCCACCGCCCAAAAGCGCGGAAATGTCGCAACCTGCGCTGCCGACCATACAACAAAGGGTCAATATAGCCAAAAGCTTTTTCCTCATCATTTTTCTTTCCTTCCGTTGTATCGAAATTTTTTAGTTCCAGCTTGAAAGCATCGAGTTGTCAACTATGTTATTTTGATCAAGCTCTTTGAACTGTTGACGCATAATGGATACATAGTCAACGGAAATTACATAGGTGTACTGCATAGGCACGTACGATTTCATCGTCCAAACCACAACGGGTGCAGTGTAGGATGTATTTCTTACATAGCAGCTAGTATATTTTGATGCCGCTTCGGGTTTGTTGTAACGATATTCGTTGGTCAAGGGGCTGTCGAATGCGTCACCATTGATGTTAAGCTTCTTGCTAACCGAAGAATTCGATCTACCGGAAACGAATACGTCGGTACCAGGAACATATACGCCTACACCGAAGTCATTATCATTTACCCATGCGAACCAGTGTTCTATGGGGTTGGTGTTTCTAACCGGCTCCTTTACCCAAGAACCAGGGTTTTCCGTCTTGGTTAAAGTTCCCTTCCAAGTGGTATCATTGCCATCGTAGCAAACATAGTTATGGAAAGGATGTACAACGTATGCTGCAGGCAATTCGTTGCTGTGCACAGGCACTCTATCCAAGCCTTCAAAGCCGTTCCAGTCCACGAAACGATTGGTTACATATACCATACCGCCCTTAATCGTGTACCAGTTTTCCATGTACGATTTGGTCGTTACACCGCCCATTACCGTACCTGTATAGCCCGAACCGTTGTCGCCCTTAGACCAGTCCATTGCACGAACTTTTATATAGATTTCGTTATCGCTAACTTGGTAGTCGATAATCTGCGAAGGGTTGCTCACAACATCGCCACCCTGTACGGGGTTATACGGCCAGAAGTAACCGTTGGGATCTGCCGTTTTACAAAAACCACGGTTGTAACCATTTGCACCGTAATCGGGAGGAAGTACGGTATTGGAATAGCCATTTTCACGCATTTTTTCAGGGGTATCCGCCATCGTACCACCTACATTTGCGTAGTAGCTCTGCTGGAACTGACGACCTGCATCGAAAATATTGATAAGGTTAACTTCGGACGAAATAAATTCGTCGCCGTTTGCTTCGTTTAAGGTCGATTTTGCGTTAACGTCAATAACAATTTCCTCATCTCTAACAACTTCGTCAATCGTTTGACCTTCGTAATCTAAGCGTTGCAAATAGGTAAGCGTACCACCCGTTGCCAAGTCGGCGCCAACCTTAATTTTGCCCTTCGATACATAAACTTCACGTTCATAGTCGTCGATTACACGGTTGCTAATGGACGCTTTTTTCATCTGTACCTTACCGTCCGCATCATCCACGTTGGTTACCGTGATGGAAAGGAGCTGTTTGTCGAACAAACCGTGACCCGTCTTACGGAAACGGTCAAAGAACTGCTTGAATTCTACATCCTCGCCTTTACCATTTTCAATGAAGAAATCTTCGGTAACAATATTGCTCGAATCTAATACATCGTGATATTGGAACTTACCAACCAAATTAACGTTGCTGTTTACCAACAATTTGATGTATTCCATACCCGTAATATCTTTGTTGACAGCGTAGGTTTTGCTTTCACCCTTTTTCAAGGTTACAACTTCCTGTTCGCCCAACAAATCAAGGGTCTTTGACTCCTCCACTTCGGTTGCGCTCGTTGCACTGTCACCAGCAGAAGTCAAGCCACCGAGAAGCGCGGAAAGATCACACGCCGTTAAACAGCTTAAAGACATCAATAAAGCCATCAATGCTGCAAGTTTTTTCATAATTTAATCATCCTTTTTCTTATTTAATACAATCGCCGCCGCCCCGAGCGCCGTTACCCCGCAAAGGGAAAGCGATACAGTACCGGTACAGCCCGATATTAGGTCAAGAATTGTAGAATCTTGTTGTTGGCTACCGATCGTTGAATCCGCTGGGATTTCACAATCCGATTTTTGCGCCTGCAAAGTAGCAAACAATGTTTGCGCGTACACTCTTGCCATATAGTCGTTGGGGTGGTTAACGTTGTTACCCGTCATATCCGCGTAGTTTTTACGCTGCAACAAGCTTTCGTGCATACCCGTCATATTGACGATTGCAACGCCCTCCTGTTCGCACATTTCCACCATCGCATCGTAGAATTTGCTTTGGTTTAAGTTAAAGCCTCTTGCATCGGGATTCGGCAGCATCGTAGCCACCAACATCACATCCGCATCGGGATTTTTCTCTCTTACCTTGTTCGCTAATTCGCCGATTTTTTGCGCGAAAGTAGCCGACGCCATACGGCCGTCGTTCATACCAAATGCAATTACAGCAAGGTCAACCCTGCTACGCAAGGATAAAATTGTGTCGATTTGGGTCAAGCCCCAGTCCACACCCATACCGCCAACGGACGGGTTGACAAGATTTATCCTACTATCATACACCGCCGCCAACTGCTTAGCAAACAGCTCTGGATAGGTAGGAATGTAAGGGCTTGCCTCTATAAAGCCCGACGAGTTTGCGCCTACGGAAATGGAATCGCCAAACACGAGCAAATCGATTTCTTCGCCCTTTTGTAACTTTGCATATACATTGCCCAACAAGTCGCGCTTGCCTTCGGGGATATACCCTTCGTATTCTTCCGTGTGGGTATAGGTTACTACGATTTGTTTGGAGTGGAAATAATCCCCTTCGCTAAAACAAATGTAGCCGCCGTTCACATCCTCAAAACCCATTTGGCCTGTGGTCGGGTGAAATTCCTCATAGCTCATAATAGGAATAGCGCCGTCGTCCGCGATAATCAACTTACCGCCAGACACCGCATAATCGACACCCTTTTTATAGGTAACGGTCAATTCCGCATTCTTTACCTCAAGAATTTCATCAATAGGATATAAAAGTTGAATAGGCTCGATACCACCATATTGACTTTCTACGGGCAAAACCGTTTCCATATAGGAGGTATCCCCTTCCCATACGGGAGCCATAATTTCGTCAAAATCCCACTCTTGAACGGGAACGGGAGAATACGCGTTTGCTTTTACATTAGAAACGCCTGCAAGCGCTGTGCCCAAAAGCCCCGGCTCCGCCGTCGCGCAAATTATTTTTTGAAATTTGTTCATCACCGTTACAATTAAATAATAATGATTGCACGAATGTAAACGGTTTCGGAGGATACAGTGATCGTACCAGCTGCTTCGGCATAACCTTGTTGGATACCGATTTCGTTGATTGCCTTACCGTCCGTACCGTCTTTAAGGGTTGCAAATTGAGTCAAGTCAACTTCAAGCGTAGCCCATTCGCCCTTTGCCATGTTTTGCTTGATTGCAAGGCCTCTTACGATGCCGCCGCTGTTACCGATTTCCATGTGGTCGGTCTTCCAGCTGTCGTCTTCCGTTACATTTACAGTACCAAGACCCATATTCAAGGAGCTCACGCTACCCATATTGTTATAAACGATGATAATCTTGCTCTTACCCGTAATATCGATGTTGCCTTCGCCAACATTGTGGTAACCCAACATTGCGTCGAAGTAGTAACGAACCATCGCTACTTCATGGATAACCTTATTGTAGTTCGCCGTAAGAGCTGCTGCCGAGAAGGAGTTTGTATGACTAAGTACACCGCCGTCCCATTTATTGGTGTTGATTTCAACAATGTGTTCGCTCGTCGAGAAATCCAAACCGCTGTTTGCAGACATATTGAAACGAAGTTCTTGAAGGGTGATTTCACCTTCGCCTACGAAACTAATCTTAATCTTTTCAATTTGACCGTTTTTCGTGAAAGGCAAGGTCAAAACATTCCATTCGCCATTCTTACTTACTTCTTCAGACATCAAATCGTAAACGTATTCCGTTTCAATGCCACCGATCGTCAAGCCAACGATAACGTTTCTAATCCCTGCTTCGTTCATATACTTCAAGGTCATAGATTCGTATCCGAGGTTGGTGGTGTTGCAATCTTTTTCAAGATAGCCGCCGTTGCTCGTTTCAACCTTGGTTGCGCCCGTGGTAAGACCGTTACCCGTATAGGAAATCGTTGCATTTTCCATCGTCGTCCAGTAAGGTTCTACCGTAGGATCGCCCGCAAACATATCGTTGAAGTTTACGCCAGGGATATCCATAGCTTCAAAGTCAACAAATTCGATGCTATGAATCATAATGGCATTGTTAATACCAATACTGTCGTAAGTAAAGCCCAAGCTTTCCAAGTCACCTTCGTACAATCTCGAACCGTACATATTAAGCACATATTCTTTTACTTCAGGCTTTTCACCGCAAGGCGTAATAGCAATATCCACACTGGAACCACGGTTTTTCTTATTCCTGTAGTCCATGGTAATCTTGTTTGCATAGCCATAGTTGGTCAAACGAATACGAATAGTCGTCTTCGTGTCCAAATTAATCTTTTCTTTTTCGCCGTTCGCGTTTTCCGACAAACTCAATGCAAAGGTCGTGTTCTTTGCACGGAAGGGGCTGTAGAACAACAAACCGCTTGTCTTTTCATAAAGTTCGCCGTTGTTGGTCATTGCCGATGCCATATCCTTAGGGAATACCCAACCGCATACATCTTCTTGTGCATCTGCTACTTCCTGTACATCCGTTGCGTTATCGTTTACGCGAAGAGCCGTAATCGATTCGGCATCTTCCGTAGATGTGTATGTGGGATCTGGAATACCTCTAATCGATTTAATTTGTACGATATTGCTAAGATCGTTTTCATCCGTACAAACATAACCGGACTGAATACGAAGCTGCGTCAAAGTGGAAGAAATACCCCAGTTGGAAACACCATTCGACAAAATGCTGGCGAAGTCAAATACCTTCGTTACCCATTCGCCGTTGGGGTCCATATTTCTTTCGGAAGGTTCATAGATGTAGGTAAATGCGTTGCCTTCGTGAGGGCCTTCACCATCCGTAAACTCGCCGTCGGGCGTACCATTATTGATTTTTACAACATAGTAGAACTTCAAGGAGTGCGCGTTACCAAGGTTTCTAAACGTAACCTCTACCTTTTGCGAGTTGGAAATATCCACCACCATGTTTCTCATCAACATATGAGAGTCCGCTGCCGTGGAGTAACCGAAGTTGATTTCAGCAAACTTATCACCGTTTGCATCTTCCTTCAATTCAACCGTACCAGGCTTAGAACCGCTACCGCTGGGAGCTGCCATCATGTAACAAATATCGTTACGCGTAGCAAGCATTTCACCGCTAAAATAGAAGTAGTCGCTACGATGAATGTAAATATTCAAGTCCGACATAACGGGCTGCGTGAAATCAAATTCCTCCGTGTATCTTGCGTTGGTATAGAAACCGTTGCTTTCGTAACCGTGTGCAAGCTTTTCGTAATCGGTAATGTAACCGCCTTCTTGTACATATTGCTGATAAAGCGGCGTATCCACATTGTCGCCCAAGTAATAAGTAACCTCAAAGTTTCTTATCCATTTTGCATACAACGTCATATCTTCTTCTACTACATCAAGGAAGAAGTTCCAAGGCTGCGTGTATTCCGCGTCCTTGTACCAACCCTGTACTTCCCAACGTTCGGGATTGTCACCGATAATAGCAACCACAGGTTTGGTTGCGATATCACCAGGTTCTACCTCTTGATCGTCGATAACATTTGTTTTGTAGTTCGTGCAAAGCTCGAAATGTACCGTGTGCTTATCATTTTTCGCTACACTTTCTTGGCTGTTTTCGCTGGTCGTACCGCCCATACCGGGAATCGTACAGCCTGCGAACATCACAAGGCTCAACACGAAAAGGAATGAGATCTTAATAAACTTTCTCATCGTTTTTCTCCTTATTTTTTATTTTCTCAAGGAATCAACCGACACCAATTGTCCGCTCTTCCTGGATTCTTCTGCCGCAAAAATACACAAATGTCCGTTAATGGAATCGTCCAACTTTGTAATGGAAGGAGAGGTTTTATCACCGTTCAAGTATGCACACAAGTCGTGCATGATTGCGAAGTCGCCGCCACTGTGACCGCCGTGTTGTACATTGTTAACAATTTCGTCTGCGACGCTAATTTCTTCCACAGTACCCGAATAGGAACCATCGATATATTTACGAAGAACGAATTTATTTTCTTCCAACTTACCTTCAATTTCACCAAGCGAACCAACCAAGTGGATATATCTATCTGCCTTCGTTGCGCCGCCGATCAACATGAAGTTGCAAACGGAACCATCTTTGAATTGCACCATAACATTTTGTCTATCTACAAGATCGCCAAGGTTATCGTACGCGCACTTACCATAGATATTCGTCTTGATGAATTCCATCTTTTCTTCTTTGGTGATTTGGTCGTAAGGCTTGTTCATGCTATCCCATACAAGGAAAGGCATTGCGTCCGTATCAATGTGGTATTTGATTGCCGAATATTGACAATCTCTTTCATGCTTACATTGATAGCAGAATTCTGTTGCGCCTTCGGGTTTCTTTTCCTTAACAAACTGCGAACGGCTACCCATACTAAAGATTTTGTCGGGTTCAGTTTCGTTGTTCAACCAGCAAATCAAGTCCAAATCGTGGCAGCATTTTGCCAAAAGGAAACCAGAGCCGCATTTTGCTTCGCTGTTCCATTTACCACGGTTAAATGCCGTCAAGTAATGCGCGATACAAACATGTTCGTTCATTTCCATCGACATAATGTCACCGATTACGCCGCTCAACACCAACTTTTTAATCGTACGATAGAACGGAGTATAACGCAATACATGGCAAACAAATACTTGACAACCGTTTTTGTCTGCAAGCGTCTTGATGTCCATCAATTCCTTTGCGTTGGGAACAATGGGCTTTTCCATCAACATATTGTGCTTGCCCGACAAAATTTTCATTGCCGTTTCATAGTGATACTGGTCCATCGTTGCGTTTACAACAAAGTCGCAGTAAATGTTCTTTGCTTCGAAATCTTCATACGAAGTGAATAATTGATCGTCGGAAAGGTTATGAAGCTTTTTCGCTTCTTGCAATTTGAAAGGATTGGGATCAACGATCGCCGCAATGCCTAATTCATTAGGACAATCCAAGGCGTAATTTGCATACACCTGCCCTCTATTGCCGTAACCTACGATTACTGTCCATAATTTTTTCATTTTTCTACCTGCACTTTCTTTCGAGTTCTCTTCCAACTCGTTATTTTCTATTATTTTATAGTCGCGATTTCCGTTGGTGGATCTGTATTTTTTCAATACGCGGTAGTATGTTTCCATACTGTTAAATCCGCAACGGGTAACAATTTCCTTTAAGGTGTATCGTTTTTCCCAAACCTTACGCATTTCAATCACTTTACGGATACGGACGCCGTTGACATATTCGTTCAAGTTAATCCCTGCCGTTTTGTTGAAAAGCGCGGAAAAGTAATTTTCACTATACCCAAAAACCTTCGCCAAGGTCGGAAGGCGCAAATCTTCTCCAAAATGCACCGCGATATAATCGCTTACCTTGATGAAAAATTCTTTGTTGGCATTCTTTGCCTTTTTTCGCAATAAATCGCTGTCGTACAAAATGCCCATTAGGGTATTGACAAACCCACTCTTTTGCAGGACGTTAAATCCCTTAAATTTGTCGTATGCACCCTGTAAATGGCACATCATTTCCTCCCATGCCGCAGCGGTTGGATGAAGGAAATTATTAAATTCTGTATCCTCAGCTAAGATATGCGCGAAAAATTCTTTACTAATAACCAAGATATATGCAGCCGCGTTGCCGACATATTCGTAATGGTGCGTATCGTAACTATTTGCGATGAATATGCTGCCTTCGGGAATTTCTTCCGTGTGGTTATTCACCATACAGCGCATACATCCCTTATAGACGATTAACACCTCCAAACTTTGATGCACGTGAAGCCCCGCAAAACGGTACTTCACGGCATCCATATCTTCAAAATTTTGAAAATAAATATAGTCGGGCGCATCAGCACTTTGTTCGTATAATTCGTCTTTTCTCAAAGTTTTATCCCCGCTGCAAAATCACCGCTGCTGAAAAATTTCATACTAATAACTGATGTGAAAATCAAAGGAATACTAGAGATAATGTACATTGCGTACATTGCGCCGTTTTGCTTACCCGTACCGATACCTGCGGTAAATTTCTGTTGCATGGAAAGCATAATCGGCATCAAGGTCATTTTGCTATCCATAATCAAGCTGGGCCACAAGTAATCGTTGTACAAGCCACTAAACGTACCTACCATCTTATACAAAATGATGGGCAACGCCAAAGGAATGGTCAATCTAAAATAGATATCAACGTCGTTTGCGCCTTCGATTTGCGCGCTTTCGTAGATGGATTTGGGTTGCTGGCCGAAGAACGTTCTAAACAAGAACAAACCACCGATTTGACCACCTGCAAGGTTAGGAAGCAAGTAACCGATATAGGTATCACCCAAGCCCAAGTTATTTCTCATGAAGGGTACCAAGATAGGCATACCCATAATGGAAGGCAACAACATAACCGAAATATAGGTAAAGAATATCGTTTCCTTAAAGTGGAATTCTTTATAGGTAAAGATATACGCCAAAATCGAGCCTAAAACACAATCCAAGAACGTACCGATAAAGGGAATGATGATACTACGCACAAAAGGCGCGCTAATCCCTTCCCACGCCAACTTAAAGTTGTTGTTTATATTTGCGCCGATGGAATCGAACGCAGGGAAGGCGAAGATACTCTTTTCAATTTCAATGTTAGATTTGAAGGCGTTAATTGCCGTGATAAATAAAGGAATCAAACAGAATAACGTACAAACTGTTACCCAAGTAACAACCAAAATCTGGGTTTGCAGTCTGTCGGATCTTTTTAATGCTACCGATTTCATATTACGCCACCTGATTATCCTTTGTCGACATACGCATATTGAGCATTGTTGCGAAGAACAAGAATATAAACAATACCGTCGCGTATGCGGACGCACGCCCGTAGTTACCTCTTACCACATTATCATACATCGTATGAACGGGCGTCATAGTACCCCACGAGCCACCTGTCGTCATGTACGTTCTACCGAAGTTCTGTACGGAGGAAATAAATGTCATAATTAACACATATTTAATCTGTGCAAAAATCAAAGGAACGTCAATGAAAACAAAACGCTTAATAACCGTAATACCGTCCATTTCCGCAGCTTCGTAATAGCTGTCGGGGACATTCATCATTGCGCCGTAGAAGATGAGGTACGACCCTACGAACGGGAAGCCCATCAAAATCCACGACCATTTTGCCGTACTCGTTTGCGTCAAGAACTTAATCGTTTCCCCGTTGCACATTTTGATAACGGCATTGATAACACCATATTCACCATAGATACCCGTCTTCCAAATCAAGGTCGTCGCGATACCGGGAATAATGCCGGGGATGAAGAGTAAGGTTCTCGTCAATGCGGAATACCCTCTATTACGCATAATCGTCAAGAAGAATGCAAATACCAACGGAGGCAAAAGCGCCGTGAAGATATCGCTGGCAAGGAAGATGAACATATTGATAAATTCGGACAAAGCCCCTGCCGTCATGAAGATATGCTTATAATGCGCGAAGTTATTCCAAAGCTTCGCAGGAGATTCCTGCGTGTAATCAAAGAAGGAAAGGCTGATGGAACCGATTGCAGGGTAGAAACAGAACATCGCAACCAAAACCATCGTCGCAGCGATAATGGTGTAAATCGCCCAGTTCTTTTTAAGACCATGCATAACGTCCATAAACTTTTCGGAGAATCCTTTTTTGAAAAGGCAAAGCATCGCAAAGAGCAATACTATCGCCGCACACACAGCAAGAATAACCGTCAAAGTCAACAATACCTCTAACAAGCCTTGTACAGCTCTACCCGCCGTCGTTGCAGTACGCATGATGAAAACACCTGCTTTCGCTTCGTGGGGGTTAAGGTACATATAGTAAATACGATTGCCGCTTTCACCTTGAATAATGGATTTGATGTTGAAGTCCATCTTCGCGGTGAAGTCAATTTCCATCGTGTTGAAATCAAGACGGGAAATCTCGCTAGCATCCGTGTAAAGCACATACGCCACATTCAAATCCTTATTATAAAACATTGCGCTGCCTTCTACCTCAGGGCGTTGAGGCAGTACCATGTTCGTTTCTTCGTGTTTGAAGGTTGCCAAACCAACAGGCGCGCCCGCACGGAAAGTCTGCTTTGCGTCGCAAGTGATTACATTGAAGCCGTTGGTTACCACATAATATTTTTGTTCTTCTCTCGAATAGCCTGCACCGCGATAAGAAACGGAATCGGCAGGGTGATTGTCGTAAAATCTCTTGTCGAATTTGTTAACGGGAACTTGAATATCCCCTTTCGACGAATCATACGCAGCCAAACCGAGTTCTTTCGTTACCGTCTGATTTGCAGCTTTCTTTACAGCGGTCAAGTTTGCGTCAACGGCCGCCTTAGCGTCCGCTTCCGACATACCGCCCTCTACTTTTTCCAAAACTGCCGCATTGTAGGCATTTTCGTATGCAACCGTATATTTCTCATCGTATTGCACCTTCCATGCATTTTGCGAGCAATCGGTAGAGAAACGAAGTAAGCCGCCCGTGTGCACAATATATGCATATTCTACCGCTACACCGTCAACCTCTTGTTCGATAATTTCAAAGGACAAAATCCCAAGGTTTTTCGCAGGGGCCAAGGTGATGGAATTACCCGTTTCTTCCGGCTTGTACAAATGACCCATCGACATCAAACCTTCGTCAAGAGTCTTATTGTTGTTCAAATCAAACTTTTTGAAACAGCCGAAAAGACCTACTTTTTCAAGTATGTACAAGTAATTATTTTGTTCTACAAGCCCCATAAGACTGTCGCTAAGTTGGGTGTAGTCAAGCACCTCTAATTTGCCGTCCTCCGTTTCCTGTATCTTAAACAGGTAATTGTAGGAGGTCGTAGCCCAAATATTTTCCGTGGTCGATTGAGTTTGCACCATTACTGCTTCCCCAACCGTAATACCCTTTTCTTCCCCGTATGCAGCAAGGTCTAAAACCGTTTTTACGTTTCCAGACGCATCCACGCGAGAAATTTTACCGTCCATCGTCGCAACGTATACATCTTCTTCAATCGCCGCAATTGATTTTACATTGCTATCCGCCATGCTAATCACCGAACTCTTGGGCATGAAAATACCCAAGAGTATCGATGCGATGATAGCAAACATCATTACTGCGGTTGAAATAATTGCGACAAGACGGCTGGGTTTCCGCTGTCCCAAGACAGCCGTCGCCGTTTGTTCCATAACAACCTCGTTGTAAAATAATTTTTTTAATTTGTGTGATAAAAGCTACTAAAAATTTATCTAATTAAAAATTAGAGAGAAACGCCGCCGTTGGGATCGGTACGAAGACTTTCGTCCTTACCATAGGTTTCTGCGTAATCTTTCCAGTCAAGTTCCATTGCGTTTTCCCAAGCTGCGCTGAAACCGTTAGTATCCATTGCGTCTGCGCCTTCACCGGTCAAATATTTCTGCCAGTTCGTTACAAGGGTAGCAGTCGTGGATTCACCATCGTTGAATGCACGAATAAGGTAAGAAATGTAAGGGTTACCGTCAACAAGACCGTTGAAGGAAATCTTTTCCGTCTGGAAGAAGGACTGCCATTCGGTAGGGATTACAACCAAGTCGTTCTTAACCGTCGTCATACCCATAGGTACGGAACCGCTTTCGTTCAATGCCGCATAGTAGATGGATTGACCGTAAGGAGATACAACGAATTTCATGAAGTCAAGGTTCAAAGCGTCTTGCGCTGCGTCACGCTTAACGATGGAAAGGTAACCACCGTTGCCGCCTACGTCACGAAGAGCCGTACCTTCGGGGATGTATTCGCTGATCATTTCGGGATAATCGAAGAAGTCAAGCTGGAAGTCTGCATTTTGGTTCTTCAAGAATGCCAAACCTGCGCCTGCATAGTCAAGCAAGATCTGAGGAGAGTTCTTACCCTTCGACTGGGTACCGAATTCGGAACGAAGTGCCTTCAAACCAGATTCTTCCGCGTTTGCAGCACTCTTACGAAGGTAAGGTTTCATCTTTTGGAACTGTTCAATGAATTCTTGATATTTTTCGCTGAAAGGACCAACATAGCCGGAGGTACCATACTGGAAGATGGAATAGAAGAACTTGTTTGCGCTAACGCCATAGTTCATATCCGCTTCGGGGTTGGTATTTTCGGGATCATATTCATAGTAGTTGGAAATCATAATGTTCTGGTATTCGTTTCTATAGTAGTAGTCACCATAAACACGAAGCAACCAGGTGAACTGCGATGCGCTAATGGAGTCTTTGTCAAGCGCGATACCAAGAGGGTTCGGATAACCTGCTTCTTGCATGTAGTAGCAAAGGCTCATCAATTCGTCCCAGTTTGCAGGGATTTCGCCGCCGGTATAACCTGCGCTGATAGCTGCATCTCTTGCAACGCCGTTAACAAACCAAGCAGTCTGCAAACCTTCGCTGTTCATGATGAAGGTCTGGGTGTTAGCGCCCGACTTATCCGTTTGATATGCATCCTGCGTCAATACTTCTTTCCAGTATCTTGCTTCGCCGTCTTCTGCACCTGCGTATGCATTTTTACCGATAACCGCCGTGTTCATATCAATACAGTAGGTCTGACAGTCGCCACCCAAGAAAAGGTTACCTTGAACGATATCCCATTGACCATCCTTGTTGTTAACTTGGTTGTTCAAGTTTTGGGTGTAGGAGCTTGCTTCGGTGTAAGTGGAGTTAAGGTTTACTACAACCGAATTCTTGTGCAAGCGGCTGTATTCTGCAGCCAACGCTTCCCAACCAGGAAGAGTGTCTTCGAATACAAGAACAACGTCAATTTGACCCTGTCTCTTTTCGATCAACTCATGTGCAGGCTTGTACGCTTCGTTAAAGCCAGCCAAGTTTTTTGCTTCTGCGATGGTAGCCTTACCGCTGCCACCCTCGGAGTCAGGCGTGGAAGTCGTGCCGCCACCTGCACCGCCAAGGACACAGGAGCTAAGCGTGAACATACTTGCAAGCGCCATACCAGTTACTGCTAAAAATTTCTTTTTCATCTTTAATGCCTCCTTAAAGCATAATTTTTTTCTTGTTTCTTGAACTACCATTAGTGGGATTTGCCACAATTTATCCACCGTGAAACACCCCACTTTGGTTAAAGTATATCATATAAGGCAACCCTTGTGTTGTTATTGTTTATTATATTTGTGTCAAATATTACGATAAATACCTATGCAATGAATAGAATAAAATATTTATTTTTGTATGATTTTCAACGGCTTTTTCATGATTTTTACCCCATTTTTACCGCAAAAAAGTTCCATTATATAAAATATGTATCTATACCACTCTTAAAATATAAAAAAAGAAGGACTTAGCAATCCTTCCTTTTTTCGTTTTTTTATGATACGGTTTTGTTTTAATGTTTCATTTTTTATCCTTAATGGTTTAACAGATTTTTCCATTAAAGCCAAGGAGTGCGCTCGCTTAATAAACGATCTCCAAAAATACCGCCGCGTTGGAGTGTGAGAATTCCACAATTACCCCATTTTCCGTCTTTTCGCAAACGGCAGACGGGTTAGAGGGATACGCGATTTTCACAGCTTTCGGGAAAATATCTAACGGGATTTCCATGCGCCTTTCCTCGCCCAAGCACCACACGGCAAGGTAAATGGTATCTTTCGCTTTCATACCCGATACTACGCGTTCTGCGCCAAAACGGGTAAACCCTTCGGGCAGATACGGAAGCGCCGTCTTTTTCGCCTCCGTCAAGCTATCGTAGTACGCAACCCCTTCCGCAATCAAATCGAGCTGATGTTTTGACATCATCTCCAAATGGCTGGCAAGGTGCATACGCCCCAAAAAGCTGTTAATCATATTCATCGCGATACGATCATCCGTAATATTTTCCTGCACCCACGCCGCATCGTGCGTCATCGGCGCGCCAGGTTCCATACAACCGACGGGATAACTCCATACCGCCGCTTGTTCGGGAATTACCGCGGACAAGATATTCCCTGCGATATAGGGATATTTGAGGTAGTTTGTTTGGTCGGAAGTCGATACAAGCGAAAACGCGGATAAAGTTTTGTAGTCCATACGCATACCACCCGACGAGCACCCCTCGAAAACAACCTCGGGGAAACGGTCGGTCATTTCTTTCACCCATGCAAGGTAAGCCTGCGCGCACAATTCCAACCCTTCGCCCACACAAAAAGCAAGGTAGTCCGTCCCCACCCCACAATCTTCATTGTAGTCGAATTTGATATATTCCGCGCCGTAGTCTTCCACCATTCGACGAATGGTTTCCGACATATACGCACGCACTTTTTCATTTCGATAATCGAGGAAATAACGGTTCATCACCGCAATTCTATGCCCGTTTCTTTGCAAGAAACAGCTATCGTCGTAATAGGAAAGCATTTCCTCACATTGTATCCCCACAATTTCCGGTTCAATCCAAAGCCCCGGTTTTAGACCCAGCGAACGGATATAATCGGTGGTAGCCTTTACCCCGTTCGGGAAACGGGCTTTACTTTCCTTCCATTGCCCCACGTACGGGTACACTTGATTGCCTGGTTCCTCGTTGTGCCAGCCACAATCGATTACATAATATTTCACACCCGTTTTCGCCACAACAGGCGCAACAAGACGAGTATTTTCTTCTGTCGGGCTATCCCACGAAAGGTGCATATATTCGTTAAAGATGGTAGGCAGGTACGAGTCTATTGCCGTTTTACCTGCAATTTTACGACGATATTTCGTCATTTCGCCAAGTACTTCGTTTAAGCTACCGCCAAACGCCAAAGCTACCTTTACCGTTGTGTATTCTTGGTTAGGAAGAAGCTCTTTACTCCATCCGCCAAAGGGTAAATTTGCACCGCTTAAATAGAGGTAATAATGGGTGCAAGCGTCGGCAATTTCGTAATACCACGAAGCGTTGCTTTCAATTTGGAACATTGTAAAATTGCCTTTTTCATCCTCAATGATACCTTGAGGCAATTCCTCTTTCGTTGACCAACTGCCGATATTCGCAAACGCGATACGCTTTTGACTTTGCACATTCGCGCGGAATAAACCTAAATCACGGAAGGAATAACGCTGCGGTTGACATTCGCCGTGGTGACTTTGAAAGAAACGAGTAAAATACAGCTCTTCCGAACCGTCAATTCCCTTTTCACCGATTCCCAACGCCATAAACGCCGAAACCTCTTCTAACACGATGCTCTTATCGGTGATGTTTTTCACCACAGTATAAGTGCGTATCGCATTGCTATCGTCCATTCTCTCGTAAATTGATTGCACCTCAACCAAATCGGAGCGTTGCACGATGGTCAAACGATTTTCCTCTTCTTGGTGGGAAACATAGCGCAAGCGGCGCCCCTCGGACGAGTTGACCATTTTTGCGCCCATGTGCGTATCTTTGTTTTCGCCTGCGATTTGCACCTCGACAAAGCCATAACCGTCATACGCGATATGTCCGCAACGCTTTAAGACGATTTTATCCTCAAAATTATCAAATTCTAATGCACCGAATTTTATCATTTTTACCTCCTTTTATTATTTCAACGCGTACATGCCCTATGCCTACGCCATTTTTTCTTCCAAAGCAGCCCTTTCTCTTTCCTCATCGTGTTTCAACGATCTAAAGAAGGAAATTGTGAACGGAATAGCGAAGAAAAAGGCAAGAAAGTCGGAAATCGCTTGACAGCTTTGTACCCCAAGCAAACCCCAAATTGCGGGTAAAATTAACACCGCAGGGATATAGAACAAACCTTGACGGGATACGGAAAGGATAAAGGCGTTGACCTTTTTACCAAGTGATTGATAGGTGATACTTGCCATAAAGTTCAAGGGCAAGAATGGCATACAAATACATTGCAAACGCAGGGCAAGCGAACCGATTTCTTGCGCCTCGGACGAAAGGCTAAACATTTGCATAACCCCCGTGGAGAAAATGCCGCAAACCACGCCAAATGCCACCATTACGCAAACCGCAAAACCAAGCGTGAATAAGTACGCAGATTTTACGCGATCAAAGCGTTTCGCGCTGTAATTATACCCCAAAACAGGTTGATAACCCTGCCCGATGCCGAGCGACATAGAAAAGGCTAGCATAAATACTTTTTGCACAACACCGAGCGCCGCCTGCGCCGCTTTACCACCCTCTTCCGTACCGTAATGCAGTACGCCGCAATCAAACGCCGCACTGTTTAAGAACACGGTGCAAAGACTGGCAAGCACTTGTCGGCAAAAGGACGGGAAACCCGTCGAAAGTACATCGTTGTATGTGTCAAAATGCTTTGAAATGAAACGGAAACGGAAACGAATAATCGTTTTACCGCCAAGAAACATAAACAGCAAAATTCCAAAACTCAAAATTTGGCTGACGCAGGTTGCGATTGCCGCACCCGTAATACCAAGCCCTGCGGTAAAAATCAAAATGGGGTCTAAGATTACATTGACAACCGCCCCTATCACCAAGCCGATCATGGACAGGGTCGCTTTGCCTTCCGCGCGCAATACATTGTTCAATACAAACGACATACACATAAAAGGCGCAGCAATAAGAATATAGGCTGCGTACTGCTTAGAATATTCCAAAACGTCCGCCGCTTTTGAACCGAGCAACCGTAGCATCGGCTCGAAAAAGGCAAAACCGAAAATTAACACAAGCAAACCGCATACGCAGGATATAAATAAGGACGAAGAAAATACCCGATCCGCCCCCTCTCTATCCCTTTTACCGAGTAAACGGGAAATGATACTGCCGCTGCCCATACCAAAGGTAAAGCCGATGGCTTGAATAATCGACATCAACGCAAGCAGGTTACTTGCCGCGGCGGTGATGGCATCATCCCCGATTAAGGATACAAAATAGGTATCCGCAAGGTTATAAAGGGAGGTTACCATCATCGAAAGGGTGGTAGGAATCCCTAACCCAATTACCAAACGGGCAATCGGAGTTTTAATCATTTTATCATATTGTTTCTTTTCACGAGCCACAATCGCAACGTCGTTTTCTTCTATTACCTGTGACATTCCTCACCTCAAAATAATTACTTTCTTATTATACTACTTTCACCACCATTTAGCAAGCCTATGTTTTACTATTTTTTAGCAAATTCGCCTTTTTTTGCAAACTTTTCACAAGGACGACATCTTCTTTCCCTATTTGGGGTTGCATTTTTTCTTATATCGTGTTATAATGTAGTTATGAAAAAACAATCCGCGCCCCAAGAGGCTAAAACTTTCAAATTCTCTTTCACCCCATTGATGTTGGTATTATCCATCGTCGTAATTCTGCTTTGCGTGGCAGGCGCCGCGTTGAGCGTATGGCGCATTGTCCAACAAGGCATAAACGGGTTTAACGATGCGTTAAAATCCCCCTTGCTTATCGCCATCTGCATTTTCGGTATTGTGGTCGTGGTAGCAATGCTCGCAAAATCGCAATACATTATCACAAAGGATAACCTCATCGTGCAGTTTGGTATCATCAAGAGCAAGTTCCCCGTTGCCAACTTCACCTCCGTATTGTTAGATACGGACAGCAAAAAGTTGACGGTGTATATGGATGAAGAGTTTTTTGTGGTAACCACCAACCCCGAATGGAATAATGATTTTGTACAAGCCTTACGCGAAGTAAAGCCGGAAATTGAATTTAGCTTTACCCTCACCGATGGAAAGCCTGATAAAAAGTAAAATAAAAAACCTCCGAATTGATTTCGGAGGTTTATTTTTTATCATTAATACCCGATTTGCACCGCAAACAAAAGAACCAGCAAGGTGATTGCAAAGACCGTTAATTGCAGTTTCCATGTCCATTTTACCCATTTTCCGTAGGAAACATTTACCGCCGAAAGCCCTACCAACAAAATGGGATTGGTCGGAAAAATCATATCCGTAAAGCCGTCTGCGATACAGTAGGTAAGGATTACCACCGTTGAGGACAAGCCCAAGGTCGTGCAGATGGGCAAGATAATCGGCATAATAAGGTAAATTTTTGCCGATGCCGAGCCGATAAAAATCTGCAGGAATAAAATCAAGAAATAAATCATGATTACGCAAACAAATTTATCTTTACCGCGTAAAAACTCGATTACCTTATACATAATGGTATCCATGATACCGCTTTCGTTCATTACAAGCCTTACCGAAGATGCCAACGCAATCAATGCCACCGCAGGCAACATAGACAACGCGCCCCGCCCCATATATCTTGCAACATCGAGTTTCTTTTCACAGGCAAAGCAACCTGCTGCGATACCGCCGCTCAAGAAACTAAAGGACAGCAAAGGAATTGCAAAGTCGGAAATCGCGCGGATGCTTGCAATCAACACAAGCATTACGAATTGCACGCCAAAGAATACGGCATATACCCTGAATATCTTATTCTCACGCAAAGAACCTTCAAACTCGCCTAAATCCAAGCCCTTTCTCTTTTCTAAGTCAATGGCATAGGTCAAGGATTTTTTAGGATCTTTTTTAATTCTCTTCGCGTGCTGTAACAAGAACCCGCACACAAGCGAATAAATCAAAATAAAGAATAAAATACGCAGCCACACACCGTCCAACGCATATGTACCTGCCATGCTTGCGGCAATCCCCACCGAGAAAGGATTTGTGATTGCGGAGGCGAAGCCAAAGCACGCGCCAAGCATACAAATACCCAAGCCCGTCAAGGTATCCATACCGATAGAAAGCATACAAATTACCACAAGCGGTAATAAAGTAACAAGCTCTTCAAACATACCGAAAAAGCTGCCAAACGCCATAAAGATCAATGCGGCAATACAAATTACCATATTAAGTCTTGTTGAAAATTTTTGTACAATTTTCGAAATAAAAATGCGAATACCGCCCGTCTTTTCAAGCAGGTTGAACACCCCACTCATAATCAACAAGAAAAGGCAAATAAATACGATATTTAGCCCCTCATCCGAAAAGAAAACACGGAAGGGTGCGGTCAATACTCGCCAAAACGCAATCCCGTCAATTGCACCCTTTACATAGGTACCATCGATAATTGCGCCGTTATCATCCCTTTGAAAATGTCCTTGCGGAATAAAATTTGAAATAATACCGCAAATTGACAAAATCGTCACAAGCAATATTGCCACCGACAAAAAGGATTTTAGGTTTATAGAGGAAAATGATTTTTCCCTCTCTTTCTTTTGTACTTCCAAACTCACAATCTCCTCATTATAATGATGAAATCATTATACAGCTCGATTCTTCCACAGCTATTATAATATTTTTGTAATCGTTTGTCAAGCGTTATGTAAAATGCCACAAATTTACCACAAGTGTAGAAATTCCCACCCTAAAAATCGGAATTTTTACATTCAACGCGTACATGCCCCCTTCGTTTGCCAGTAACCATACCTTTTTCTCTTCCAGAAAAGCATCACAAGGGAATGGAACAACGCTAAAATTTCCGCTACGCCCATAGACAGCCAAATGCCATCCACCTCCATCCAAAGCGGTAAAATCAACACCGCCACCATAGGCAAAATGAAGGTGCGGATGGTCGATAAAAACAACGAAATCACACCGTTTGATAACGCCGTAAAGAAGGACGATGCAAAAATGTTAACCCCCACCATAAGGAAGCAAAGTGCATACAATCGAAGCCCCCGCACCGTCAAGGAAAGCAATACTTGATCATCATGCGTGAAAATGGCGGAAAGCGGTTTCGCGAACACTACCGCAATCAAGAACATTGCCACCCCTAACAGGGCGTTGATAATCATACTCTTTTTGAACACATTGCTCAATTCTTCACGATTATCCGCGCCGTAGTGATAACCGACGATAGGCGCAACCCCTACCGCATAACCGATAAACACCGCGATAAAGATAAACCCGACATAATTGATGATGCCGTACGCAGAAACACCGTTCAACCCGATATATCGAAGAAGTTGCGAGTTATAGAAAATAGCGACAACAGAAAGCGCAATGTTGGTCATCATCTCCGACATACCGTTTACGCAAATACCAAAGAAAACCCTTCCATCAAACGGGCCTTTGCCCAAGCGAAGCAAACTATCGTTTTTCCTTGTAAAGTACAACAATGGCAACACGCCGCCGATGCATTGACTAAGCGCGGTTGCAATCGCCGCGCCAACCAAGCCGCCTTGGAATACAGCAACAAACAACGCGTCCAAAATCATATTGCTGCAACCTGCCGTTAAGGTAATATATAAACCCAAACGAGGTTTTTCCGCCGTCACAAAGAAACCTTGAAATGCGTTTTGCAACATAAATGCAGGCAACGCCGCTAAAATAATGCGACAATAGATTACACAATAATCTACAAGCACCGCCCGTTCTTCCGCCGTCATATTTTCTTCACTTGCGGCAAACCATTTCGCCACAGGGCGCGCAACCAACATACCGCTTATGGATAACACAACACCGATTGCGATGGTTGCGTAAACCAACATGGAAAAGATACGATTCGCACGCTCCGTATTCCCCTCACCCAGCGTTTTAGATACGACTGCATTGCCGCCTGTACCCAACATAAACCCGACCGAGCCCAAAATCATAATCAACGGAAAAATGAGGTTGAGTGCGGCGAATGGGATTTCCCCTGCGAAGTTCGACACGAAGAAGCCGTCCACGATACCGTATATGGAAATGAACACCATCATCGCAATAGACGGCAACACAAATTGTATTAACTTTTTATAATTAAAATGCTCCGATAAGCGTATTCTTCCCATGATGTGTCCTTTTCTCATAAAAAGCCCGACTGCCGAAAGCAGTCGGGCTTTGTTTAGACTTTACTTATTGGTTATCCATTTCAAGCAAATCTTTGTATGCTTTTTCGTTACGGGTTACACATTCGCTAACATCATATTCTCTAATCGCGCGGTTCTGTTCTTCCGTAGCGTGGTTGTTGTATGCCGTTTCCTTGATGGTTTCATAGAACAAGTTTGCAAACGTGCCTTCCTTGTCCATTTCGGTCCAGTCAATTTCTTCGCCATAAACATAACCGTCTGCATCAAACGCAAAGGTACAATATACAATGTGCCAACCGTACTGGTTAACGGATACGGAGTAAGAACCTACGCCGCCCTTAACCGTTTGTTGTGCTGCATATTCGTATTCCTTAACAAAGCTGGTCGTGTAAGGAGAAATTGCATAACCCATGTAGCTGTTCAAAGAACCAGGGTCAGTGCTGTATGCAAACAACAATTCATTTACAGCAGCCAAAGCCTTGTATTGCTTGCTTTCTCTATTAAGGAAGTCGGATGCCTTCACATCATCGCCCAAGTCAACCTTACCTTCATAGTAGGTGAATTTGCTATAATCAATCTTGCTGCCATCAGCCGTCTTGAAGTTGGTCGTGTTGTAGAAGTTTTCGTTCTTCTTCACGTCCACGATGGTTGCATCTGCTTCCGCACAAATATATTGTTCGAAAACCGAAATGAATTGATCAATGTTAAGTTCGTTTTCGTTGTACGCATAGTTACCTGCGTAGTGCTTCAAGGGTTCATTTTTACCCGTTTCGAAAACGTCTTCGAAGAAGTAGGTTTTACCATCTTCTCTTTCATAAGCATAGTTTGCATGGTCGTGGTCGGAAATCCAAGTATCACGAAGATCTTTCGCCTTGATATTCTTAGCGATGGAGCTTCTAACCGCGAAGAGTTCGTTTTCCGTCAAGCCTCTGTTTTGAGCCTGCGTATATTCGATATTTTGTGCGGTAGAGAAAGGAATCAAGATACTGGAAACGAAACCATAGTTTTCCAAACCGTACAAGAGGTAGCTGCCTTCCGCTACGCCATCCAACGCCGTGGTGAACGCCGAATGATCGTTTGCGTAATCATGTTCCTGCTGTTCAAGCATTTCTTCATATTTAGCCTGCATATAGTCAGCGTCCATCTTGTCGCTAACGTCGCTTTCCAAAGATTCGAAATACTTGTTGATAAGCGTTTGACCAAGAATAGAAGAAAGTTCGACATAGTAGTAGTGAATCTTCGTGATGTCACGGGTATCTTCTACCTCACCCTTCTTCTTGTCAACGTTGATAAGGTTGTACGCCTGCAAGTTGGTCAAGAACGCGTTGTACGCTTTTTGACGGCTCGTAACCGTAGAACCTTCTACCGTCTTATATTCACCGCAAGCGCCTGCTGCGTTACGGCCGGTATAAACCTCGTATTTTTCGGGCAAGTAATCTTCCTTGTCCGTACCAACGCCCGTAGGAAGGGTACGCGCTTCTTCGTGTTCCTCTTCTTCCGATTCCGCCGTGATATAAGAGGTTGTTTCCATCGAATCCAACGAATCGTTCAAGGATTTCTTCAAGCTGTATTCCGCTTTCTTGTATTCCGTTTCGGTGGTGTCGGTGTTACCTTCTTCGTCGATGGAGATGAAGTATTTCAAAACGAGTACTTCAAGGTGATCCTTTTCGATCATTGCCTTCAACTTCGTATCCGTAATCTTCGCCAATTCTGCAGCTACGAATTCGTTACACTTTTCCAAAGATACGGTGTCAAATTTCTTCAAGTAGTATGCTACTGCGTTTTGAATCAAAATTTCTCTGCTAACAAGACCGTCCAACAACATATTGAAGGTGTCTGCATAGGAATAGCCGTACTGTTCAACATAGGTGTAACCCGTGCTAAGGTAGTACGAAATCAAATCGCGTTTCAAAACGTCCGTGGAAATTTTACTGATAACTGCTTTTACTTCATTAGCAATGTCTTTGTATTGTTCGTCTTTTGCAAGCTTATCGCTAATGTCAACCGTTGCTACCGTCTGTTCAAGATCCGCTTGGTTGTCCGTAGTGATAAAGCTACAACCCGTTGCGCCTGCCGTAAGCGCAATACCTAAAAACAATGCCGCTGCTTTTTTTAATGTGTGTTTGTTGTTCATAAAATCGCTCCGATTTTTTATCCTTCATTGTCGATATATTCTCTCACGAGAAAAACGCCAAAATGGCACACTTTTCCCATATACATTATATCGTCAAGTTATATTATACCTTATTTTTCAAGAAAGTGCAAATGTTTTTACTTATAAACTATTGAAAAGTTAAAGCAAATTTCAAAAATTTTGTCATTTCCGCCATCAATTCCGCCGCCTCACGCTTTGCGAAGAATTCAATTACGGGTGCTTCGGACATATTCAAGCGCACCCTGCCTTGATATTTGTCCATCGCGGCAAGAATACGCGCGTCCCCCAACGCCTCTAACGAAGGAAATTCTAACGCGCCCACGCCCTTGATAAGGGTGATTTTTTTGACGTGGAATTTCGCCGCATAGCTTTTCAAAACGGCAATCACCAACAGGTTTTCCACCGCTTTCGGCAATTCACCATACATATCCAAAAGGGAATTATATACACGCTTGTAATCGGCAACTGTATTGATTTCCGCAATTTGCTTGTACGCGTCCAACCTGCCTGCTGACGATTCGATATACTTCTCGTTGATATAAGCATTCGCGCGGATATCCAAATCCACCATCGATTGCGTTTCCCCTGTCAATTCTTCCTTCAAAAGTTTCGAGTACAGCTCGTACCCAACCTTACCCATGTGGCCGTGCTGCTCCGCGCCAAGCACATTCCCCGCGCCGCGAATTTCCAAATCGCGCATCGCGAGCTTATACCCAGAGCCAAGCTCGGTAAATTCCATAATCGCCTTCAAACGCGCGGAAGCGTTTTCCGACATAACCTTTTCCGGCTTAAAGGTAAAGTACGCGTGCGCCAAACGAGTACCTCGGCCAACCCTGCCCTTTAACTGATACAACTGTGAAATGCCCAACCTGTCGCTATCCACCACGATAATGGTGTTTGCGTTGGGTAAGTCGATACCGTTTTCAATAATCGTCGTCGTAATAAGTACGTCCGATTGACCGCTATAAAAATGCAAAACCGCATTTTCAAGCGCTGTTTTTTCCATTCTACCATGCACCACAGAAAGCCGTGCCTCGGGTAAAATCCTTTGCACCTGCGAAGCAAAGGTGAAAATACTTTCCACCTTATTGTACAAAATAAACACCTGTCCACCGCGCGACAATTCACGAATGCACGCATCGCGGATAAGAGTTTCCGTTTCCTCCACCACATAGGTTTGCACAGGTAAACGCTCCGACGGGGGCGTTTGAATGGTGGAAATATCCCGAATCCCCGACAACGACATATGCAGGGTACGAGGAATGGGGGTTGCTGTCATTGTAAGACAGTCTATATTCTTACGAAGATGCTTGATTTTTTCCTTATGCTCTACGCCAAAACGCTGTTCCTCGTCAAGCACAAGCAAGCCCATATCTTTGAACCTTACGTCCGCAGACAATAGACGGTGGGTACCGATTACCAGGTCAATTGTCCCCTCCTCCAAACCACGCAAAATGTTTGCCGTTTCTTTTGGAGTGTTAAAGCGGTTTAAGCAAGCGACACGCACGCCAAATTCTGCAAAACGCGCCGTTGCGGTGTTAAAATGCTGACTGCAAAGCACCGTACTCGGGCACATTAACGCCGCCTGTTTTCCTGCCAAAATGCAAAGATAAATGGCGCGGAATGCCACCTCCGTTTTTCCAAAGCCTACATCGCCGCAAAGCAATCTATCCATCACCTTCGGCGAACACATATCCATCTTAATTTCCACGACGGAGCTTGCTTGATCCACCGTCAAGGGGTAGGGAAACGCATCCTCAAATTCCTGCATAAACACTTCGTTTGCAGGGAACGCATAACCGCGCGCCTCCGAACGCTCCGCATATAACTGTTTCAAATCGAACGCTAACTTTTTCAACGAGTCCTGCACGCGCTTTTTTACACGCTCGAACTCCGCGCCGCCGATTTTGCTTAAAGTTGGATTGTCCGCGCCGACATATTTCGACAGCACGTCCATACATTCGGCTGGCACATATAATTTCGCACCGTCCTTATACTCCACCGCAACATATTCCTTAATCCCGTCGGTGGTTTCAATTTTTTGCATCCCGACCGCCTTACCGATACCGTGGGTTTCGTGTACAACAAAATCCCCCACCTCGGGCGCAGTAAACATATCCCCTCTCTTACGGCGGATACGCTTGCTTTCACGGGCCTGCATATACAAATCGCCCGTACCGATAATCGCCAACTTACAATCATGTAAAATAAGCCCCTTATCCAACGGCTCATCTAAGATACATACACCCGTAAACGCGGACATGCTATCAGGTAATTTGACCGTTGAGATATATTCCTCGGACAAAAACTCGCTCATTTTTACCGCGCGTTTTTCATCACCGCAGTACAACAAAACGCGATAACCGCCCCGTTTCCAGTTGGAAATATCCGTCAAAATTGCCGAAATTCCGTTGTAATATTTCGGCGCTGGCGTTGAGGAAAAATTATAAATTTTTAAGGGTTGAAAGAAGAAAGGATTGCCTGTAAAAGTTTGCATTGCAACACGGCGAATCCGTTGTAAATTTTCTAAAAAACCTTCCTTGTCCACATATTGATTACGGGTAAAATCGAAGGCTTCGCCACCCGCTTGCAAACGGTGAAAACGCTCCTCATGTTCTTTATACAGCGCATTGAATTTATCCCACAGTGTTTTCCCCTCATCGAAAATCAAAACCGTATTTTCAGGTAAAATAGAGAAAAAGTCGGTGGAATTTTCCAACAAAGGCAACACGAATGCGTTGCCGCAGTTTTCCTCGGACAATATTTCATCCGAAATTTCCTTCGCGCGCGTGTAGGCTTCCGATGTCTTACACGCTTTTACACTATTTTGTAAAAGAACAGGCAGTCGCGCCCTATCCTCTTCCGACACGAACACGTCCGTTGCGGAAAGCACCGTAATTTCTTGCACGCTGGCAAGACGAGCCCCCGTCCCTTCATCGTAGGGCTTAATCTTCTCGATTGTATCCCCGAAAAAGTCAATACGGACAGGGTGCTCGGCGTTAATGGGATAAATGTCTAAAATATCGCCGCGAATAGCAAACACGCCCTTCGTTTCCACCTCAAAATTGCGAACGTACCCCATCTTTGTAAGGGTTTTAGGCAGGGAAAGAAAGTCGTAATCTTCCCCCTCTTTGAAGGTCAAAGCAGGCAATTTTTTAGGGAAAAGTTGAATGAGAGCGTCAATCTCCGCCGTTATAATATCGCAACCGTTCCACAGCTCATAAATACCGTTCAACCGACGGTAAAGCGAGTCTTTTGACAACGCTTTTCTATATATCAAAACTTCGTCTTTCGCCGCCAAAGTTTCCGTGCGTTTTCCTGTTAACGCCGCGATATTATCCGCCGCCTTGCGCGCGGAAATACTATCCGCCGTCACATACACAACAGGCAAGGGGGAAAGCCCTGCAAGCAGATACTTAAAAGAGTCCGAAACGCCGAAAAC
>JAZTYG010000110.1:0-2657 GCA_045636845.1 Candidatus Scatosoma sp.
TTCACGAAGACCGCAGGTAGAATTACGATGCGTTTCAATAACACAGATGTTGCAAACTTCAAGGCGATTGCGAATGCTACTGGCTATTATGCATTTGACTTGTACGTTTCCGCAGAATCGGATGCAGTAATCACCTATCCCGACATGTCGAATTCAGTAATCCCTGGCCATGAACTCAACAAAGGCGGTTGGATGACGATTTATAGTCAAAACAATACCAACGTAAACGTACAGATCAATGATACGACGGGCGGTACGTATATGATGGATAACTTCCGTTCTGTAACGGCTGACGAATATACGGCGGCTCGGTACGGCTTTGAAGCAGGTACGGTTGGTTTGCGTACGAACCTTTTGAATGACGAAAACACGCACACCGGCGCAGCTTACGTTTACAACAAAGGTAACGACTACAATGGCGTTAAAGCGTCCTTGGTAATAGCGGAAGGGAATGGAGAAGGCGACGTAAATGCAGTTTCCAACGTACGCTTTGCCACCGATATTACCCACAGCGGTAAATTCTCCCTTGCATTCGATAAGGGCAAAGGCTACATGTATCTCAGCAGACACGCTGACTCGGAAGCATTACAGAAGTTTGCAAACGGTTTCACCTTCTGGATTTACTCCACGACGGCTATCAACGGCACGACGACAAGCAACTTCGTCAATGGTGTAAACGGCAAGTTTAACGGCGGTGAAGGTATGAATATTCAGGCAAACACCTGGACGCAGATTACCGTCCATGCTGATGAAATCGGCAATGGTAGATTCTTGATTATCCAAGGCAGCGTAGAAGGTACCATCTACCTTGATGATTTCCAACCCTTGCCTGCGGATGCTGAATAAGCAAAAAGATAGTTAGCAATAGTTAATTGAGGGAAATGCTGGCAGCCGCCGTAATGGCGGCTGCCGTAAACCCAAGTTAAAAAAGGATTAAAAATATGAAAAAAATTTATGCAGAGATGGATATCCAACTCTTTCAATGGGAGATAGAGGATATCGTAACCCTTTCCGCCGGTGAATTTGACGGCGACAAAGATAACGACTTAATGAGCGATGATATTTTTGGGGATAATTAAGAAGGAGAAAGTGACACTATGAAAAAATTTACAAGAAAAATGTTGCTTTCGGTGCTTTCGGTATTGACCGCTGTAACAGCAACGGTTGCAACGGCATTTAGCGCTTCTATTAAGGGTTCGGCAAGCGGTATTTCCATTAGTGAAAGTGCAACCAGCTCGTTTGAGATGGTGGACGGTGGGTCTATTCGTATGGCTACGCCTATGGGTTTGCGTTTCACCGCGCAAATGAATGAAAGCGAATATACCAGCTTGATTAAAGAAGAAAGCGGCGTTGAAAAAAAGATGGGTATGTTTATCATGCCTTATTCCTATCTTGACGATCAAAGCAAATATTCCGATGGCGCAACAGGCGTTGAAAAGAAAAATTACCAAAACATAACCACGAAGATTGACCATGTATTCTACAACAGCGCAGATACATCGGTTGAGAATAAAATTTACAGGTATGAAGACGGGGTATATCGCGCAAACGGCGTTATTACCAACCTCATGCTTGCAAACTACGACAGAGAATTTGTAGGGATAGGGTATATCGCAAAAACCACGGGGGGTAAAACAACGTACACCTTCGCGGATTTTAACGAAGCGGAAAACGTAAGAAACTCTACCTACGTAGCAATCGAAGCGTATGAGGATTATACGGAAGATAAGGCGCGCGCGGTATTTAACGAATACGTGTTAGGCGCGCACATGGAAACGAAGGGTATGACGGCAACGTCGACGGGTTCGGGTGCAAGTATGAAAACCACCTTTACCTACGGCGGCGCAACATATACCACGGCAACGGCGGCTGCAAAGGCGGCTGGCGTTAGCTTGTCCGTATCCTTGGATAAAAAGGTTGGCTATATCAAGAATAAGGGTGATAGCTTGCAGCTCACCGCAACGATCAAAGACGGTTCGACCCCCGTTACCTTTAACGGCGCGCACGCGATTTGGTCCTCGTCTGACGAAAATGTACTTACCGTAGATAAAAACGGTAAAGTGACGGCGGTTGCAGATGGCGGTAAAGCAACGATTACGGCAAACTTTATGGGTACGAAGGCAACCTGCGAAGTATTTATTTCGACGATTGACTTTGAAGACGGCAAAATTCCTTCTTACATGACAAAGACAAGCTCGACCGCATCTCTTTCCATCGCGGAATTGAACGGTGGGAAAGTAATGCAGATGAAGGGTGGCGAAGGTAAGACCAGTCATGGTTTGAACGTAACGCTTGACTTCTTGCATGCAGTTTTCGCAGATCCCAACATAGCATATCTTGCATTTGACGTGAAGACGGAAACCACGCAGCACACCAACTTCCGCCGTTCCACCATTAGAACGACGGGTAGTATTGGCAGCTGGGGTCAAGAACCTTACGAAGCAGACGTTCAGGCAGACAATACGCAGGTAACGGGTATGAGAGCTGACGCGTTTAAGACCTTCTACTTTACCAGAACGGACTACAATAACTGGGTAAACAACAACAAGACGGTTGAAATGCTTATTAGCGCAGGCAACATGGCTGCTGGCGAAAATATGTACGTGGATAACATTAGACCTGTAACGCAGGCGCAATACAACGCGGATAACTACGGT
>JAZTYG010000111.1:0-32772 GCA_045636845.1 Candidatus Scatosoma sp.
TTGACAATTGTCGATATATAGAGTATAATCAACCCGCAAACGATTATACGCGGAGGTGGGTATGAGTTCTTGCGCAATTTTTGGGCATAGTGATTATTATTACGAGGGGAATAGGGTAAAAATTGAAAAAGGACTTTGCGGATTGATTGAGGACAATGGCGCAACGGATTTTTTTGTTGGGGCACGCGGTAACTTTGATTTATTGTGTATAGAAATTTTACGTGGACTAAAAAGAGAATATCCACATATAAAAATAATACGGGTATGGTCATATATACCGCAAGAAAAGCAAAAAGAAGAAATAGATGCGTTTGATGGGTCGGTGTATTTATTAGAAAGAAGGGTACCGCCCCTTCATGCTATTATTGAAACAAATAAAAGTATGGCGCGAAAGGCGGATTATATCTTTTCGGGGGTAGTGCACGACTGGGGCGGTGCTTGGGCGGCGGTGGAGTATGCAAAGCGACAAGGGAAAAGGGTGATAGAAGTGTTAAGAGCTTATTGATAATAGCCACAACTTTTGCGAAAAGCAAAAAACTTCACTGTATCGAAGATGCAACTTCACTTTCGCAGGGCGAAAAATTCACCTTATTTTTCCTCATCCTACGGAGAAAAGGGAGGGTTTTGTGAGAAATAATAAAAAAATTTGCAAAAATACGAAAAAATTTTTCAAAAAGGTATTGAAATTCTTTGAAAAATTTGCTAAACTATATGCAACCGAATGGTAGAACATTGTTCTACACGGATATAAACCATATGCAATGGGAGGATTTTATTATGATTAAAGTTATTTATGGCGAGAAAGGCACTGGTAAAACCAAGATGATGATTGATGCGGCAAACGCAACCGTTTCCGTTGCGAAAGGCCATATGATTTTTATTACCGATAGCAAACGCGGCATGTATGATTTGGACCGTCAAATTCGTTTCATTGACACCACCGATTTTGACATCGCAGGCGAAGCGGCTCTTTGCGGCTTTGTAAAAGGCGTTATCGCAGGTAACCACGACAACGAATACGTATTCATCGACGGCGTTGTTCGTATCGCTGGCAAACCTGTACAAGAAATGGCTGCGTTCTTCTATATGCTTGAAAAAGTTGCTAAGGATACGAACGTTACCGTTACCGTTTCCGTTTCGGCAGCAAAAGAAGAATTGCCCGATTTCGTAAGCAAATATTTGGACGCATAAGAGATTTTATAATACTTATTCCGCGGCGAGGAAAATCCATTTTCCCCGCCGCGTATCCACTAAGCGGTTTTTACCCAATCTATACATGATGGAATGTACCGAACAATAAAAAACAAACGGCAGCCGATAGACTGCCCGTTTTGCGCGTTAAAAAATACACAAAGGTAGGTAATGGATATGTATTTTGTCAGCACAAGAGGTAATGAAAAGGTAACGGGCGCACAGGCGATTGTGCAAGGCTTGGCAAAGGACGGGGGCTTGTATGTTCCCGAAACTTTCCCTTTGGTGTCGTCCGAAGAAATTTCCGCAATGGCGGACATGAGTTATCCCGAACGCGCAGCGTTTATCATCGGGAAATACCTTGCGGACGAGCTGGGCGCGGACTTTTTACAGGACGCGTGCGAAAAGGCATACGACAGCTTTGAGGGCAGCGACCCTGTACCCCTTGTAAAGGTGGACGGCGAAGTAGGGTTATACGTGTTGGAGTTGTTCCACGGCCCGACCTGCGCGCTTAAAGATATGTCCTTACAGCTTTTACCTTATCTTTTGAAAAAGAGCTGTGAAATCGCAGGGATAAAAGAAAAAATCCTGCTTTTGGCGGCTACGAACGGCGATGCGGGCAAGGCGGCTTTGGAGGCCTTCCGCGATATTCCCAACACGAAGGTGGCGGTGTTCTTCCCCGACGAAGGGGTTGCGAAGATGCAACGCTTGCAGTTGTGTATTCAAGACGGGAACAATGTACATGTTACCGCGGTAAAGGGTAGTTTTGACGATTGTCAAAAGACGGTAAAACGCTTATTCGCGTCGGAAAAATTAAACAAGGCGCTTTCGGAAAAGGGTATTGTCCTTTCCAGCGCAAATTCCTTTAACCTTGGCAGACTTCTCTCGCAAATTGCCTACTACTTCTCCGCGTATGCGGACATGGTATCTTCCCGTCAAATTGAGATGGGGGACGAGATTGATTTCGTTGTGCCTGCAGGGAACTTTGGCGATGCTTTGGCAGGTTGGTATGCAAAGAAAATGGGCTTGCCTATGAGAAAGCTTGTTTGCGCCTCCAACCGTAACAAGGCGGTGGTGGATTTCTTCACGAAGGGCGTTTATGAATGGAAACGCAACCTTTTCCGTACAATGTCCCCGTCGCTTGATATTATGCTTGCGTCCGATATCGAACGCTTGCTCTTTGAAATCAGCGGTAGAAATGCCGACTCGACCGCAAAGCGTATGACTCAGCTTGCCGAGGGACAAGAATTTAGCCTTACCACCGCGGAAAAAACAATTTTGGATAAGGAATTCTTCGCTACATTTGCATCGGAAGACGATACCGTGGAGGCGATGTACGAGGTATTTGACGAATACGGCTATGCAATGGATACCCATACGGGCGTTGCGTTGGCGGCGCATATGAAATATAGAGAGGCCGTAGAAAAGCAGAATGAAAAGGACAGAGTGCCCAGCGTTGTGCTTGCGACGGCGAACCCGTATAAATTCCCTCAAGATGTATTGTACGCCCTGTCGGGGAACGACGTAAAGGACAGCTTTAAGGGTATCAAGCGTTTGAACCTCTTAACCGCGATGAAACCCCCGAAGAGCTTGCTTGCCTTGCGTTACCGCCCCTTGCGTTTCAAGACGGCTGTGGCGAACGACGCAGATAAAATGATTGATATCCTTTTGCGTTTCGCGGACGGGGAAATTGTACCCGTACCTGATGAGGAGTAAAATTTGATAAACCTGTGAAAGAATCCGTCTTATTCTGTGAAGAGTGAGGCGGAATGGTTTTCATCGGTTGTTTTTCGGGTAAAAAAGTAGTATAATGAACACCGAGGGGGAGGGTTATGTTTGGATATGTTCGCACGGATACGCCGTATTTATTTATAAAAGACGATAAATTGTACCGCGCGATGTATTGCGGTGTATGCAAGGGGATTTCCGAGGTGTGCGGACAAAGCGCGCGTATGGGGCTTTCCTACGACGTTACCTTTTTATCGGTGTTGTTGCATAACCTTGCAGGATTGGATGTAAAAATTGAAAAATCCCATTGCTTGACCCATTGTATCCGTTCCCGTCAAATGGCGGAGGTGGACGAGCTTACCCGTCAGCTTGGCGCATTGAACACCGCCCTTGTGTATTTCAAATACACCGACGATATTGCGGACGGCGATCACGGCAGGGGCAAACGGCTGTGGTTCAAAAAAGGCTACCGTTTGGTCAAGAAAAAGTACCCCGAAATTGCCCGTATCGTGCGTGAAAATATGCAGGCGCAGGACAAAATAGAGCAGGCAAACATCGACAGCGTGGATCGGGCGGCGGATGCTACCGCGACCATGCTTGCACAGTTTTCCGATTATGTATTAGGCGAGAAAAAGACGGAAGAATCGTACAGTCTTTGCTACGCCATCGGAAAATGGATTTACCTGATTGATGCCTTGGATGATTACGACAAGGACAAGAAAAAGGGTGCGTACAATCCCTTCCTGCTTGCCTACGGCGCGGAAAGCCGTACGGCTTTGTTGTACGGAAAGCATGGGGAAGAGGTGCGTTTTATCTTCAATGCCATTTTCTTTGACATTCGCGAGGCGCTGTCAAAGCTTACCTTCCATTTTAACCGTGATTTGTCGGACAATATCCTTCTTCGCGGTTTGCCGATGATGACAAAGCGGATTATGGACGGTTGCGGTATAAATGGAAAGTGTAAGGATAAAAGCAAGAAAACTACGGAAACTAAAGAGGAAAAATAGTAGGGCGAAATGCCCTTGGGAGTGAAGGAATGAAAAAATATTACGATTTGCTCAATCTTGGTGAGAATGCGACGGACGAAGAGATTACCACTCGCTATAACGAGCTGAAAGAAAAATACCGTGAGGAGCGTTGGCAGGACGGTGAAGCTGGCAATGAGGCGGCGCGTATGCTCACCAAGTTGGACGTGGCATATAAAGAAATTATGTCCAGCCGTAAGGAGCAGGAAAAAAATACCGAAGGGCAAACCTCTTTTGAGGAAATTGCCGCGCTTTTGAAGGAAGGTAAGCTGACAGAGGCGCAGGCGCACTTGGATGATTTTAACGAACGCAACGCCGAATGGCATTATATGCAGGCGGCGGTATTCTACAAAAAGGGCTGGAACAACGACAGTAAAAAGCAGTTAGAGATTGCGATGCAAATGGACCCCAGCAACCAAAAATACCGCGTGGCGTATGGTAAAATCAACGATAAAAATAATTACGAACAGCAGCAGGCGCATCAATCGCAACAACAAAGCCCTTACGCAAACGGGAACGCGCCTTACGATGAGCAAATGGGCGGCGGTACCTGTTCGGAATGTTGTTCTTGTTGCTACACTTATCTTTGTGTAAATTGCTTGTTTAATCTTTGCTGTGGTTGCCATTCTTAAAAACCAACACGAGAAAAGGGCGCGGATATGAAAAAAATTTCGGCGTATGAAATTGCGTTGTCGGCGCTCTCTTGCGCGATTGCAACGATATTTTTAACCATCGGGGTATATTCGGCGGTACTGCTTTTTACAGGTTACCTTATGGCTTGCATTGCTTTGATGCTGCCTTTGGCGAAAAAAAGCTACGCAGGGTACGCTTTGGCGTACATTTCCACCTGTATCTTGGCGTTGATTTTCAATGCCTCGCACTTTTTTGACCTGTTGCCGTTTATCATCTTTTTCGGATTACACCCGTTGGTGAACGAGTTACAGCTTCGCACGAAAATCAACCGTTGGTTGGCGTGTGGGTTAAAAGCCTTGTGGTTTGATGTCGCGATGTATGTAATATGGCGGTTTGTGTTCGGTATGACCAGTACCATTACGTTTCTTGACGAATACATGATCCCGATTATTTTGGTCGGGGGTACTCTATTTTTTGTGGCATACGATTATTGTATGTATAAATGGCGGTTTGCCGTCAATATGCTGGTAAAACGAATTACCAAAAAGTAAAATAAGGAGGGGGAGAGTTATGATTGAGAAAAACGATATTCTTTGCGCGATTGCAGAAGGGATAGGTTCTAACGGCGAAGGGATCATCAAACACGAAGGCATTACCTTTTTTGTGCCTGCGTGTTTGCCCGGTGAAAAAGTCCGTTTCAAGGTCTTGAAGGTAAAAGGCAATATCGGTTATGGCAAGGTAGAGGAAATTCTCACCCCTGCAGAAGAGCGTGTGCGCGAAAGATGCCCTGTATTTTTACGGTGCGGCGGTTGCTGTTTACAGCACTTGGATTACGGCGCACAGCTTGTCCATAAGGCAACGGTGGTAAGAGATTCCTTGCGTAAAATCGCTGGGTTGAATATCAATGTGCCGACCGCGGTAAAGAGCGAGCTCCCTTACGAATACCGCAATAAATTGCAAATCCCCGTTGGGGTAGATAAGGAAGGCAAAACGGTGGTGGGTTTCTATGCGGAACACAGCCATCGCATTATCCCCATCAACGCCTGTGCAATCCACCCCGAATGGACGGTAAAGTTAATCGCCATCGTGAAACGGTATATGTCGGAATGTGCGGTTAAGGGGTATGATGAGGAAACGAAAAAGGGCGCTGTTCGCCACATCGTTGCCCGTGAAATCGGCGGAAAGCATATTATCACCTTGGTAACTGCAAAGCGTGATTTACCGAATATGCCTTACTTGATAGGGCTTTTGTCGGAGGTCTTCCGTCAATTCTCTTTGTATATCAATATCAACGACCAAGACACCAACGTTATCCTTGGGAAAGAGTTTCATCTCGTACATGGTATAGGCTTTTTTGAGGCGGAGGAGCAGGGCATACGCTATGAGGCAGGGCCTCAAACCTTCTTGCAGGTCAATGAAAATGTGCGTTCGAAGCTGTACAGGGATGCGTTAAAGACGGTTTGTACCGATGGCGATGAGGTGGTAATCGACGCGTATTCGGGCGGCGGTCTTTTAACGGCGATGCTCGCGAAGAAAGCGAAGAGGGTATATGGTATCGAGTTAGAACCCGAGGCGTCCCAGTGCGCCGATTCGTTAAAGGAGAAGAACGGGCTTGACAATATGTTCAATATCTGCGGTTACGTGGAAGATCATTTGGCAGGCGTAATGGAAAAGGAAAAGGGTGAAAAACTGCGCCTTATTTTAGACCCGCCCCGCGCAGGTATTGCGCGCAGCGTGGTAAAAGCGTTGCTTGCAAGCGGTATTCCGCAGATGACCTTGATAAGCTGTAACCCAGCAACTTTGGCGCGCGATTTGGGTATTTTGACGGGCAAGCTTATTGAAAATGAAATGGGCGAGTTGGTGAAAAACCCTGCTTACGACGGCGTAGCGGACGGAGAAATTTTACCTGGCTACTACGAAATAGAAAAAATCCAACCGTATGATATGTTCCCCCAAACCAAACACGTTGAAACTATTGTTTGCCTTGCTCGCAAGGCAGACTAAACGCTTTGCCTATCGCGCGCAAGTGCACTTGCGAGGCGAAAGGGGAAAGGGTTTAGTGGTTTAGCTGTAAAACGGAAACAAGTGTTTCGAGTGTTTGAGTTCGCCGTCGGCGCGAGACGAACTTACATTCCACAAAGTGGGATATATGTTCCCCCAAACCAAACACGTTGAAACTATTGTTTGTCTTTGCAAACAATAGTTTCAACAACTAAGTTTGCCCTTGCGGGCAAGTGAAGTTGCCTTTGGCAGTGAAGTTCACTGTGTGAGTGAAGTTTCGCCTGACGGCGAAGTGGGGCAAACTTAACTTCACTTTGCGAGTGAAACGAGTAAAACTTCACTGTGAGCGTAGTGAACAACTTCACTTTTGCGGAGCAAAAACTTCACCAAAAAGCCAAAAGGAGAAACACAATGAAAGATTCCGAACTGCGTACAAGAGCAAAAGCACTTGCGTTACATATAATCGCCGTCTGCGATGAAGTCGACACTCGCAAAGGCAGAGGTGTTCTTGTCAATCAAATAGTCAGAAGTGCCACTTCTATCGGTGCGAACATTCACGAAGCAAACTATGCCGCAAGCAAGGCAGATTTTATAAATAAATTTCATATTGCGCTCAAAGAATGCGGTGAAACGGAATATTGGATTGAAATGCTTGTCGGTTCAAATGCGATAAGGGAACAAATCGCAAAAGAGCTTTTACAAGAATGCGGTGTTATCCGCCGTATGCTTGTAAAGTCCATCACCACCGCAAAGGAAAACGCATAAGGACAAATAATGATTTTGACCAAAACTCGAAAATACATTTTACAGCTGTTTAGTATAACATATTGAAGAAAAAGGAAAACATTATGCCTTATTATTTCCCATTTGGACAAGAACTGCATCCTTTGGTGCAAGAAGATAAATATCCCAAAAAGGTATTCGTGCTAGGCGTGTATGCGAGTGCGGTTCATGCAAGATGGAAGAAAGACGGTCAAGTCGTATGTCAGGCACTTGCGGTGGCAAGCGAACCGAGAATTTTTTGGGACGGAAATGAAGACGAAGCGAGAGCGATTATCGAGCAAATAAACGTACCCAAAGAGCTTGGATACCTTGAACCTGCAGGTAAGCAACTCAACGGACCGTCCGCAAAGGTTTTGGATGACAATATCCTTGCCCCACTTGGCTTTACTCGTACCGATGCGTGGCTGTGTGACTGTCTACCCGAAACGCGGATTAATTCAAGTCAAGCAAAAGCACTCAAGGATAAATATAATCCCTTAATAGAAGAATACCACTTAACCCCCGTGACAATACCAGCTCGTCCTTCTGCGTTTTGTGACAAGGCAAGAAGCCTTGAAATTACCGATGAGCTTATGCAATCCGAGGCGGAATTGCTTGTGTTGCTTGGAGATATTCCGATTGCACAATACCTTAAAAAGGTGGCAAACATTCCGTACTCAACGCTTGGCGAATATGTAGATATGTATGGCTATGGAACAAAGACTGAGGTAATTATAAACGGAAAGACTATACAGGTGTTACCGCTTGCACATCCAAGACAGATCGGAGCCTTGGGGGCTCATAGCGAAAAGTGGTTTTTAGCACACAAAGAATGGGAAAAGCAGCAGTAAAATATACTTTTTGGAGTCTTGACCCACATTGAAACCTTGGTATGTTTGACAAGAAAAGTATAATAGAACAACTCCGCTTTTGCGTTTGCGTAAGTGGCGTATCCTTTATATAGAGGTGAAAAACTATGTATAAAAATATGCGGCCGGGGAAAACCTGGTATGATAACAATAAAAAACGAATCCACGCGCACGGCGGTTCTATCCTTTATGCGGAAGGCAAGTTTTGGTGGTACGGTGAAAATAAAGAGGATATCACGGGCCGCGCAACGGGCGAGCAATGCCCTTACTGGCACCACGGCGTAAAATTATATTCTTCCACAGATTTATACAACTGGACGGATGAAGGGTTTTGCGTGGCGGAAAGCACCGATGAAAGTAATCCATTCCACCCCAAAAATATCATGGACAGACCGCATATCTTGTATAATGAAAAAAGCGGTAAATATATTTTATGGGCAAAAACCACGTATAACGGCGATTTTGGCGTGTGTTCTTTTTCGATTTGCGTAGGGGATTCCTTGAAAAATATGCAATTTGTCAAGAATATCATTCCTACACCCCACCACGCAGGGGATTTTGATTTGTTCATTCACCAAGGCAAGGGGTATATTGTGTATGAAAATCCTCACTTTGAGTTGGTATTGAGAGAGTTGACGGATGATTTTACCGATGTGACGGATGTGTACAGCACTCATTTTCGTGCGGAATGTCCTCCGTTTGTCCGCGAAGCGCCTGCGGTCTTTTCCTACAAGGATAAATTGTACATGTTGACATCGGGCACGACAGGGTATTATCCCAACCCGACGGAGCTTGCGGATATCACCAACCTGCACGGGGAGTGGGTCAATTTAGGCAATCCTTGCAGGGGGGATAAAAACAAGAATTCTTACAATTCGCAATTCTCAAGCGTATTCCAACACCCGACGAAACCGAATACCTATGTGGCGTTGGGGGATAGATGGTTGGTGGATTTGACGGAAGATTTGCCCGATATGATGGATGTGTTTTATAGGACCTACGGGCCGAAGAAGGAGTCCATTGATACCTTGCCGTTTAGCGATGAGAACACGAGCCTTGCAACCTATGTGTGGTTGCCCATTCACTTTGACGAAAACGACACGCCTTACCTTTGTTGGGAACAGGCTTGGACATTGTAAAATGCAGGAAAATCCCCGGCGTTGCAAAACGCTGGGGTTTCTTTTTAAGAAAATAATAAAATAGTAGTGACTTTTGAAAAAAGATATGGTATAATGTTGAAAAAGTTATCCAGTTGCGAAAGCAATTTGAAAGGAGAATAATTTTGAAGCTTCCCGAAGTGAAAAAGGTAAAATTGCAAACGCTCACCCTGCCTACGGCTTGGCAAACGGTAATTTTCTATAACTACGGATACGTTCGCGTTGACCGCATTGCAAGGGTGCTTGGCTGCGATGAACAAACCGTTCGTAAAGAGGCAAAACGGCTTGGCTTGCCTGAGGACGACTTCACCGCGGAGTTTGCACAACGCGGTTATTTAACCATCATTCGCAACAACTGGCGCTTGTTGCCGTATCCACAGCTTTTGACCTTGCTCGATTTCACCGAGGATAAGCTTGCCTATGTGCTTGAAAAGGACGATTTCCTTGGGGTAAAGTTAGGGGACTTCAAACCCGACTGCCCGTCTGTTTCTTACACGCCTTTAACAGCGGAAGAAATGGAAAAAACGGCGGTAATTGCGGACATGGTGGCCTCTTATTGCGATAAAAAGGGGAAACCCTTTCAATTTTTTCCGCAAAAATCCACCTCGACGGCCTGCGTAACGGCGCAAGGGAAACGCATTGTACATGGGTATCTTTCTCCATGCAGCGACGTGTTTGCGACGGACGGCGCGGATACCCTGCCCGACGAATTGCTCGCGCAGTATCAAGCGGTGGGTATCAACGGGATTTGGTTGCACGGTTTGTTGTCGGAATTGTCCTATTACCCGTTTGCGCCTGCGCTTTCCAACGGCTATGAGGAAAGGCGTGAAAACCTCAACAGGTTAATTGCGCGCTGTAAAAAATACGGCGTCGGCGTGTATTTATACCTTAACGAGCCTCGGTCTTTACCCGAAAACGTGGAGGAAAAGTACGAAAAGCTCCTCGGTTGGCAGGCGCGCCGTACCTTGTGTATGGAAAATCCCGAGGTGCAAGAATACCTCTACAATGCCACCTATGATTTGTGTAAAAATGCCCCCGATTTGGGCGGTATCTTTACCATTACCATGAGTGAAAACCCCACCCATTGCCACTACTTACCCGATACCGAATGTCCGACCTGTAAACATTTACCCCCCGAACGTACCGCCGCGACGGTCAATAACCTCATTTACCGCGCGATGCAAGACAGCGGTTGTAAGGGGGAAATGATAGCCAACCTTTGGGGCTGGTCGCCATACATGGGTTGGACGGAAGAACAAATTTTCAACGGCGTGACAATGTTGGATAAGGGAATTGCTACCCTGTCGGTGAGTGAATTTGACCTTGATATCGAAAAAGGGGGGGTAAAGAGTAAGGTTATCGATTATTCTATATCCAACCCTGGGCCTAGCGAATTGACGAAAAAGGTGTTGCAAAAGGCGCGTGAAACGGGGCATACTGTTTACGGTAAAATTCAAGCAAGCAACAGTTGGGAGTGTTCCGCCGTACCTTATATCCCCACCTTTGATTTGGTGTACGAACACCTTGAAAACCTCAACAAGCAAGGGGTGGAAAACCTGTTTTTGACATGGACCTTGGGAGGATATCCCTCGCCGTCCGTTGCCCTTGCCTCTGCCTACAAAGAGGGGTTTGATTTGGACGCTTGGTATGAAAGCTATTACGGTGAAAATGCCCAAGGCGTTCATAACGGCGTACGCGTTTTGTGCGAGGCTTTCCGAGAATATCCGTTTAGTATCGGCGCGTTGTATCTTTCCCCTAAAACGCTCGGCCCGGCGAACCTGTGGGAGCTTACCCCCGAAGAAAAATCTTCCACGATGGTATGCTATGCCTATGATGATTACGAGGCGTGGATTTCACCCTATCCCTACGAGGTGTATGTCGCACAGATTGAAAAGCTGTTAAGCGGTTGGGAAAAGGGGATTGCCATTCTTTCCAACCTGCCGAAAACGGAAAAGGTAGAGGAGCTTGTCCGTTACGCAAAGGCGGCGTACGCGCATTTTACAACCGATTTATTGCAAACAAAGTTTGCAAAGTATAAGCGTGAGGATAACCGCGAGGGAATGAAAACCTGCGTGGTTGCGGAAAAGGCGAACGCGGAAGGGTTGCTTGCCTTGACCCGTGCGGACGGGTGTATTGCCTATGAGGCGTCGAACCATTATTTCTACACCGAACGCAACTTGATAGAAAAAATCCTGCGGATGGTGAAATTTGAAAACCTTTTACTAGTAAAAGAGTGATAAAAAACAGCGCGAATAGAAAAAGAGAGAGAAAGGAATTTTCTCTCTTTTTTATTTAGCGTTTGCGGGGAATACCCAAATTTTGTCAAAAAATGCCGAAAAACCCCGAATGTCATATACATTCGTGACAAAAAAATAAAAATAAAGCCTTGACGAGAAAACCGTTTTAAGGTAAAATTATATTGTAGTATCGAGCATAGTGCCCCTGAGGGGCAAAAAATATAACGAAGGAAAAGAAACACCGATAAGGTGTGGAAAGGTGTAAATGAGCGAATTAATTTTATCTTTGTGTTGTATCGGCGGCGCTTTTGGTACGCATTTTGCCTGCAACGCATTGAAAAATAAAAATATCCGCGTAGGGAAACGGGATATATCCTTGTCCAACCTCGTATTGTATGTGTTGGCGTTGTTGCTGTTTGCGGCGATGATTCCGTATATGTTCTGGTTGAACGCGATGAGCGAGCAAGTCGGCTTGGACGGAGAGATGTTCTCAAAGGCGGGCTACGCGTTGGTAGGGGCGTTGGAATGGTTGACGGTATTGACCATCGGCATCGCAATCGTGATGCCCTTCTTCACGAAGAAAGAGGCGCATGATTACTGTGCGACCCTTGCGATCCCTGTGATCATCGCAAATATCGTATTTTTCCGTTCGATGGTAAAGGGCAACCTCGGTACGGCGGATTTAACCCACTGGCGTACGATTGTGTATATGGTGCGTATCGTCTTACTCGCGATGCTTTGCGGGGGCGCGCTGCTGCGTTTGATTTTCACCCGTGATTTTGAGGGGTTTGGCAAACGCTTTGGCAGGGTGGCAATTTTCACCGCATTGTACCTGTTCGCATTTATGCCTACCTATTATCCGCAGCTTGTTTTGAAAAGCTTAGGGGAACAAACGGACGAGTTTACCTTTATTCATCGTTTGTTTATTTATCCCTCGTTCATTTTACCCATTGTGATTTACTTTGCACAGCGCCATAAATCGGAAGAGGATAAGCATTTCCTTTTGGTGATGCTTGCGCTTAGCGGTTTTATCCAGTATTTCATCTACGCACCTCACCGTACGGGCGCGGCAACCTTCCCCTTGCACCTTTGCAATACGGCGATGGTATTGATGCTGGTGGCGTATGCGTTTAAGATTAAGAGTATTTACTACTTCACCTATTTCATCAACGTACTCGGCGCGTTCTGTGCAATTGTCTTGCCGGAAGTGGACACCCCTGCGTTGGCGTTGAAATCGTTGACCTACTGGTACAATCACTGGTACGCGTTCTTCCTGCCCTTGCTGGGTGTTGCGCTTGGCGTGTTCAAACGGCCGAGCTTGAAGCTTATGAGCTCGTCCTTGATTGTGTTCACCATCTATGTCGTGTTCGTATTCTTTTTTAACTCGTACTTAAACAACCCGACATTTGAGGGGAAATACAACGCGGACTACTTCTACCTGTACAGCGACTTCTTCATTGATAAATTTGCCTTTGCGAAGAATTTGAAGTACAACCATATCTGGAACTATTCGGCGTTCGGTGTGGAAATGACCGCATACCCCTTATATGTTTTGGTAATTTATCTTGTATTTATCGCTTTGACCTTTGCTATTTGGGGCTTCTACACGATGATTTTCAATGTGTCCGACGCCCATAGAAAACTTGCTTACCGTAAAAAACTGCAACGGGTAGATCATTTGAACCTGTTGAAGGAATTAGACGGCAGACCCTTGAATACCCCCTTACGACCCGAAGGAGTCAATATGGTAAAAATTACGCATTTCTCAAAAACCTACGCAGGCTCCGATAAAAAATCGGTAGATGATTTAACCTTAGAAATCCACGACGGCGAAGTGTTTGGTTTCATCGGACACAACGGCGCTGGTAAATCCACCACAATCAAGAGCCTTGTGGGCATTCAATCGATTACGGAAGGCACTATCGAAATCGAAGGCTACGATATCGCGCGTCAACCCTTGGAAGCAAAATTGCACATGGGTTATGTGTCTGACAACCATGCGTTGTACGAAAAATTGACGGGCAGAGAATATATCAACTATGTCGCGGATTTGTACATGGTAAGCGAAGAGGACAAGAAAGAGCGTATTGAAAAATATGTTAAAATGTTCAAATTAGAGCACGCGATTGATAGAGAAATCAAGAGCTACTCTCACGGTATGAAACAAAAGTGTATGGTAATCAGCGCGCTTATCCACAATCCGAAGGTATGGGTGTTGGACGAACCGTTGACGGGGCTTGACCCGACCAGCTCTTGGCAGATTAAAGAATGTATGCGCCAGCACGCAGACGCAGGCAATATCGTATTCTTCTCTAGCCACGTTATCGAGGTAGTGGAAAAGATTTGCGATAGAATCGCCATCATCAGCGGCGGTAAACTTCGCCGTATCAGTACCATGGAAGAAATCAAGGCAGAAGGCGTTTCCCTTGAGCAGCTGTATTTGCAATACGCGCAACAGCACGATGAAGAAGCGCCCATGCAAATAGATGAAAAGACGGTTGAGCCGACTGCGGACGAAAACGGAGTGGCTTGATATGGGTGCAAAAACGATGCAAAAAAACACGGCATTCCGCCGTGTGAAATATCTGACGTTGATGCAGATAGGGGACGGCGTCCGCGATTTACGCAACGGCAGTAAAGGGAAGCTAATTGCAAAAATTTGCTTAAAAACTTTACTGGCGATGGTGATGATGGCGGTGTTTATCGTGGTCTTTGGGTTGTTGGGCAGTATATTCCAACTTCCGCCCACACGCGATATGCTTATCACCCTATTGCTCGTTACGCAAATCGTTAGCGTAATCTCCTGTCTAAGCAGTATGATGCTGACGCTGTTTGCGAGCAAGGAAAACACGATGCTGTTGGCATTCCCTTGCAATTACAGTGAAATTTTCTTAAGTAAAATCATCGTTTTCTCGTTGGAGGAAATGAAAAAGAACGTGTATTTCATGTTACCCCTGTTGGTGGGGTTTGGGATGAACGGGGGCGTGGGTATCGCCTTTTGGCTGCAACTGCCTATTATGTGGTTTGCCCTTTGTTTGCTGCCTGTGTTTATGGGCGCGATGCTGTCTATCCCTGCCATCTTCATCAAACGCTTTTTGCAAAACCACGTATGGCTTTACGCTGTATTCATGATGGTATTGTTCGGCGGTGTATTTTTTAGCATTTTCAAGGTATTGTCGAGTGTACGGCCCCCCATCAATATTGTTGCGGTGTATGGTAAATTTATCGCAGGCGTAAAGCAGGGTTTTGTAACGGTAAACAAGTTCGCGCTGTTCTATAACTGGATCGGCAAAGCCTTGTACGGCGAAAGCGTATTTTTGTTTTTACCCTTGACCCTTGTGGTGTTGATAGGGCTTGGCGTGGCGTGTTTCTTGGCGGCGATGCCCTTCTATTTCAAGGCGGCGAGCGCATCCAACGAAAACAGTACCACCAAACAGCACCAACTTTCGATGTCGAAAAAGGGCGGTTTGTTCGGTACGTTCTTCCGCAAGGAATTAAAAATACAGCTTAGAACCTTTCAATCGGTCAACTCAATCCTTATCGTTGTATTCTTGTTCCCGCTCATTACCTATGTATTCAACTTTCTAATGGCGGCAATCAACACGGACGTGATGGGGCAACATATGACGGTTTCCTTCAATATGATGATTATTTTGAGCTTGCTTGGTACGCATAACTCTAACAGCGCGGCAAGTATTAGTATGGAAGGTAACGAATTTGCGGTATTAAAAACCGCGCCCTCTAACACCTCGGTAATTGCGTGGGCAAAACTCGCGGTGACGGGGCTTGTCAACTTGGCATCCCTTTGTATGATGGCGTGTATGTTGATGATGACCAGCCGCACCCTGTCTGCGTTGGATATTGTCTTATTGATGGGCTGTATCTTATGCGTGAGCTTAGGGCAGATTGCGTGGGGGTTCGAATTTGACATTCGTAAACCCAAAATTACAGAATACGCAACGAAAGGGGACGGCGTAACAGACAACGGCAATATTGCGAAAGCGATGGGGATTGCCTTCTTGGTATCCACCTTGTTCGGTATTATCGGTTTGTTGTTCATGTTGGAAAGCTATCTGTTCGGTTGGTTGCGTTTGGTGGCGTTGTCGGTAGGGTTCTTGGCGGCGAGATTTTATCTTTTGCGTAGTAACCTCAAGGCATATTTCGAGGATATACAGGGCTAATAGGAGTAGGATATGAATAAGAAAGTAGTATTTTTGGTCGTCCTGTTAGAATGTATCTTGGCGGTATTCATCGTTAGCTTTTTTGGGCATGCGATTGTGGACCCGAACAAGCAAGTGCTTTGCCAAGAGCTGTATTTTGTGGATGCGAACAGTGAGAAGATCGCGGATGGCGAGACCATTCAATTTACCTTAACGGATACAAATAGAAGTTATCAATTGTCGTGGGTGATTGAAACGGAAAAAACCTCAAATAAAGAGGTTTTGTTTGAATCGTCCAACCCCTCAGTAAAGGTAAACGCACTCGGTTTGGTAACATTCTTGGATGATGTGTCGGCGGTTATCACGGTAAAAGCGATTGACGGAAGCGGTAAGATGGACAGCATTACGCTTATTCCGAAGCTTCCCGACGTTGTGGTGGATTAACAAATAAAAAGGAATGATATTACGGTAAATCCGTTGATATTATAATTAAGGAGGAGAAACTTATGAAAACATTAAAGAAAGCGCTCGTAGCATTGCTTGGCGCGGTTCTGGGTTGCTGTTTCTTTGTAGGATGTCTTTCCACGAAGATTTCGGTGACTTACATGGTAGATGGCGAAACCTACCGCGTGCAGGAGTATGAGATGGATACGCAGGTATCCTTGCCTACTCCCCCCACGAAAGAAGGCCACACCTTCATCGGTTGGTACACGGATGAAGCGTTGACCGTTCCTTATGCGGAAGGCACGATTACGGCAGGCTTGACCTTATATGCGAAATTTAGCGTGTCTACGGTGTATATTGTTGTAAACACCGCGGGCGGTGAAAAGATTGAGGCAATCGAGGTTGTACCCGGCGGTGATTACACCATTCCCGAAGCGGTAAAAGCAGGGCACACCTTCCTCGGTTACATCTATGTTGATGAAAACGGTGATGAACAGGAATTCCCTTTAACGGGTAAATATCCCAGCAACGTTGGTATTAAAATTACCGCAAAATATTCGGTAAACAAATACACGGTTACCTTCTCGGGTGTAGAAGAACAAGAGGTTGCTTATGGTTCGGTTGCGGTTGCACCCAACGCGGACAGAGCAGGTTACACCTTCGACGGTTGGTACACGAGTGAAACCGAACAAACGGAAGAAACCAAGTTCGATATGTCCACGGCGATTACGGAGGATATTACCCTTTACGCAAAATATACGGCGAAGAGCTTTACCATTACGGTAAACGGCGCGCAGCAGGGTTATACAAATCCTACCGTACAATATGGTGAAAAGTATTCGCTTGCTACCCCCGATAGAGGCGAGAACTATGAATTTGTGAAATTCACGATGAACGGCCAAGACTTCGCGGCAGAAGGCGTTTACACTTGGACGGAAGATATCGCGGTTGATATTGTTTGGGACGGCGTTGGTAAAGACGTTATGTTCTTCGACGGCGCAAACGAATTGCCTGCGCTTCGTATCGAAACAGAATACGGTGCAGACATTACGGCGCTCCGCCTTCCTACCGTACCTGCAAAGACGGGTTACTCGACGGATGGTAAGTGGTACACGGATGCGGCTTGCACGCAGGAATTTGTTGCAGAAGGCACGATTGAAACGGATATCCGCTTATATGCAAAATATACCGCAAACGAATATGTGGTAACCTTCATGGTTTGGGATAAGGCAACGAAAGCAACGAAGCTTGTGCCTGTAACCGTAACCTATGGCAGTACGATTGAAGTGCCTGCACGCGCAGAACGCGACGCGTATAATTTTGACGGCTATTTCTACAACGATACTTTGTTTGATACCAGCAAGGCATATACCTTGACGACGAGCATTACGTTGGAAGAAAAATGGACGTTGCGCGACGACGCGTCCTTGTTTGTAGATTACGACAAGACTACGCAACAATTCTTGGAAAGAGAAAATTACGATGCGGACTGGACGTACGTATATCTCGTTGGCGTTAAATACACATTGGCGTCGGCGGCACAGTTGTCGATGGTGACGGCAGGCGGCGAACAGTATGCAGAAGTTGCAGGCAACGCTTTGACCATCAAGGCGCCTGGTACATTTATAATTCAAATTAACAATGCGGACGGCTCGACGGCATTTAGAACGATTAAGGCGCTTGATCCCATTAGATCGTTTGAACTTGGCGCAAGCTACGACGCGGCTTGGGGCGTAGAAAACGGCAAATATAAGAGAAACAACACGGATGTTTGGGATAAACAGGTTGCTGTATCCGCAGGCGAAGTAATGCAGGTTGGCGCGAAAAACTTTATCCCCGAAATCAGCATTGACGGTAGCATTAAGAACTTCGATTCTACGAGTGTAAATGTATCCGTAGTGGTGGAAGGTAAGGAAACGACCGATTACACCGTTGCAAACGGCGCGGTGAACTTTGGTGCAAGCTTGGTTGGTAAGAAGGTTAAGGTTGCCTTGAAACCGAAATACAACATTCAAAACTTTGAGGTTGCTTATGAGGTAATGGTAAACAACGCAGTAAATATTTACACCAACGAAGATATGAAGGCGGCATTTGCCGACAAGACGATCGCGGAAATCAACGTATTGCGTAATATTGCGGTTGCATTGTCCGATGATCAAGTAATTAAATTCACGCTTAACGATGGTTGGGGCGAACGTATTAGCCCGAAGAACTACAGCGACATAGACGGGGCAACGGGCGTTTACACGCGTAGAGAAGGCAGCTTGAAGATTAACGGTAACTACTTTACCGTTGATGCAAGCAAAGTGCCTCTTGTTGACGTTCGTCATGGTCAAGAAGATGATTTGATTGTAAATCCTGATTTGAGTACTTACAGCCTAGTGGATACCCGTTTTGCAATCTTCCTCTTCGGTACTCGCAACAAGGCATCTGATTATACTTATGAAATGAGCAACCTCAACATCATCAACAACGGTGATATGGATGCGGCAAAGGGTTATACCTGGGACAATAGAACGGTGCTTGAAAACAGCGGTGCTGCAATCGGTGTAGAAATTGGTAGCGGTTATTTGAACATGAACAACGTAACCTCTCGTCTTGGTTCCTTCGGTGTGCTTATAAGCACGGGTGGTACGGCTGTATATGATAATAGACATACGGCGATCGTTACGGTAACCGATTGTAAGTTGGAAAAGAACTGGGCAAATAACGCTTACATTAATGGTTTTGTTTCCGCAACCTTCGACAGCTGCTATATCGGTGTAGCGAACGGCGCGGCAATCCATTTTGACGTGAAACCTTCCGCGAAGGCAATCGACGGCGAAATTAACTTGACCAACGGTACGGATATTCAAAACTGGGTAACCGGTCAAGAGGCTTGGTTCAAGGCACAGGGCGCAACGGCAGCGGTACCTATGATTAAAGAAATGGTAGAACCTGGCGTACAAGCTGCAACGCAAGGCACAAAATCGGTTATGAAGATGGTTGACGGTGAAGAAAAGACCAACTTCGCAATCCTTATGCGTGCTCGTGAGGATACGACGGCTTGGAGTCAGGAAGATAAACGGGGCGCAAACTGGATGGCAGACATCACGGACGCAACCTATCGCGGATACTTGCAAAAAGACTATATGGGTCAAGGCGCAATGACGTTCGGCGGCAAGACTTTGGACGTTATGTATTTGGGATTCATGCAAGAAATGGCAAAACAGGGCGCATATACGGCAGCTCAAATCAATGCGTATGCTATGGCGAACTATGATGCGAAGTATGCAAGAGCTTCCACGGATAAGCTTGGCGACTACATGGAAATCTATGTAGAAATGGTATAACGCAAAAGCGTTACCGAAAAAACGGAGGGCATCGCCCTCCGTTTCTTTTTTATATAAAACATAGCCTTCCGTAAGGGAGGCTTTCTTTTTTTCTCGTATCGTGAAAATTTTATTATAAAAATTATATTCATACATAAATAATGTTGCAATATGGTTTATAGTAAAGTTCCCCCCAAAAAAACGCAGGGGAATGCAACGTTATTTTTGTTGGGGCTTTTACGGGCTATAACATAGAAAAAACACGCCCACACGCCCATCATTACAAAAATAATGTGGACTTGACCCAAAACTAATTCCTATTCATACAAAAATAATGTTGCAATATGGGTATTATAGTAAGTGAGGATATTTTTTACCCACCCACAAAACAAAGAATAAAAAATTTTCAAAAAAGTGCGAAGAAAAAGAGGAAAAGGAAAACTTGTTGTCGTATATATATTCCCCGTCTTGTCCGAAATGGAGGTATGCGGAGTGTAACGGCGGTGGGATACAATATATTTATAGAAACGCAAAAGAAAAAACAGGAGGTTGTTTTATGAGTGTAGTAATGGCAGTAAAGCATGATGGCAGAATTTGGTTTGGCGCGGACACGCAATCGACATGCGGCAGCGACCGCTACAATCCACTTTCGCAAAATGAATTCAAGGTAACCAAGCTTGGACATGGCGTATTGCTCTCCATGACAGGAGAAATCGTGACGGGGCAGCGTATTCTCGCCCATCCCGAATGGTTTACCGTGGATAAAGAGAATGGCTTGACCAAAGAGCATATCGTTACGCATATTATCCCACGCTTGTATGAAGCCTTGGATGAAGAGGAGCTTTTGGATACGGGGGATAAGGGTACGCCGCCTGTGATGAAGGTGACGATTTTCTTGGCGCATAAGGACAAGCTGTTTGAAATTTGCCGTGATTTCCATGTTATCCGATACGAGGAATATCAAGCGAGTGGTAGCGGCGCTAACGCGATTATGTACGGTTTAAGTAAGCTGGATAAGACGAAGGACATTCATGAGCAGTTGTTACAGCTGTTGAGGATTAGTGCAAAGCACGATTCGAACGTGAGCGCGCCGTTTGTATTGATTGACACGAAAGAATTGAAATACACCGTAAAGGAGGGTTGAGATATGTTTGTAGCAATTAGAGATGGTAAGAAAATGTACATAGCCGCATCTAGCGTGGATAGCTTGTTGGATATAAGCCGTCGAGATATGGTTTTGGAGGAAAACATAGCGTTGTGGGAGATTCCTGGCCATCCTGGTTGGTATGTGGTAGGTGAGCGTTTCTATGTGGAGATGGACCGACTTCGTTACGCGAAGGATTTGTTCGCGCGCGGAATCACCTATCAAACCTTATTGAACTACACCATTCCCAAGATGAAGGCGTTGCTGTCGTCGTATGGTTTGGTGAAGGATAGATGCTGGGAAAACGAGCTGCTAATCGTTAGTAAGAACAAAGCATACGGCATAGACGCTTATTTTTGTGTGACGGAAATGGACGAGTTTGCGATGGCAGGGTTTAGATCGGATATCATGCGCGGCTGTTTAGAGTTCACGAAAAATATGCCAGCGAAGGCGCGTATCTGCGAGGCCATTCATTCGGTAGAGGAAATGCGCGGTAGGTGTAATTTCCCTGCGGTTATACTTGATGTTGAAACGGGTAGAAAGGAAATCTGGTGGTCGTACGAAGATGCGCTTAAGAAGGTGCAGGAGGAGTCGACAAACGAGATGGACGAAACGTATAAAAAGGCCTTACGCCTCGTTATGGAGGAGGGGAAGGCGACGATGAGCTTACTTCAACGCAAGCTGGAGATCGGCTACAATAAGGCAGGCAGATTGATCGAGCGTATGGAGCAAGATGGCTACATAGAAAAATTCACAGGAGAGGGGTCAAGAAAGGTCTTGATCACGAAGGCGCAGTTTGATGAAAGATTTCATGGTTAAGGAGGGACGACATTTGACGAAAGAAGCGATTAGGATGGAGTTTGACAGGGTGTATGCAAAGGCGATGGCAAGCATGGCACAGGGCAACGATACGGCGGCGAAAAATTATTTAGCCGCCGCGGCAGGCAAGTTGAGTGGGTTACTCTCCCAAACGGAGGGGGAAGAACGCGAGGCTGTGCAAGCGTGGCTCTTGGATATCGGCGCGCAAATTGAAAAGCTTCGTATCCGTATCGAAAACGAGAAATTAAAGCCGCAAATCACGGAAAGATTAGGGGTTGCGGAAGGGCAGGTTTCACAAAAACGAAAGCCGTTTTTGGTCGATACGCCCGATGTGACTTTCGAGGATGTGGCAGGCATGTACGAGGTGAAAGAGATTGTCAAGGACAAAGTAATCTATCCAAGAGTCTATCCACATCTATTTAAGACCTTCCGTAAGAAGTCGGGCGGCGGTATCTTATTATACGGTTTGCCTGGTACGGGTAAGACGATGATTGCCAAGGCGATTGCCAAGGAAACGGGGGCAAAAATGTTTACCGTAAAGCCCTCAGACCTGCTTTCTAAATGGTTTGGTAATTCAGAAAAGAATGTGCGAAAGCTCTTTGTGGCGGCGCGATCCGAACGAAATGCAGTGATATTCTTTGACGAGATTGAAGGGTTTGCTTCCTCACGCGACAGCGACAGCGATTCGATGAACCGTGTAGTCGGGGAGCTTTTGACCCAAATGCAAGGTGTAACCAACGGGGATGAGGAGGATCGAATTTTGTTGATTGCTGCCACCAACCGTCCGTGGGATATTGATTCGGCATTTCTTCGTCCAGGGCGCTTTGACGAGCGTATTTATGTACCACTCCCCGATTTGGAGGCGCGAAAGGTGATTATACGCAACTCCATCTTGGGCATCCCCGGTAACGAGGAGGTGGATGTGGAAGGGTTGGCGCAGGAAACGGACGGGTACAACGGCGCGGATGTGGAATACCTTTGCGAGAAGGCGAAGGAGATTGCTATCCGCCGTGTAATTGCAAGCAGCATGAAGAATAAGAAATTCACAAAAGAGGACTTTGAACAGGCATTGAAAGAGGTGCGTAGTTCGGTGGCGAAGAAGGATATTTCTCGCTTAGAAACATGGGAAAAGGAGAACATACAAAATGCGGTTTAAGAAAAACGATACGATCACGCTAAACGAAACAGAGAAAATCGTGATACAAGATTTTCTTGGCGACGGCGGTCAAGGGGAAGTGTACCTTGTCGAATATCAAGGGGGCAGGTATGCGTTGAAGGTGTATAAGAACGAAGAAAGTACTGATTTTCGGTATAATTTGAAGAACAATATTGAGAGGGGTGCGCCAAGCAGCGTATTTCTTTGGCCGAAAATGCTACTCGATTTTGAGGACGGTAAAATCGGCTACATGATGGATCTGCGCCCGAAAAATTACATGTCCTTTGTGTCCTATCTTACGGGTAAAAACAAATTCAAAAACAGGCGTGTAATGTTGCACTGGTGCGTGGAGCTGTGCTTGGCGTTCAAACGCTTGCACGAGCTTGGCTATTCCTACCAAGACCTAAATGACGGCAGTTTTTTCCTTGACCCGGAAACGGGGGATTTGCTCATTTGCGACAACGACAACGTTACCGCGGACAAGCGTAACCTTGGTATCTTGGGTAAAATGCGCTACATGGCGCCGGAAATTGTGCGAGGGGAGCAAATGCCTGATGTGCACTCCGATAGATTTTCACTTGCAGTAATTTTATTCATGGCGCTGTGTCTTGGCAACCCTTACGAGGGAGAACGCTTGAAGGAATACGACATTATCGACGAACAGGCGGAATACGAAATGTTCGGCAAAAACCCCGTGTTTGTCTATCATAAGACGGACAAGAGTAACCGTCCGATCCGTGGATATCACTCTAGCGTGCTCAAACGCTGGGCGTATGTGCCCTTATACATAAAGGAAGCCTTCCACCGCAGTTTTGTAGACGGTTTACAGGATAGAGAAAACGAGCGCACAACAGAGCTGGAATGGTTGCGTTTGCTCAACAAATACCGTGACGAAATCATCGTTTGTCCCCATTGCGGGTACGAATATATCGTAGGCTATTCGGAGAAGAAACGCTACGAAGACTGCCCTGCCTGCGGAAAAGAAACAAAGGAATTTTGCGCCCTATATATCGGAAAAAATACCATTGTGTTAGAGCTTGGGAAAAAGCTTTACAAGAGCCATATTGACAAATATTCTTCCGAATACAATAAGGCGGTAGGTATCGTGGTATCGAACAAGAGCAATCCTGCCCTGTGGGGGATTAAAATGTCCTTGTTGGACGAGATGGAGCTGAAAGATTGCGAAGGCAATGTAAAAAAGGTGGTTGGTACAGGGGTTATCCCCATTGTAAAAAACTTGAAGATTAAATTTAACGAAAATACGATAGGAGAAATAAAATAATGGAAAATAAGGATAGAATGTTAGGTGAAGGTATTGCTCGTCAGGAATTGCATTTGATATTTGTGATTGACAATTCTGGGTCGATGGAAGGGGAAAAGCTTGGCGCGGTCAACAATGCAATCCGCGACGTGATGAGTATTATGCCCGAAATTCAAGAGGATACGGCGGATGCGACGATTAAGATTTCCGCGCTCAAATTTAGCGACGATGCAAAGTGGGTGTACTCTACGCCCCAAACGGTGAGTGAGTTTAAGTGGAAGGATTTATCCACGGAAGGCGGCACAAACCTGTCCGCGGCGTACGATGCGTTGGCGCAATGGCTGTGTAAGAAGGAAAAGGGCGGTCAAATGCCCGACATCGGCGGCGTTGCGCCCATCCTTATCTTGATGACGGACGGTATGCCCACGAGCTATAACTGGGAACAGCATTTGGATAGCTTGAAAAAGAAGGGTTGGTTTAGGGTAGCGCTCAAATACGCGCTTGCCATCGGTATTGATACGCAAGAGGCGATGGATGTCCTTTCAAAGTTCACAGGCAACCCTGAAACGGTGTTGAAGGTTTACACCGCCGAGGCGCTTAGAAAGGTAATCAAGGTAATCGCCGTAACGGCATCGAAGGTGAAATCAAACTCCGCTTCGATGGGGTTGGGGGGTACCATGGGTGCGACGAACAATGAAATTGCTCAAAATGAAATTGCGGAGAAGCTTGACGATATTGAAGATGTAGAATGGTAAGGAGAGTGTTATGGAAGATAAAATTGCGAAACAGCGGCTAAATATTATTGTGATGGTGGATTGCTCCAAGAGTATGCAGGGTGAGCGAATCGCGCAGGTCAATAACGCCCTTCGCGATATCAAAACCCACTTAATCAATATGCAGGACGAAAACTCGAATGTGGACTTCTACATGACGGTTATCACCTTCTCTACGGAGGCGTATTACTTAAACGGGGATCGTTGTAAGGCGGTGAGGGATTTCAACTTCAAGGACATCAAAGGGGGCGGTTGGAGTAATTTGCACCTTGCCTACCAAAAGTTGGAGGAAATCCTCAAAAAAGAGAGCAAGGGTGGGATTATGCCCGATTTTGGCGGCGTTGCGCCCATCATTTTGTTGATGACAGACGGACACCCGACCAAATTCCCCTTGACGGAGGAAATGGCGGCGTTGAAGAAATTGCCGTGGTACAAGGTTGCGCTCAAATACGGCATTGCCATCGCGTTGAAGGACGAGCGTACGCATAAGGTCTTGCAGGAGTTTGTCAACGGCAACGGCGACGTGTTAGAGTGCTACGATGCAAAACTGTTGGAAAAGATTATCAAGATTATTGTTTTGACCGCATCGAAGGTGAAATCGACCTCCAAGAGCGTACACATGCAAAACAATGGCGCAATTACGCAAGAGGTGCAGATACAGGTACAACAGGCATTGAGCGAGGTAGACGATTGGGAGTGGTAAGATGATAACATATTTTACAAAGACAAATATAGGGTATTCCCATATCAAGCAGCGAAAGCCCTGTCAAGATTATTCCGCCTGTTATCACGATGAAGAAAGGACAATTATTACCGCCTGCGATGGACACGGCGGAAAGCTGTATATTCGCAGTAACGCGGGTAGCAGGTATGCGTCGAATGCTATTATGTCGGTATTTCAAGGGGTGGATAAATCCTTATTTTACCGATATACGCATCAAGAAATTTGCGATAAACTGCGCTTGCAAATTTTGTGTGAATGGAATGCACAGGTGGAAAGGCATTTAAGCGAAAAGAGCTTTTGTAAACGCGAGCTTGCAGATTTGGATGGCGAAGAGGTATTCAAGTTAAAACAAAACCCTGCCAAGGCGTATGGTACAACCTTGCAGGGGGCGATGATTTTCGGCAATAAACTTCTTTGCGTTTCTTTGGGTGACGGCGGTATTTTCCTTGTGCGAAAAGGGGAACTCTATTCGGCATTTGAAGAGGATGAGGAAACGGTGGCAAACTTTACCTATTCCATGTGTCAAGAAGATGCTTACAAGTATTTGAAGGTGGAAATCTTTGATTTTTCCGACTTGGACGGCGTACTTATTTGTACGGACGGGGTGGTCAATCCCTATCAAAGTCTTGGCAACTTCCGTGATAAATTCGTCAAGCCGATTTGTATGAAACTGCAAGAAGGCAAGCAGGCGGAAATGGACGAATTTATTACGGCAATGGGCGAGAAAATCGGTATAGGCGACGACGTTTCACTTGCTATGGCGATGAAAACGGGTATATCTTTGCGTGGATATAGGAGATAAAATGAATTTTAGAGAAGGGCTTTTATATACATATCAAAATCGGCGTACGGACGGGGAAGTTACCGACCCGTTTTACCTGTATTGCCGATTGTCTGACCTGTGTTCGTCGGAATATGCGGACAAGGAAAAAGTGGAGCTGTTTTACGCGATAGATAGACGGCTTTGCATTTTTGAAACCTTGATAAAAGAGGGTAAAAAAGGGGAAAAAACCTTATTAAACTCGTACGTGGTAGTGTCGGAGCTATTGAGCGAGGGTAGTTTTCAAAAACTAATCGAGTGCGCCGTGTGGGTGATGAGCCCCACGGCAAAGCTGCCCGATCCGACCCCGAAAAATACCCCGAAACCTGTGCGTCAACCGCCGCAAAGGGCGCAAAAAATAACCCCTGTAAAGGTGGAAAAAGCGGTGGAAAGCGTTAGGCAAGAACCCAAAACTTACCTCAAAAGCTCTTCCTACGTAGGGGCAGGCTTGGACGTGGACATTTTTATCGCCGTGGCGGCATTTTTAATCATTGTTACCTTGTGTATGATTGTGTTGGGGATATTGACGGCAATTTTCGGTTGGAATATTCCTTGGCGCGCTTGGCAATGGGTGGTTGGTATCCTTGGCGGCGGCTGGCTTATGGGGATTCTTGCATTTGCGGTGTATATTTTAGATGATGCTATTGTGTGCGATTATCCCCTTGCGGGCTTTATTTCCACACTCGCGGCGGCGCTGGTGAATGTTACGCTGTTGCTCTTTTTACAGGAAAGCTACAAGGTTGTTTTCTCATGTGTGAGCGCTTGGCTGTGTTTGGGCAATGCGGGGCTTGCTATCTTTTGTTTCGACGATCTCGAGGAGGCATGGGGGACGGCTTGCATTATAACGGCGGTCGTGATTTTGTTGGGGTTGATTGCCGCGCTTATTTGGGTATAAGCGCGGTATTTTTACAAGAAAAACGAAATGGGTTTTATATTTATATAAAAAATGTCGAAAAATGTGGGAAATTTTGCCCAAGCACTTGAAATGGTAAAAAAAATATGTTAAACTAATACAAATGGGGTGCGAATATGAGTAAAACATCGCAATGCGTTCAATTATTAAGAATTTTATATAGTCGCAAACAGCCTGTTACGATTATGGAATTAGCAGGGGATTTGGAGACGAATCCACGCAATATTCCCGAATATGTGAAGGAGCTTCGCCTTATCGGTTTTGATATCGAGCCTGTGCATGGAAAGTACGGTGGGTATGTCTTAAAGCGTGAAAGCACCTTCCCTGCCGTTCGCTTGAGCGATGCGGAAAGGGAAGCCTTTATGTCGGGCTTTGAATATCTGCTTTTGCGTAATGATTTCATGGAGATAGAAAATTACAAGAAGGCGATGCAAAAGGTGGCGTCCGCGATTATCAACCGAGATTCGATTTTGGACGAAACCATGCTTGCGTATCGTTTTCCGCTTGTGATGCCGCAAGAGGAGCTTGAAAAACGTTATTTCGCCATTCAGCAATCCATTCTCAATAAAACGGTGATAGAAATCGAGTATCTTTCGCAAAAAAACGAGGTTACTAGACGATCGATTCACCCGTATAAATTGTTTATGTATAACAATGCGTGGTTTGTGTTGGGGTTTGATGAAAACAAGGGGGCTATCCTTTATTTTAAGTTGAACCGTATCAAAGATTTTACGATCCAGCATAGAAAGTTTGTACAGCTTCTCACCTACAAGGAAAGCGATTACTTGGACGAATACGGCATGAAGAACAATGGCGAGTGGTACCCGATCAGGTTAAAGCTTACGGGGAAATACGCGATGCTTGTCAAGGAGCGTATTTACGGCAAGGAGCAAACGATTGAAGAAATGGAAGACGGCTCGACCATTCTTTCGGTGCAGATGCAAAACCAAGAGAGTATCCTTGTTTTCGTGTTAGGATTTGGCGCAAATTGCGAGGTTTTAGAACCGGCTTGGCTCAAAGAAAAAGTACTCGAAACAATAGACAAAATCCAAGAAAAATACAAAGAGGAGCAGTAGTGAAAAATCACGCTATACCTGATAGCAGAGTTCTTCTTTTGGGGTGGAATAAATATACGGCTTTTAGAGGCGAGGCGTAGAATATACGCAACGCCTCTTTTATATTGTCTGTTGGAGAAAGGTATCAATTTTAAGTGTGAAATTATATATTCCCCGTATAAAATCATGCAAACCTCTTGCCAAATTGCATACATTATAGTATAATATACCTACTATGATGAAGAATTATTGCGATTTACACACACATTCCGCGTATTCGGATGGGACTTGGATGCCCGATGAAATGATTGCCGAGGCGGAAAAAATAGGTCTTTCTGCCATTGCCCTTACCGACCACAACACCGTGGCTGGGCTTCCTGCATTTTTCGAGGCGGCAAAGGGTAAAAATGTCGAGGCTATCGGCGGTGTAGAGCTTTCCACCGATTTTGAGGACGTGGAATTACACCTTGTTGGGTTATTTATTAAAGAAGAGCATTTTGAACCCATCGAAAGCCTTGTTGCGGAGCTAAAAAAACGCAAGGAGGAAAGCAACCTGTTGCTTGCCGCCGCCTTAAACAACGCAGGCTATCTCATCGATTATGAAGAAATCAAGGCGGGTACGCCCAAACAACATATCAACCGCGCGCACTTTGCATCCGCACTCCTTCAAAAGGGGTATGTGAGCAGTATCAAAGAGGCGTTTGACACTTTACTGTCAAAAACGGGCGGATTGTACACCCAACCCAAGCGTTTAGATATTTTCGAAACGATTGCATTCTTGAAAAAAATCGGTTGCGTGTCTGTTTTGGCGCATCCTTTCCAAGAATTAGACGAGGAGGGAGTACGCCGTTTCTTAACGCAGGCAAAACCCTATGGTTTGGACGGTATGGAAACGGAGTATGCGAAATACGGTGCGGAAACGGTGCAAAAAGCGAAAGAAATTGCCAAAGAATTTGGCGTGAAAGAAAGCGGTGGCAGCGATTTCCACGGCGAAAGACGAAAGGGTACCTATATCGGTGTAGGCGAAGGGAATCTTCGCGTGCCGATGGTGTTTGCGGAAACGCTTAAGGAGGGTTTATGAAAACGAAACAAAGGATAAAATTGTTTATCATTTTAGGGGTGGAATTTATTGCGATAGCGGTGATGCTGTTGCTTATTTTCTTCGCAGGAAAGCAGGTACATACGGTTACCTTCGACTTAAACGGCGGTGTACTGTTAAGCGGCGACCTCGTGCAAAAGGTAACGCAAGGGCATAACGCTACACCCCCGACCGCGGCGAAGGACGGGTGCTATTTCTTAAAGTGGAGCGGTTCGTACAACCGTGTTACGCACGACGTTACGATTGCGGCGGTTTGGGAATATGAAACCACTGCGGGTATCGAATATAACATAGAAGAAAACAGCAATTATTGTACCATTTCGGGCGCGTTTAAGGGCTTGCAAGGGGACGTGTATATCGGCGGTTACAAGGACGGTAAAAAGGTGCTTGGTATCGAGGACGGCGCATTTAAGGATTGCGACGGCATCACCCGTATCCACCTCTTGGAAGGTATCTTAACCATCGGGGACAGCGCCTTTGAGGGGTGTACCTCTTTGGAAAGTATCGAACTTCCGCCCACAACGGTAAGCTTGGGCGATAATGTGTTTAAGGGCTGTGAAAGCCTTACCGAGATTGTGTTACCTGAACAGTTAAAGGACTTGGGGGATAACGCCTTCGCAGGCTGTACTTCCTTGAAGGAAGTCACCGCTTTTACGGAGATGAAAAGTGTAGGAGCGAACGCCTTTGCAGGCTGTTCGGCGTTGGAAACGATTATCCTGTACGAGGGGTTGGAAAGCATCGGTGCAGGCGCGTTTACGGGTTGTAGCGCGTTAAAGGAAATCACTCTGCCTGCCAACCTGTTGCAGGTGGGCAGTCTTGCTTTTGACGACGAAAATTTGACCATCTACGTATCCACCTATACGGAAGGGCAAAACTATGTACCCGACGCTTGGGCGAGCGACTGGAACGGTCAATCGAACGTAGAATGGAAATATTTGGTAGAACTGCCGACGGAAGACGAAACGGAACAGGACAGCTCTGATAAAAAGCAAAGCAAGAGATAAGCGAGGAAAAGCGTATGGATATGATGCTTGTCTTAGGGATTTTAGCCGCCATATTTCTCGTTAGCTTGACCCTTATTTGTCTTTACCGCGAAACGCTAAATATCCGCGTATTTAATACGCTGTTCGTGGTGGTGGACGTGCTGTTCTATTTTGTATGGAATGTGGGTATGTACGAGCAGGGTTGGCTGGACGACGGATTTGAAACGCTGGCAAACATTAGCCCGATGATTTTCACCGTAATTCCCTTGACCTGTTTTATGAATGAAAAAACCAAACAATATGCCTATTCCGCCATTGCATTTTTGTGGGTGGGAATGTTTTTGGCGCTGTTCATTAGCCCCGAACAAGCTTATCTTTCCTCCTTCCGTACGGAGGCGTCGATGGTATATACAGGGGAGGCGCTTTGCCACATGTGGGCATCGCTGTTTGGGGTTTACCTTATTTTAACAAAGCAGGTAAAATTAAATTTCCAAAGCTGGTTGCGTTCGATTGCGTTCATGTATGCAATAATCGGGTTCGGCGTGGTAATCAATTACTTTTTCCACAAGAGTAATTTCGGGATGAACCCTTACGGGGATTATTCCATCTACTTTTTAGACATTTTCGGCTCGTTCGAGGCAACCTTGATCGCCTACCTTTTGGGGGTGTTGACGGTGTTGACGCTTGGGTTGGAATTCGGGTATTTCTTTGAAAGAATACTCACACCAAAACAGGAAAAGATGCCTGTGCCTCAATTAGATAAAGAGGAAAAGGAAATCCAGCCTTTGGGGTTGAATAATTTCACCTCTATCTATGTAAACCCGAAAAACAAAGGAGAAAAATGATGAAAAACGATTTCGGCTACAAGGCAGGTAAAACGGTAAAAGCGTTAGAGTTGGACGGATATTATGTGTGGGATTGTTCGGTAATCAAATCGGGCGGGAAATACCATATGTTCTCTTCCCGATGGAAAGAGGAATACGGTTTTGGCTGGAACTGGCTTTTCAACAGTGAAATTATCCACTCCGTATCCGATACCCCCGAAGGGCCTTACAAATTCCAAAACGTGGTATTGCCCCGTCGCGGTAGGCAATATTTCGATGGTATCAACACCCACAACACCTGCATTAAGGAACACAACGGGAAATTCTACCTCTATTATATGGGTACGACCTACGGCGGTGATATCCCGACTAGCCCGAATGTAAAGGAAAATTATTGTGACGAGTGTTGGAATAAGAAACGCATCGGCTTGGCGGTTGCGGACGATATCAACGGTGAATTTGTCCGCCGTGATACCCCCATTTTAGAGCCTCGCGATTGTTCCTACTGGGATTGTACGGTTACCACCAACCCGTCGGTAACGATTTTACCCGATGGGAAAACCTATATGATTTACAAATCCAGGTGTGGGTATGCAAAGCCCTTAAAGCTTGGTATAGCGGTTGCGGACAAACCCGATGGCGAGTTTAAGCGTCTTTCCGATAACCCCATCTTAGATTTCAAGGATGAGGACAAGCATATCGAGGACCCCTTCCTTTGGTACGATGAAAAGAAGAAAAAGTTTTGTTTGATTACCAAAGACGACGTAAAAAACGGCAGTTTTGGCGTAACGGGAGAGTGGGGCGCAGGTTTCTATGCGGAAAGCGACGATTGTATGGATTTTGAAATCGGCGACGACCCGAAGGTATATTCTCGTAAAGTAACGTGGGAAGACGGCAGGGAAACCTTGCAATGCAATTTGGAACGCCCTGCGTTGCTGTTTGATGAAAACGGCGAACCCACGCATATCTTCTGTGCAAGCGGTACGGGCAAAAATCCTTACGCGTTTGAAGGCAAAACCTATATCGTATGTATAAAATTAGAGAAAAAGTCTTAAAAAAATAAGGGAAAGGGATACCTTTCCTTTTATTTTGGGGTGAAAATTAAAAAAATCCGCATTTTCGCAAAAAAAATCTTCAAAATCTCGTGAGAAAGGCTTGATATTTCTTTCAAATTATATTACAATGGAAGATGGTAAAAAGCCAATGGTATTTTTTTCACGCCCAAAAATAGATAAAAAAGTAGGGCGCGTGGTTTTTTGCGGTAAAAATTTGTAAAAAAATCAACTTGGAGGATATAAACATTATGGCAAAAAAGTATTGCTATCTCTTCAGCGAAGGTAACGCATCGATGCGTGAAATCCTCGGCGGTAAGGGTGCAAACCTTGCAGAAATGACCAAGATCGGTCTTCCTGTACCTCAGGGTTTCACCATCTCTACGGAAGCTTGTACGCAGTATTACGAAGACGGCAGACAGATCAACCCTGACATTCAGGCAGAAATCATGCAATCCATCAGCAAAATGGAAGAAGTTTGCGGTATGAAATTCGGTGACAAGGAAAACCCCTTGCTCGTATCCGTTCGTTCGGGTGCTCGCGCTTCCATGCCTGGTATGATGGACACCATCTTGAACCTTGGTTTGAACGAAGAAGTTGTTAATACGATTGCAGCAAAATCGGGTAACCC
>JAZTYG010000112.1:0-3599 GCA_045636845.1 Candidatus Scatosoma sp.
GAAAAAGATTTGGAATGCAGAAGAAAAATTACAATACGAACGTGCTTTGCAGGCGAAAGGTTATCGCTATATCGTAGGCGTTGACGAAGTGGGCAGAGGTCCTTTGGCAGGCCCCGTTGTTTGCGCGGCGGTGGTAATGCCTTTGGATGAAAACGACCTTATGGTGGGTGTGGACGACAGCAAAAAAGTGTCCGCAAAAAAACGCGATCAGCTGTCTGAACTCATCAAGGAAAAGGCAATTGCCTATACCATGGTTGAGGTGAATGAAAAAACGATAGACGAAATCAACATTTTAGAGGCGACCAAGCTTGGTATGAAACGCGCGGTGGAAGGGTTGGCTTTACCTGATGGCAGCAAGCCCGAAATCGTTATCACGGACGGCAATATGACGCTCGATATCGACCTTCCTCAATTTAGCGTGGTGCACGGCGACGCGTTGTCTTACTCTATCGGCGCGGCAAGTATCATCGCCAAGGTTTACCGTGATGGAATGATGGACGAGTATGCCAAGCAATATCCGCACTACGGCTTTGATAAAAACAAAGGTTATGGTACGGCGGCACACATTCAAGGGATAAAGGAGTACGGCTTATGCCCGATTCACCGCAGGACATTCACAAAAAAGTTTTAGGCAGAAAGGGTGAAAAGCTCGTTGAGACTTACCTCAAAAAGCTTGGTTGTAAAATCTTAAAACGCAATTATAAAACTCCTTTTGGCGAGGCTGACCTCATCGTGGAAGACGGTGACGAAATTGCTTTTGTCGAGGTGAAAACGCGGGAGTCGGTTTCCTATGGCACGCCTGCGGAGGCTGTGGATAAAAACAAACAGCAACGCTACCGTATGATTGCGAAATTCTACTGGATGAAAACAAAAGAAGAACCGAACGCCCGTTTTGATGTGGCGGAGGTGTATGGCGACGGCAGGATAGAGTATATCAAATACGCATTTTAACTCAATAGACAAGAAAAACACCTTTTCGACAAAAGGTGTTTTATTTTGTCTAAATGCCCGTGGTAGAATGTTGCAAAGGGGAAATGTCGTGGAAATCTACATTGAATATGCGCTTATAGAAAATTTTGTGTACGATTTTATTTTGCTTTTGCTTGCATTTACAACGGCGCGTATCAAGGCGAAAAGACGAAATGTCTTCCTTTCCGCGTGCGTCGGGGCGGTATTTTCCGTAATTTTTCCTTTATTGCGCCTGCCCATTCCCTTGGGGGTAGCGGTAAAAGTGGCAATGGGCGCGCTATTGTGTATGCTAGCGTTTTCGCGCATTTCCACACGCAAGGCTTGGGGGAGATACCTCTTGACGACTGCCTTATTTTTTGCACTTAGTTTTATGTTCGGCGGTGCGCTCTTGGTGGCGTATGGGCCGTTGTCGGTGGGGGAGAAAGTACCGAGTTATTTGGTCTTTCTCGGCTTTGCGGTTTTGTCGGCGGTAGGGGTATGGCTTGTGAAAGGGCTATACGCGCGCCGCGCGGTGTTTGACCGCGTGTACGCTTGCACATTATCCATCGGGGAAAAACATATCAAGGCAAATGGGTTTTACGACAGCGGAAACTTGGCGGTAAAAAACAGGTTGCCCGTTTGCTTTGTTTCTCCTGCGTTGATATACGACTTGATTGGGGAAGAAATTCTCGAAACAAGGGGGCAGGTATGCGATGAAATGCAAATTTCCACCCTCACAGGGGAGAAAACGGTGGTTTTATACGAGGGGGATATAGGCTTAAAGATAAACGGACAAACCATTTGCGCGCGGGTATATTTCGCGCCTAGCGCGCATATCATAGGGAGAGAATATACCGTGCTGTTAAATGCGTGGTTGGCGGAAAGGGAGAGGAAAAATGCGGTTGATTGAATGGGTGAAAGAGTTTTTACAGGGCGTATGCACGAAAGAGATAACGGTGGATTATATTTGCGGAAATGGCGACGCTTTGCCGTTGCCCTTGTCGGTAGAAGAGGAAGGGGAGATGATACGCCTTTTAGAGGTGGATGCGGAGAAGGAGCGAGCCAAGGCGGAGCTTATCCAACATAACCTACGTTTGGTGGTATATATTGCGCGGAAGTTTGACAATACGGGCGTTGACAACGATGATTTGGTTTCCATCGGTACAATCGGACTCATAAAGGCAATCAATTCTTTCCGCGTGGATAAGAATATAAAGCTTGCGACCTACGCATCACGCTGTATTGAAAATGAAATTTTGATGTACCTGCGCCGTACGGCAAGGTTAAAAACGGAGGTGTCTTTCGATGAACCGCTGAACACTGATTTTGAGGGGAACGAGTTGCTTCTTTCTGATGTGCTTGGTACTTCCGCGGAAACGGTGTATGGGGATATCGAGTCGAATGCGGAAAAGGAGCAGTTGAAAGAGGCGTTAAAACGCCTAACGGATAGAGAACGGAAAATTATGTTTCTGCGTTTCGGTTTAGGGGGAGGCGAGGAAATGACCCAAAAGGACGTTGCCGACCTTTTAGGCATTTCGCAAAGCTACATATCCCGTTTGGAAAAGAAAATTATCCTACGCTTGAAGAAAGAAATCGCGAAGATGGAATAGGGTAAAATGCAGGCGAACGAAATTTTATAGGTATAAAAAAAGACGGGGTTGCACATACTCATCTCAACCCTGCCCCCTTGCTTTACATAAATAACCGCTAAATATAAAAGGGCGTTTATTTATCAAAGGAGGCAAAAGAGTATGCAAAAGGTGCAAATTTGCGGCGTTGATACGTCCGGTCTGCCCAAATTAACGGCGAAGGAAAACGAGGAGTTGTTGCTGCGTATCAAGCAGGGGGATAAGGAGGCGAGGGATAAGTTCATCGTCGGCAATATGCGGCTTGTGTTGTCGCTTGTTAAGCGTTTTCGCATCAAAAACCTCGGCGCGGATGATGTGTTTCAAGCAGGATGTGTGGGGCTTATCAAGGCGTTGGACGGGTTTGATTTGTCGGTGGGGGTGAAATTTTCCACCTATGCCGTACCTATGATAATCGGGGAAATTAAGCGATATTTACGGGACGGGAACTCCTTACGGGTATCGCGCAGTATTCGTGATATGGCATACAAGGTATTAAAGGCGCGTGAGGCGATAGAGGAGCGTGACGAGGAAGCAACCATCGAACGAATCGCGGAAGAGCTGAAGGTGGCGCAGCGCGAAGTGGTGTATGCCTTGGATGCAATTTCCGACCCGATTTCGATATACGAGCCTGTCTATAATAAATCGGGCGACACCCTGCTTTTGATGGATCAGCTTTGCGATGAGAAGAATACAGACGAGATATGGACGGAGCGCGTTGCGCTCGGCGAAGCATTAGAAAAGCTAGGAGAGAGAGAAAAGAAAATACTCTTTTTGCGCTACTATGAGGGGAAAACACAAACGGAAATTTCCGAAGAGGTAGGCATATCCCAAGCGCAGGTTTCCCGTCTTGAAAAGAACGCCCTGCAAAATATCAAGCTAAATATTTCGTAAAAAGGAACGAAAAAGCCTTTGCCCTGCATATATTGTAGTAGCGAATATTATGTGGGGGAAAGGTATGGAAATTAGCTTTACAGAGCTTCGCGCGAAAGAAGTGGTTAACACGCAAGACGGACGGCGCTTGGG
>JAZTYG010000113.1:0-20970 GCA_045636845.1 Candidatus Scatosoma sp.
AAAATATCGGCGGTCAAGCGGGCTAAATTCATATCGCTCCCGTCCATTTTTGCACCGCTTTCTTTGGATAGTACCGCTACCGCCCCAAGGCAATCTCCGCCCGAAACGATGGGAACAATCACCTGCGCGGTGATGCCTTCCTCGTGTGTGTTGGTGATGGGCAGGATATCCCCACCCTCGGCGGCGTTGGCGATATAACTGCGCCGTTCGCGCATAATTCTATCCATATCCTCGGACAAAGCTTTCCCGTCCAAATCCTTTTTCCCTTCCCCAAAGGCGTGTAAAATGCCGTCCGTGTCACAAATTACGGCAAGCTTACCGCTTAAATCATTCAACGACCTTGCGGTGGCTTTACTAAAACGCTCCAAAGTGGCGATAGGGGAATATTTTTTCAACATTAACTCATCACGGTCGGTAAAAATCTCCAAAGGGTCGCCCTCTTTAATACGCAGGGTACGGCGAATTTCCTTGGGGATAACCACGCGGCCTAATTCATCAATTCTTCTAACAATGCCTGTTGCTTTCATAGATTTCCTCCATATATCCGTATTGTGTGAAAAAATGGAAGAAATATACGTATGGGCATAAAAATTCCGCCGGCGAAAGCCAGCGGAGTTCTTTTTATAGGGTGGAAATTTTCTTTTTCCGAGTACGGAGCAGGCGCAAATACAGGAAAATGCCCATAAGGGGGAAGAGCATACCGAGCAGCATACCGCATTTCATACCGAGCTGTTCTACCGTGATACCAAGGGTTTGTGCAAGGCTTGCGCCGCCTGCGCTTGCGGCAATTCCGTCCGTGATAACGCCGACCAACTGCGGCCCTGCAGACGCGCCGAGGTCGCCCCCTGCTGCCATCATTGCGTAAAGAAACACGCCGCCTGTGGGGATGCGTTCGGAGGCAATAATCAAGCTCCCCGGCCACAACATAGACACACAAAGACCTGTCAAACCGCAGGCAATCAACCCGAGTAGGGGGATGTTTGTCAAAGCGGCGGTTAAGTAGCACACGGTTGCGCCGATTGCTCCTAAAAACAGGATTTTTTCCGCATTTTTACCGTATTTCGCGTACAGCGTTCTGCCCAAACCAAGGGTCAAACCGAATAACGCCACACCGAACACATCGCCCCAAATCTTGGGGAGCTTCATGGCTTGTTCAAGGTAGCTCGAGCTCCATTGCGCCATCGTACATTCGCTTGCGCCGCCAAGGAAAATGGCAAGGAAACAAAGCCACAATTCTTTCATCTTCAAGTGTTCCAACACGCCCTCAACCTTTTGTGGGGTTTCCATCGGTGGAATTTCACTCGTAAAAAAGAGGAAGGCGCAGACCAGCGGAGCGAACGCGCACAACAGCACGAGATAATGCCAGCTTGCCGCCTTAAAAATTAACAAAAATACCGTCCCGAAGAGCACTGCGCCCACAACGCCCCATGCGTAGATGGAGTGGAGCTTACTCATTTCTCGTTCGGGGTTATCGCAAGGAATGGCGGCGACAACGGGGCTAACAAGTACCTCCGCAAGACCGCTTGACACAGCGAAAATCACCGTCCCTATTACCAAACCGAGGTAGGTATAATCGGGAAAAAATTTCGGTAAAAGCGCGTACAGGCTCAACCCGACGATTGCCAAGACAGGCATCAAACGCACCGTTTTTTTGATATTGAATTTATGTGCGAAGAATGAAAAGATAAGGTCAATCCCGAGCTGTGAGAAGAAAAACACCAACACAAGCAAGCCTAAAAGGGAATAGGATATATCATAAAGGCTGTGGAAGGTGATAAATAGCAGGGGAGGGATATTACAAGTGATGGCTTGGGTGATATTCCCTGCGTAGCATGCCCACTTCGCACGAGAGTAAGGATGGTTCATTTTACAGGCCTCACAATTTTTGTTGTTTCATCCAAACGTTCATAACGATACGGTGGGGTAAGAGTTTTACAAGCAAAGCTTGTCCGCGCGCCGTTGCGCCGTGAATGGACACGTCGCGGTTTTTCTTCTTCAAATCTTTCCACGCGCGTTTTACGATTTGTTCGGGTTTATACATAACCACGTATTTCTTTACCACCTGTTTTTTATCAACAGCGCGGTCGAAGAAAGCGGTTTGCGTCCAGAAAGGACAAACGCACAAGCACCTCGCACCGCGCGCCTTGCGAAGCTCTTTATTGAGCGCGCGCCCGTAGGAAAGAACGAACGCCTTGGTCGCGCCGTAGGTTGAAATGTAGGGGATGGGCTGCATGGCCGCCATGGACGCGATTAAAATTACCGTACCGCCTTTTGCCATATAGGGGAATGCGGCGCGGGTAATGCCAACGATGGAACGGCAGTTCAAATCCACCATATTTTCCAAAACCGCCGCGCTGTCGTCCTCGATGGCGTTGAAACGGCCAAATCCCGACGCGCAAATGAGATATTGAATGGAAGGCTGTTCTTCCGCGAATGCCTTTTCAAGCTCTTCCGTTGCCGTTGCGGCGGATAAATCCAAGGGAATTACGCGAAGGGGAACATCCGTTTGGGTGCGGAGTTCTTCCAGTTTGTTTATGCTGCGCGCGATTACCCAAATTTCGTCCAAACCTTCCTTGCGTTCGTTAAGGGAGAGGAAAAATTCCTTCCCGATGCCGCTGGAAGCCCCGGTCACAATTGCAATATGTTTCATAATTAAACCTCTATTTGTCAAGTATTCGTTGCAGGGGGAAGAGGGGAAAAACCTCAAACCAAGCACCCATGTATGCGTTGAGTTAATATTCTGCGCTGTCGATTACACCGCCGCCAAGGCAGTTGATACCATCATACAGTACCGCGTATTGTCCTTCGGTTACGGCGCGTTGCTTTTCTACAAAATCGATATGCAAGCCGCCGTTCTTCTTCACCGTCACGTGTACGGGTTGGTCGGGTTGGCGGTAGCGGAATTTTGCCATACAATCAAACTCCGTTGCGGTGGGCTTGGTGGGTATCCAGTTAAAACCCGACACTTCGCACGATTTCGAATAGAGGGGGGCTTCGTCGCCATGGGAAACATAGAGGATGTTGTTTTGCAAATCCTTTCTAACAACAAACCATCTTCCGCCCTCGTCGTCGCCTTTTCGGCCGCCAAGGTAAAGCCCTTTGCGCTGTCCGAGGGTGTAGTACAAAAGCCCCATATGTTCGCCGACTTCCTTGCCCTCAAGGTCTAAAATTTTACCGTTTTGGGCAGGCAGGTACGAGTTGAGGAACTTTCTAAAATTTCTTTCCCCGATAAAACAGATACCCGTGCTATCCTTTTTCTTAGCGGTTGCAAGACCGTATTCCAAGGCGATTTTACGGATTTCGGGTTTTTCCATATCTTGCAGGGGGAACAACACGTCCGCAAGCTGATTTTGGGAAAGCTGGTTCAAAAAGTAGGTCTGGTCCTTGTTTTGGTCCTTCGCTTTTTGCAAAAGATGCACGCCGTTTTCGTGTGAAATTTTACAATAATGCCCAGTTGCGATATAGTCCGCGCCAAGCTTTTTCGCCTCTTGCAGGAAGGGGCCGAACTTAATTTCACGGTTACACAATACGTCGGGGTTGGGGGTGCGCCCCGCCTTATATTCCGCAAGGAAATAGGAGAACACGCGATCCATGTACTCCTTGGCGAAATTGACGGTGTAATAGGGGATATCGAGTACGGAACAAACACGCCTTACATCGGTATAATCCTCCTCGGCGGTACAGCAACCGTTTTCATCGTTTTCTTCCCAGTTCAGCATAAACAACCCGATTACGTTGTAGCCTTGTTGTTTCAAAAGGAGCGCGGCAACGGAGCTATCCACACCGCCACTCATACCCACGACAACCGTTTTCGACACAAAATCCTCCTTTTTTACGCAAAGCGCGTTGGCTTTGCAAAAAAATTTCCTTAATTTAGGAATAGTATATCATAAACGCTTGCAAATTGAAAGCAAAAAATAGTAAAATATAGTAGCATTTTTCAGAATAAAGAAAAAATGTATCCGTAGCTCAGCTGGATAGAGCACAGGCCTCCGACGCCTGGTGTCGTTGGTTCGAATCCAATCGGGTACGCCACAAAAAAAGACCGCCGCAGGGAGGTCTTTTTTTGTGTGTGTCTTTGGTAAGAAGAAACAATGCTTCGTTGGTTCGCGCGAAGGGGCTTGCCCCCTGACGCTTTGGCGCAGCCAAAATGCAATCGGGTACGACATTTCGATAATTGGTAGTATTTTTTATGGAATTATATTATTTTAAGTAATTATATGGTATCTAAAGGGGTGAAGGTATGATTTTGATATAAAAAATGAAAGCATCTGTTACCCGATGCTTTCATTTTGGAAATTCAACTTAGATACAAATTTTAATGTTAATTTTTCTCAAGATTTTCTTTTAACTTGGTCCACCACCAATTATGGCGATATACTTTATAACCCAAAGAATCTCTTCCAATGCACATAGAGCTATCAATTTTTTCTTTTGCGTCGCTGTTACTTCTAACGAGTTCGTTTATTACAAAACATTCTTTAGAGTTAGAATATTTATTTCGTGAAGAGATAGCTTTCAATTCATCTGACTGTGTGTGCGCCTCACAAAACACATAATACTCCGAAATTATGTTTTTGCGAAGGAAATACGATTGTAGATAAGTATTAAGCGTTAAGCATTTATCCCTTAACAATTGTATAGATTCCTTGGTGGGGAGTCTAATACCAGTCACACTTATAGTTAGATGAGGCTGTTCAAAAACCGCCGAAACATTTTCACCTTCAAAAAGCTCCTTGATAAAGTCTACGATGGCTGCATTTGTAGGTAGTTTAATTTGGATGGTTAAAGTGCCCCAAAAAATATTTTCATATTTTTTATAGCATCTTATTCCTGCGGAGTGGTCATAAAAGTTTGTACTTGTATCTTCGATAACTTCGCTTTTAGTTTCGGTCGTTTTTTTTGAAGAGTCAATCTTTTCCCTTATCTCGTGATGATTGGCTACCTTCAAAATTTCAAATTGTTTATCATTTGCCTTGAAACAAGGATACTTATTTGCTTTTTCATCATTTGTTTGAATGTGACAGCAAATAAGATTACTCTCCGAGTTTTTTCCACCTTGACTTTTGGGTAAGATGTGGTCAAGGTTCCAACCAAACTTGCTTCCGCGTTGGTCGTATGCGCCCTTATCCATTTCTCTACCTGCAAAATCTTTTGCTTTTGTTGCTTTTCCATATGTTTTTTTCCATATGGACATTGCAAGTTCTCTACAGATTTCCACTGTTTTTTCTTCCATATAAATTATCTCCTTTTCTATAATCTTTTTTTGGAAATAATTTATATCTAAATGAACCTCCTTTACAGTTCATCACAAATGCATTGACCGACCGTTAGGGTAACCTAATGCTGTAAACCTCAAGGGGTAATCCTCATAACAGCGTTCCAGAAGATTCGCCAGTCGCCTTTTTATTCAAAAGGGGTTAGATTTGTTGTAACTGCATATGTATTATATCATATATTTATCTAAAGAGCAAGTCTTAATTCTTTAATTTTGTATCTTTTTCATGGGTGGCTCTAAAAAAGAATCTTTCGTGGGTGCTTTGTTCATATTAGAGATAAAAGTATACTTATTTTATCCTGCCCAGTAAGTAATCCACGGAAACTTCCATAAAGGAAGCAAGGATAACAAGATTGTTCACCGATGGCAAACTTTGATTTGTTAACCATTCGTGCATACTTCCACCGCTGATAGGGGTTTCTTTTACAATACGGTACTGCGTTGTTGCCGTTTCTTCCATAATTGCGCGCAGTCTTTCATCGAAAGGTAAAGCAGGCTGAAATTTTGTTTCCGCGCTATAATCCATCAATCCAAGAATAACGTCCGCAGATACGGAGAAATAATCAAGGATTGAAAGAAAAACGGAATAGGAAGGAAATCTATCACCGCGCATATAACGGGTAATATTAGAACGGTCTGTTTGTAAGCATTTTGCTAACGCAGGCGCTTTTATATTGTGTTCTATCATCAAAGCAGAGAGATTTTCGCCAAAATTCGACAAATGTAACATAAAAATTTTACTCCTATCACAATATTATTCTCATATTTGCCACCAAAACAGTTGAATGGTGGCAATTCCGATGATATAATAGTGGTATCTTCCCGTCGGGAAAGAACTAACAAAGGAGATTTATAATAATGAAGGCTGAAAAGTGTTGCGAAGACAAGAAAAGGGCAAATGTGAATGTGTTGTTTGACGAAGTTGCAAGGGTAATTGCGGAAAATTTTGTGGCAATCTATCAAAAAGCGGAAGGGAACGTGTTGACGATGCGTTTACCGAACGGACAGCAATTTCAAATAACCGTTCAAGAAAAGGTATAATAAAAAAATCAAGCGGCTGGTTACAGTCGCTTGATTTTTACATTTCCGCACAGCACGTCAGAATAGGAATACGCCGTTTTCCCTAAAAATCCTTCCTCATCTGGTTTCACGGTAAACAATGCAGGATATATTCCCGATAAAATCCCCGAATAGCTCATACTCTTGTTCCTGCCCAAATTCACCCGCACCGCCACCCGTTGCGCGGAACACTCTTTCACCATTTGTTTGATATCCTTGATATTCTTCGTCGGCTTAATCATAGGGATAGTATGCTCGTTTTTACTGGAAAATATTCCCGTTTTACCCGATTTTCGTTCTAAAAAATTTTCACCTGACATACAAATAAAGGGAAAACAAAACAGCAAGGAAGGGAAAAATTATGATTAAACCGCAATTTGAAACCTATCGTTACGTTGGAGAAGTGTGCCGTGTAAAGGGGCAATCGATTGTCGAATGCCGTCTGCCGGGGAGTGAAATTAGCAGTATTTTGGCTGTGCAGGCAAAAGCAGTACCGTCCGATGCTACCTGCGTGGACGGGGAAGTGCAATACGGCGGAAAAACGCTGCTTTGTATTGTATATGAGGATGGAGATAAAAAGGTATGCCGCGCGGAGCGTGGGGTGGAATTTTACCATAAAGCGGAAGGCGGTTTGGTAACGCCTGCCTGTTTTGCGCGTGCAGCTTTGACCTGCGAAAATGTAACCTGGCGCAGGGAAGGGTCGGGTTTGTATGTGTCCGTAGTGGTAGGGGCGGATATCGGTGTGTATGGCAACAAGCAAATGGAATACCTTGCAGGCGGGGAAGGTTTGATTGTGAAAAAGGATGTCGCGCGTGTATATAAAACGGTATGTGTAAGCGGCGATACCGAGGGCGAGGACGAATTTGACACCGATTATGTGGGGGATATTCTCTTGCACAGTGAAAAAGCGGTTGTCAATCATGTTTACGCAGGAGGAGGTCAAATCGATGTGGAAGGGGAACTTGCCCTTAATATTTGCGTGTTGAAGGGGGATAATGGCGTTTGTTCGTATGAACGGTTGATACCATTTAAGATTTCGTTGCCGAGTGAGGAGGCGTTTGGGCATGTTGTACCGAGTGCGCGTGTGGATGTGAAATCGGCGCACTTGTCCGCAGGTACGGACGAGGAAAAGGGTGCAAGTCATATCGTCCTTTCTTATACCCTTTCCGCAGAGTGCTATCTTACCGTTTATGATGAAATTTCCGTGGTTGAGGACGGGTTTTCTACCCTTGCGGAAATTACCCTCAAAAAGAAAAATGAAGGGGGCAGGTATGCGTTGAAGCATACAAAAGCTACCGAACGGGTAAGCGGCGAGGCGATTATTTCACCCGAGGTGGAAGGGGAGTTTACCTTGCAGGCAACGACCTTACCGCGTGCGGAAATTATCTGTCGAAAAGGGGAACGCGGTATGGAGGCGGAAGGCGCGGTACAGGCGGAGGTGATTCTTTGCGGCGCGGACGGCTCTCACCGTAGCGCGACCCTTTCCTTGCCTTTCGTTTTTCCTTTGGATATCGAAGGGGATTATGTGGAGGCGGATTGCGCGGTATGCGGTTTGAATGTGCGCCGTAAAAAGAACGGGGAAACGGAGGCGGAGGCTACTTTGCGCCTGTCCTTGCGCGCCTTTGAAACGCAGGGCTGGGGATATGTGTGCGAAGTGGAAGAGGGCGAGCCTTACGGGACAGCGGACAGCGGTTTTTCCGTGTTTATGACACGCGCCGGCGAGGACCTTTGGCAGGTATCCAAACGGCTTGGGTGCGCGCCTGAGACTTTGCAAAAATCTAACCCAGAATTGCAATTTCCCTTAAAGGATGGGGAAAGAATTTACGTTTATCGGCAATTAGAGGACTAAAAATTCATTTTTTCCCACTATTTTTACAAAATAGGGGAAAGAATTTTCTCCGAAAATATTGTTTTTTTAGAAAAAGTATGGTAAAATAGAAAAAGCAACCAAGCGGCGGGTGAACCTCGCCGCAATTTTCGGATAAAAGGGGGACAAGCTGGCGTATGAATTCGGTTAAAATCAAATCTTACGCAAAGGTCAACCTTACCTTGGAAATCACAGGTATAGAAAACGGATTTCATATGCTAGATTCGTTGGTGGCGAGTATTGACCTGTTTGACCTTATCCATTTGAAAAAGCGCAAGGATAAGCTTTCCTCTATTACGATGCGCGGCATGGGCAGCGAGGGGATTCCACCCGAAAAGAACAATGCGCTGAAGGCGGCGGAGGCCTTTTCCGCGGCGTTTGGTACGACGGGCGCGGATATTACGGTGTATAAAAATATTCCGATGGGCGCAGGGCTTGGCGGTTCGTCCGCGGATGTTGCAGGCGTGTTGAACGGTATGGCACATTTGTACGGTATCACCGATAGGACGGCATTGAAAGAGGTTGCCGATCGGTTGGGCAGCGATACGGGATATATGTTGAGGGGCGGTTTTGCCCGTATGCAGGGCAGAGGGGAAAAGGTAACTGCGCTTGCTTTGAAAAACAAGTTGTATTTCTTGTTGCTTTGTCCTTCATCCGAGGTATCCTCGGGGGCGTGTTATAAGAAGTACGACGAACTCCCTCAAACCTTAGAATGGAAGGAGAGCGCGACCGAGGCGTGTATCAAGGCGTTGGCGTGTGAAAATGTAAACGAGGGGGGCAGGTATTTGATGAACGACCTGTTTATCCCTGCATTACACCTCAATCCCGATGTGGAAAAGGCGTACAATGAGGCAAAAGCTTTCTCACCCTTGGGGGTGGTAATGTCGGGCAGCGGCAGTTGCGTGCTGGCGATGTTTGAAACGAAAGAGCTGTGTCAATGGGCGCAAAGCAGGTACAAGGGTAAGTTTCGTACTTATGTGACGGAAACACTCTTACCCGATTATACAAAAACGAAAAAAACCTTCGGGTTAAAAAATCCGTTTGTGTTGTCCGAGGAAGAAATTTTGGACGCGGACGGGGAATAATGAATATATTTTACGGAGAAAAAAGATGGAAGAAAGAATTATCGACGACGAATACGGTAGAGGCGTGCGTTTGAAGAAAACGAAAGACGGTTACGTGGATGTGACGGACGAAATGGCGGAAGGCGATAACCCCGAAATGGAAGAGGGGGAAGAAATTAGCTTTGAATTCCCTACCTTGGAAGGTTACGACGCGGAAGAGGACCATGAGGACCTTGTTGACCTTTCTCCCGAAGAGGCAGAACGCGTAATGCGTGAAAAAGCGGAAGCGTTGGAGCGTCGTCGTAATGAATACGAACGTACCTGCGAACAAGGTAAGAAATTGTTGGAAAGCGGTAGTTACCACGCGGCGGAGTTAGAATACGAAAAAGCTTTGCAGTTAGACGAGGAAGCCACCGAGGCGTCCGTTGGGTACTGGCGTGCAAAAACCTCCGACTTCACCGACCCCGATGTGTTGGCTGCGGAATATGCGGAGGCTGGTATTGAAAGCTTAGAATATGACCTTGGCTACGAGGCGGCAGATATTATCAAGAAAGATTACCGCGCGGCGTTTGAAAAGCGTGTGGCGGAATTGACCGAAGAAGAAACCCCCTTGCGTGCAAAATTTGAGGAAAAACAGGACGCTCGCCGTGAAGTGCTTGCTAGCCGAAAATTGCGTTGGGGCGTTGCATTTATATTGACCGTTCTTCCCGTAATCGCGGCAATCATCGCAACCCTGGTATTGGGTTTGAAGAATTTTAGCACCCGTGAAGGGGAATATATCGTACCTACGATTGTCCTTGCTTGCGTGTCGGTTGTACTCTTTATCGGCTTTATGGTTGTAACGAATAAGTACATCAATGCAGGGCGTATGTATCGCTTGAATGAGCGTCTTTCTTCCACCCCCGACGGTGTGCGTTTGATGGAAATTGCGGAATATAAGGAATTGTACGAAGCGTTGTTGGCTGCGCCCATAGCGGAAATGGACGAAGAAACGCTTGACGATGATGCGGAATAAATGAAAAAATAAAACAAAATAAGCATTGGGCGAAGTGTGGAAACGTAACCACCCTTCGCCTATTTTTTTGCGTATTCGCACCCGTTAAGGGAATAAATTCCCTTATGCGCGAGAAAAACCCTTGCAATTGCGAAAAAATAGTGCTATAATGGACTTACTATGAAGAAAATTCTCACCTACTTTAGACCGTATAAATGGCAGGCCTTGTTAGGCCCCTTATTCAAACTGCTGGAAGCCACCTTCGAGCTGTTGGTACCTTTTGTCGTGGCGAAAATCGTCGACGAAGGTTTAGGCGTGTTTGAAAACGGGGGATATCCCCACGCGGACAAGGGGTTTGTGGTGTCCATGTGCCTTGTGCTTGCGATATTCGGTTTGGTTGGGCTGCTCTTTTCGGTGACGGCTCAATATTTTTCCGCGCGCGCGGCTACGGGCGTATCTGCGCGTGTGCGTAGCGATTTGTTCAAGAAATTGCAATCGTTGAGCTACAGGGATATTGACAAAATGGGTGAGGCGACCATGTTGACCCGTATGACGAGCGACGTGGATAAAATGCAAACGGGTATCAACCTGTTTTTGCGACTTTTACTCCGTTCCCCCTTTATCGTATTTGGCGCGTTGGTGTGCGCTTGTATCATAGACCCGTCCTCTTTTTGGGTGTTTGGAGGTGCGATTGTTATTCTTGCTATCGTGGTTTATGCGGTAATGTTTATTTGTATGCCGCTCTACAAGAAAACGCAATCGAAACTCGACAAGGTATTGCTGTCTACCCGTGAAAATTTAGCAGGCGCGAGAGTATTGCGCGCCTTCTGTAAGGAAGAGGATGAGCGCGCAATTTTCCAAGACCGCAACGACGGCTTGACAAAGGAAAGAAAATTCGTGGGCGGTATCGCCGCAATCACCAACCCTTTGACCTATGTGTTGGTGAATTTAGCAACCATCGTACTTTTGTACACGGCAGGCTTGCGTGTGGAAAGCGGTGTGTTGACCCAAGGTAAAGTAATTGCCCTCTACAACCTCATGGGGCAAATTTTAATCGAGCTTATCAAGCTTGCTAACCTCATCGTAACGGTGGCGAAGGCGGCGGCGAGCGCAGGCCGTATTGAGGCGGTGTTGGATATGCAGCCCTCTTTACAGGTAATCGCGGACGAAACGCAAAAGGATGGGGGCAGGGATGCGTTCATTTCCTTTGAAAATGTTTGCGCGCGGTATAACGAGGGGGCGGAGGACTCCCTTGTGGATTTGACCTTTACCGTAGAACGGGGGGAAACCGTCGGGGTTATCGGCGGAACGGGGTCGGGCAAAACAACCCTCGTCAACCTTATTCCGCATTTCTACGATGCGCGTAGCGGTAAAGTGTCGATTGACGGGCAAGATGTGCGTAGCGCGGGGTTGCAGAGCTTTTTACGTGAGCGTATCGGTATAGTACCGCAAAAAGCCAAGCTGTTCAAAGGCAGCATTCGCGAAAACCTTTTGTGGGGCAGAGCAGATGCGACGGATGAGGAATTGATGGCGGCGGCAAGAATTGCACAGGCGGAAGATTTTATCCTTGAAAAGGGTGGTTTAGACGCCCCTGTGGAACAGGGCGGTAAAAATTTCTCCGGCGGTCAAAAGCAACGCTTGACGATTGCGCGTGCGTTGGTGCGTAACCCCGAAATTTTGATTTTGGACGATTCCTCATCGGCGTTAGACTATGCGACGGATGCGGCGCTCCGCGGGGAAATCCGCAAGCTGGAAACGACGGTGTTTGTGGTATCGCAACGCGCGTCGTCCGTACGCGACGCGGATAAAATTATCGTGTTAGACGAAGGCAAAGCGGTGGGCATCGGCACGCATGAAAGCTTGATGCAAACCTGCGAGGTTTACCGTGAAATCTACTTCTCGCAATATGGTGAGAGTGAGGAGGTGGGCGCATGAAAAATGTAAAACACCCCACCCGTGTATGCGATAAAAAGCAGGGAAGCACCTTGAAACGCATTTTGCGTTATGTAAAAAGATATCCTTTGTCCTTTATTTGTTCGCTTATCTTTGCGGCGGTTAGCGTAGCGGCAACCCTGTTTGTACCTGTGCTGTTTGGCGATGCGATAGATTGCATTGTGGAAAACGGCGTACGGTGGAGCGAGCTGCAAGCAATTTTCTTAAAAATCATCATCGCGGTCGGTGTGGCGGCGGTGTCGCAATGGTTGACAAGCCTTTGCAATAACCGTATTTCCTGCCATGTGGTACGGGATATCCGCGCGGATGCATTTAAGAAACTGGGCGCGTTGCCCTTGAAATATATTGATACCCATTCCCACGGGGATACGGTGAGCCGCGTTGTGGCGGATGCCGATCAATTTTCCGATGGGTTATTGATTGGGTTTACGCAATTTTTTACAGGCGTGTTGACGATTTTGGGTACGATTGCGTTTATGCTTATCACCAACCTCAAAATCGGTTTGGTGGTGGTTTTGGTAACCCCTGCATCCTTGTTTGTGGCGCGTTTTGTGGCAAATCACACCCATAAATTCTTCAAAGAACAAACGGAAACGCGCGGTGAACAAACGGCGTTTACGGAAGAAGCCATCGGCGGTTTGAAAACGGCGCAGGCATTTGCTCACGAGGACGAAAATGCAGAAAAATTCGACGAAATCAACGCTCGTTTAGAAAAGGCGACGATGAATGCGACCTTCTATTCCTCACTTACCAACCCTTCCACCCGATTTATCAACAATTTGGTGTATGCGCTCGTGGCATTGCTTGGCGCGTTTGACGTAATCGGCGGCGCGTTCACAGTGGGCGGTTTGACAAAATTCCTTTCGTACGCAAATCAGTACACTAAGCCGTTTAATGAAATTTCGGGGGTTATCACCGAGCTTAAGAGCGCGTTTGTTTGCGGGGCGCGTATTTTCGAGTTGATTGATGAAACGGAAGAAGTTTCCGACGAAAGCAATGCTGTGTTGGATGAAGTGGATGGTGACGTTTACTTGGAAAACATAAGCTTTTCCTATGTGGAAACAAAGAAATTGATAGAAAACCTTTCCTTGACGGTAAAGCCCGGGCAACGCATTGCCATTGTTGGCAGAACGGGGTCGGGCAAGACCACCCTCATCAACCTGTTGATGCGTTTTTACGATGTAACAGGAGGCGCTGTGAAGGTAGAAGGGCAGGATATTCGCGGTATCACCCGTCGTTCCCTTCGACAAAATTACGGTATGGTTTTACAGGAAACTTGGTTGAAAAACGGTACGGTACGCGAGAATTTGAAACTTGGTAAACCGTCCGCAACGGATGAGGAAATGATTGCGGCGGCGAAAGCGGCACACGCCCACGGTTTTATCAAGCGTATGGAAAACGGATACGATACCGTGCTTGGCGAAGGCGGCAATTTATCCGAAGGACAAAAACAGTTGCTTTGTATTGCGCGTATTATGTTAACGAAACCGCCCATGTTGATTTTGGACGAGGCAACCTCTTCCATTGACACCCGTACGGAAATGAAAATCAGCGACGCGTTTGGCAAACTTATGGAGGGTAGAACCTCGTTTGTGGTAGCGCATCGATTATCGACGATTGTCAATTCGGACTGTATCTTGGTTATGGAAAATGGACATGTGGTAGAGCAAGGCAGGCATAGCGAGCTGTTGGCATTAAACGGCGCGTATGCGGAATTGCATAGAGGATTAGGGAATTATGAAAAAAATTGAGAAGAAAGATTTGAAAAAAACGAATATATACCGCATCTTCATTGAGTTAGTGGCAGTGGGTAGTATTACGGGCGTTTTTGTGGGTATCATTGCCACCTTCTTCAATATTTTGGTGCATGAAGGGGAACTTATTTCTCGTAATGCGTACGAATACGTGCGTGAAAATCCAGCCTTTATCCCGTTGCTTGTGCTGGCGTTGATTGCAGGCGCGTTTGTAATCGGCGTGCTTGTCAATATGTCCTCGATTATCCGCGGTTGCGGCGTACCGCAGGCGGAAGGCGCAACGCGAGGGATTGTACGCTTTAAGTGGTGGAGAGATTTACCTGCCATGTTCGCGGCGAGCTTGGTTAGTATCTTTTTAGGCTTGTCCATCGGTGCGGAAGGCCCGAGTATTTTAATCGGTGCGGCAGGCGGCGACGGTGTTGCGAGCTTGACAAAGCGTAACCAAATGATTCGCAAATACCAAATTACAGGCGGCGCGTGTACAGGTCTTGCGGTAGCGTCCAACGCACCCTTGACGGGTATGGCATTCGCCTTTGAGGAAGCGCATAAGCGTTTCACCCCCGAGGTGTTCATTTGTGCCTTTTCGTCCGTTGTATTCGGCGTTTTGACCCGTACGCTTATTTACCAACTGTTGGGTATGAGCGTTACGAGTGCGTTCCACTCGTACAAGCTTATCGAAATGCCCATAAAATACTACGGCTATGTGGTGCTGGCAGGTAGCGTATGCGGTTTCATCGGCATCGGCTTTTACAAGCTTTGTCTTTGGATGCGTACGGCGTTCAAGCATATTCATGTGAAAAATGAATGGTGGTCGCATACGAGTAGAATTATCACCGCGGTTCTTTTGGGCGGTCTTTTCTCGTTTATCGCGGTAGGTGTTATGGGCGGCGGCCATGATTTGATCGAATCGCTCGGTACAAACGGCGGTGTATCAAAGCAAATTGCGGAAAGTGTATTCGGCTTGCCCCTGGTATGGGCGTTGTTGGTGGTTTTGGTGTTAAAATCATTGATTACGGCAATCAATGTCGGGTCGAGAATCCCTTGCGGTATCTTTATCCCGATTATCGCCATCGGTGCGTGCATCGGCGCAATCTTGAATAATTTGTGGTTAGAACTTGACCCCGATCTTGCGCCGTATTGCGATTTACTTGTGATGATTTGTATGGCGGCGTTCTTTACGACGGTTGTGCGCGCGCCGATTACTTCTATCGTGATGATTTGTGAATTTACAGGCAGTTTTGCACCGTTATTACCTGTGATTATTGCGGTTTCCTTGGGGTATATCATCGGGGAAATGTGTAAGACGGACGGCATTTACGAGGACTTGTTGGAACAATACGAGGAAGAAACGGGTATACACGAACGCGCGGAAAAGGTGGTATATACCTTTACGGTTGGGAAGGGTGCAATTTCCGAAAAGAGAGAAATCCGCGACGTGCTGTGGCCTGGTAATGCGCGCGTAAAAGAAATTATCCGTGCGGAAGAGCATATCTTGCCAAGCGGTGAAACGATTTTGCACGCAGAGGATATTTTGACGATTGTATGTAAGACGGACGAACCCGAAAAAATCCGCGACGAGTTAGAGCATATTTTAAGGTGAAGTGAATCGGCGGTGCCGTGAATTGCACCTGCGGTGCGTGAATCTTCACTTCGTTCAGCGAATCGCGCCGTTTGCGCGTGCATTGACAGCTATGCTGTCGTTGTGGGAATATTAACAATAACGCAAACCTTTGGTTTGCAATTCACTGAGCGTTAGCGAAAATTCACGAACGCTATGCGTTCAATTTACGATGGCTTGCCATCAATTCACGAAAACATAGTTTTCAATTCACGTTGCTTTGCAACAATTCACGACGATATAATCGTCAATTCACATATCTATCCCTTTCCTCTCATATACTAAATGGGAGGGGCAGGTATGCGATTATATGATGAAATTTTCAAAAACACCGAGGGTTTCCCCTTTGCGCGGTGTACCATCGTGCCTGGGGGAGGCGGTTATTTCGAAGGCGTGAAGGCCATCGGGGATTTCTCCCCCGAACGGGTGGTGATTTGTTTTCACCGTTGCACCGTTTCCGCCGAAGGGCAGGGGCTTTCCGTAAAAAAATACTACGACGGCGATTTACAGCTGTCGGGACAAATTTTCACCCTGACAACCGAACAGCCTCCCTCCGAAAAGGGGGACGACGAATGAGCCTTTGTTTTTGGCGTGAACGGATATGTTTGGAAGGAAATATGCCTGAAAGAGCATTGTTGCGCCTGCGTAGGGAGAAAATTCCACTCTACCATGTGCAAAAAACGGCGAAAAACCGCCTGCTTTTTAGCGTGAACAGGAAAGATGCGGATAAAATTTTTGCAATTTATCCAAAGATATGCTATAATAAGGGCGAAAACACCGCCTACCGCGTGCAAAGTATGGGCGCGGAAGGGGTCGGAAAATGCCTTTCGATGGTGAAAAAACGGGTGGGGCTTGTCCTTGGCGGAATATTGTGCATTGCTCTTGTGTTGGCGAGCCAAAGCCTTGTTTTGGCGGTGGATTTTGTCGGGAGCGAGTGTTACCAACGCGAAGCGTTGCAGGCGCTCGACGAAATAGGCGTACGGAAATTTTTACCCTATCAACGGGGACGGGAAGATTTGGTTTGTGCAAAAATTCTTGCCTTAGACGGGGTGGAATATTGTTCTTTGAAAAAGACGGGCAACCGTTTGGCGGTAGAAATCCGTTTAAGTCCCTTTCCCGCCCTACAAACGGAAAGGGGAAATATGCGGGCAAAGCACGAGGGAAGCGTGCTGTCTATGGCGGTATTACGCGGCTCGCCCCTAAAGAAAATCGGGGATACGGTACGCAAGGGGGAAACCCTTGTGGAAGATTGTTTTTTCACCGAACAAGGGGGGCAGGTACGCGTTGAAATTATCGCGCGCGTATGTATAGCGTGTGTGTGGGAAGGTGAAATTGAGGCGGAAAACGAGGAAACGGCGTTTGCGAAGGCGTATCTCAATCTCGGCTTGACCGACCGCGACACTTTACAAGAAACAAAGATAGAAAATAATGGGAAGACCTACCGTATACAAATGAAATACCAAGCGGTAGAAACGATGAATTTATGGCAGTAATAACGATTAAAAAGACAATGGAAGTAAAGTCCTTGGACGAGTTATCCGCCCTTCTTGGCACTTATGACGAGCATTTGACCCATATCGCTCGGGAGTTAGATTTGCTCGCCTATGTGGAAGGGATGAAAATTCGCTTAGAGGGCAAGGAAGAGGACGTTAAATGCGGCGAGGCGGTTATTTCGGGTTTGTTGCAAACGGTAAGAAGCGGCGAACGAATTGACGAGGCGCGTGTGGCGTACTGTATTGAGCTTGCTCGTGAAGGGAAGGCGGAAGAAATGGCGCTTTTGGAAAGCGGCGTGGTGGCGATTACGGCGCGCGGCAAACAAATCAAGTGCAAGACGGTGGGGCAAAAGCAATACGTGGACGCTATCCGTAAAAATACGGTGGTGTTTGGCGTTGGCCCTGCAGGTACGGGTAAAACCTACCTTGCCGTTTGTATGGCGGTGGCGGCGTTTAAGAGTAAGCAGGTGGAAAAAATCATTCTCACCCGTCCTGCGGTAGAGGCAGGGGAAAAGCTTGGGTTTTTGCCTGGCGATCTGCATGAAAAGGTTGACCCGTATCTTCGTCCCTTGTACGATGCCTTGCAGGAGCTTTTGGGGTTAGAAACCTACGCAAAGCTCATGGAACGCGGCGCGATTGAGGTTGCCCCCCTTGCGTATATGCGCGGACGAACGCTGTCGAATGCGTTTATCATTTTGGACGAAGCGCAGAATACCACCAAGGAACAAATGAAGATGTTTTTGACCCGTATGGGCGAGGGCAGTAAAACGGTGGTAACGGGCGACGTTACGCAAATTGACCTTGACGGCAAGGCAAGCGGTTTGGTGCACGCAACGGGCATCTTAAACGGCGTTGAAGGGGTTGCGGTGTGTAAATTAACGGCAAAGGACGTCGTAAGGCATCCTTTGGTAATGCGTATCATCCACGCATATGAAAAGGATGCGGAACAAGCGGAGAAGAAAGCCTCCGCGAATAAAGAAAAAACGCGCAAGCTTGGCGTGGAAGGAGAGTGACAAAAGATGGCAATTTTGCGTTTTGGCAATGAGTGGACAACGAAAAATACAATCAAGAGCATTTTGTTGTTCTTTGTACATTTTGTTGTTTTAGTTGCGATAATGGCGGTGCTGCTTTTAGGAACGCAGCTCAATAATTTTGCAGAGCATATGAAACAGTTTGGCGCGAACTACCTGTACGCCCTGTTCTGCGTAATGCTTTTGGTGTTAATTACCTACATGTATTTCTTCTTTGAGGATAAGCGTATCCTTTCGACGGGGAAAAATATAGCGTTGATTTTTGTGGTGTTGGATATTTCCTTCATTGTTTCTTGGTTAATCGGCGCAAAAATCGATATCTTCGCTCGTCCTGTGGCGTTGGTGGCGTTGATGGTATGTGTGTTGGTAAATCGCCGCGCGGCGGTGTTTATGAATATTATCAGCGCGTTGCTTGTCTTTGTGGCGGATACCTTCGCAGGCGGCATTTCGGCGGAAAGCTCGTACTATTCCTCCTTGTTGATTTCCTTCTCGGCAGGTATGTTGGCGATTTTCTTCTGTGAAAAGGCGAAAACCCGTTTCCGCGTGGTGCTTGTCGGTATTGCCATCGTTATCCCCATCGACGTAATCATTTTCTTGTTGGAAGTTTCCAGCTTTATTGACAATGTAAACGGCGGCTTGGCGGCGTTCCAAGCGATTTTACTGCATATGGGCTACGGCTTATTCGGCGGTATCACCTCGACGATTATTTTCCTGTTCATCTTACCTCTTTTCGAGGTGCTTTTCAACTGCTTAACCGTATATCGTTTGCGTGAATTGACCAGCTCGGATGCGAAAATTTTGCAACGCTTAAAGGTGGTTGCGCCTGGTACGTACAATCATTCGATGACGGTTGCGACCCTTGCGGAAGCGGCGGCTACGGCTATCGGTGAAAATGTGGATTACGCCCGTGCGGCGGCGCTTTACCACGATGTTGGTAAATTGCACTACCCCGAACATTACACGGAAAACCAAGGGGATTACAACGTGCATGATGAATTAACCCCCGAATTGTCCGCGGATATCATTCGTTCCCATGCGAAAGACGGTCAAAACCTTATTAAGGCAAACCACTTGCCCGAATTTTTGGCGGATATCGCCATTCAACACCACGGCACAATGCCTATCCGTTATTTCTATGCAAAAGCTTTGAAGATGACGGACGGGGAATTGAATATCGAAGATTTCTCTTATCAAGGCCCGAAACCTCAAACGAAACTCGCGGCGATCATCATGATTGCAGACGCGTCCGAGGCTGCTGTTCGCGCCGTGAACGCGCGTACCCCCGAAGAAACGGGAAAGGCCATCAGCTCGGTTATTGAAGAGCGTATGGACCTTGAACAATTCTCCGAATGTGATATTACGATGGTAGATTTGACGAAAATCCGTACCGCCCTTGTTACCACGCTGTCGGGCGTACATCACCACCGCGTAAAATACCCCAACATTAAATACAAGCACACTTCTAATGGCACGAAAGGGGAAAATGCATGAAAGAGTTTGTAATTTTATGTGACGGGGAAGAATTTCCAGAGGAAAATATCCTTGCGCTTGAAAATGCGATGCAGGGTTTTGTAAAAACGGATATCCCTCTTTGTGTGGAATTTATCTTTGTGGACGGGGAAGAGATCCGTCGTTTGAACCGTGAAATGCGAGATACGGACAAAGTGACGGACGTGCTTAGCTTTCCTGCGCTTGACGGTATCAAAGGACAAGCCATCGCAGGGGAAGATTTTCCTTACGAAATCGACGAGGACGGCAACCTGATGCTTGGTTCGATTGTGGTTTGTTGCGATCGTGCGAAGGAGCAGGCGGAAGAGTACGGACATTCGTATAATCGTGAATTGCATTACTTGTTGGTACATGGCATTATGCATTGCTTAGGTTACGACCATATGACGGACGAGGATAAGGCGGAAATGCGTGAGAAGGAAGAATTTATCCTTCAAAAATTGCAAATTACCCGCGATTAAGGGCGGTTTGCAGGATTTTACATGATAGAGAAAAGGAGTTTTTGAAATAAATGAGAAGTGGATATGTAGCGGTAATCGGTAGAGCGAATGCAGGCAAAAGCACATTGATTAACGTAATGGTAGGGGAAAAGGTGTCGATTGTTTCGCCCAAGCCCCAAACGACGCGCGATAGAATTTTGGGTGTATTGACGGAAGAGGATTATCAAATCGTTTTCGTGGATACCCCTGGTATTTACAAGGCGCGCAATGCCTTGACGGATATGATGATGCGTACAACGGATATGAGTGCGAAATCGGTGGATTATATCCTGTTCGTTTTGGATGGTCACGAAGGGGTGACGGAGGAAGATTTTGACCTGATTAGAAAATATAAAGCGCTCAATATCCCTATGGCGGTGGCTTATACGAAAATTGATATTATGCCCAAGGAAAATATTCCTTTGGATATGGCAAAATTCGCGGATGCGGATTTAGATTTGGACGTATTCCCCGTATCGGCGCGCAAGGGTAAGAATGTGAAACAGCTCAAGGAATTCCTCGTAGAGCATATGCCCGAGGGGGACAAGGTATTCACAGAAGATATCGTATCGGATAAGAGTGAAAAGTTCATGATTTCCGAAATTATGCGCGAGAAGATTTTGTTGAAATTCGACAAGGAAATCCCTCACGGGATCGCGATTGTGATTAACACTTTCGAGTTGCAGGATAACGGCGTGTATGATATTAACCTTGACATCGTTTGCGAACGCGCGAATCATAAGGCCATCTTGATCGGCAAGCAAGGCAAAGCGATTAAAGAGGTGTCCTCGTTTGCCCGTCAAGACATGGAAAAATTCTTAGGCGCAAAGGTATTCCTGACGACCTATGTAAAGGTGAAAGAGGATTGGCG
>JAZTYG010000114.1:0-30024 GCA_045636845.1 Candidatus Scatosoma sp.
CGAAGTTGGAATTGTTCCCTGCAAACATCGTTGCAAAGCGTATGGGCGAAGAATATACGAAGAGAGATTATTTCGAATTAGACAGCCCCGAAGAACGTAAAAATGTAAAAGTATCCTTCTAAGAAGGTAAAAATGATAAAAATACACCGCGGACGATATGTCCGCGGTGTAAATTTTTACAGGAAATTATTTTTTGATTTGAGGATTTGTAAGAATTTGGGAATTCATCGCGAAAGCTTTTACCGCATCCACAGCGTTTTGGCAAAGGCGCTTGTTCTTGTAATGTTCGCCCAGGCAAAGCAACTGTCCGTTGCTGTTCAAAAGCTTGTAAACATAATCCCCGCGCTTGGTCAACACGATACGGAAATTACTCTTGTCAATGTTCGCTTTATACGTTTGAATACCGTTTACTGCGCCGATATAGGTGGTGTATTCTTCACTCGTAAGCAAACATTCGTTATCGTTTGTGAACAGCTCGAAGAAGTAAACCATTTCGCCGTCGGGTGCTTCCGTGCAATCGATAATCCATCTACCGCTTTGGTCAATCGCCAAAGGTTCGATAGGGGTATTGTTCTCCGCAGGCACTTTGATCACTTGGTCTTGGATATTTTCGTCAAGTACAGCGGTTGCCGCAAAGCGTTTAGCAAGTGCAATCGCATCTTCGCATTCTTCCTTTGTTGCGTAACCTTCACTCAAACAAAGCAACATATTTTTACCGCTTACCAGCTTGAAAATATATTCGCCGTGCTTGGAGAGAGTGGTACGGAAATTCCCTTTTAAGATATTGTTCTTATGTGTTTGAATACCGCGGATCGCACCGTTGTAGGAGTTGTATTCCTCACTCGTCAAAAGAATATCGCTGTTGGGTGCGCGAAGCTCGAAGAAATACATTTCATTCGACGCCTTGTCGTCCGTTACCAAACGGCAAATCACCCATCTCCCTTTTTGTCTTGCCTCTTGGTCAACCCCATCTTCTTCATAGAAATCAAGGTCGGTGTTCACGTCCTTCAATTCATCGTGTAAAGTGCTCGCCGCAGGCGCAGTCGCCACAGCTGCCGCAATTTCTTCCACAACAGGCTCTTCGATAGGGGTGTCTTCAACCTCTGCCACAGGTTCTTCCACAACAGGTTCTTCGATAGGGGTATTCTCAACCTCTGCCACAGGTTCTTCTTCAACAGGCTCTTCCGTTACCTCTTCAACAGGCTCTTCAACAGCCATTGCGATAGGCTCTTCGGCAGGCGTTTCTTCAATTTCCTCTTCCACAGGAGGTTCTTCCATCGGTTCGTCCTCGATAATTTCTGCATCGATAGACTCTTCTTCCGCAACGATTTCAACCTCTTGGGGTGTATCTTCCGCAGGCGCTTCTTCGACGGGCGTTTCTTCCGCAGGCGCTTCTTCGACGGGCGCTTCTTCTATAACTGCTTCCGTTACAGGTGCAATCGGCGCTTCCTGTGCAGGTGTTTCCGCAACGGTCGTTTGCGTTTTTGTGTCCGCTTTCTTTTCACGGTGCACCGCTGCGCTGGAAAGTACGGCGATAAGGACAAAAATTACTATGATAGATACAAGGGCAAGCATTGCGGCAAATTCCACGTGATCCATAAAGTAATTGACCATGTTATTGTACAAATCTTTCATTTTCCATCTCTCCTTTGATGTGAATTACAAAAAAAATTATATATTGTATATATAAAAGTTCTTCTTTCCACTATTTTAATATAAAAAAGTGAAAATGTCAATATTGAAACAGAATTTTTTTATATCAATTTCTAAAAAAATTGACTTTATGTAAAAAATACAGTACAATAGGGGTATGGAACAGATAAAAACAGCAATTATCGGTGGCGGCGCGTCGGGGTTATTCCTTGCGACCGCTTTACAACAAAATAAAAACGTCGTCTTGTTTGAGCGCGGCGACCGCGTGGGGAGAAAGCTTTCCGCGACGGGCAACGGGCAGGGCAATATCACCAACCTCGCGGCGTTGGAAACGGAATATTTCTCCGTTAAGGGTAAAAATCCCCTCACGCAAAGCGTATTAAACGGCGCGGACGTGCAGGGGTTATATGCCTATTTTCAATCGCTTGGCGTATTGCTTTCGGCGGACGAGAGGGGGAGGGTGTATCCTGCCAGTAGGCAGGCATCTGCATTGACGGATGCTCTGCGTTTTTGCGTTGCACAAAAAGGGATAGACGTACGCCTTTCCACGCGTGTATATGATATAGAACAAGCGAATGGCGGTTTTATAGTATATGCGGAAGAGGGGACGGAAGGACACAAGCGAACGATTTTCGCGGAAAAGGTTGTTCTTTGTGTGGGCGGTAAAGCGGCAAAAAATTTCGGGTCGGACGGCAACGGGTATGCGTTGGCGCAAAAGTTCGGGCATACCGTAACCGATTTGTACCCGTCGTTGGTGCAATTAAAGACGGACATTACCCACACGAAAACCTTGAAAGGTATCCGTGTCAACGATGGCGGCTTGACGGCGATTTTGACCGACGGTACGCGCCATAGCTTGCGCGGCGACGTGATTTTTACCGATTATGGCGTATCGGGGGATGCGGTATTTCGTATGTCCGCGTTTATTGCGGATAAAATTACCGCAGGTGTGCGCTTGACGCTGGACTTTTTACCCGATATTACGGAAAAGGAAATTTTGGAAGCCCTGCAACGCAAACGCGCGGCGTTCCCCGATTTTGCGGATACCGAGCTGTTGTTTGGTATTGTCAACAACCAAATCGGCAGGGTGGTATTGAAACGAGCAAAAGGAAATTTAAGCGAGGCGGCAAAGCTGGTAAAAAGCTTTGATTTGACCGTTACGGGCAGCCTTGGGTTTGACTACGCGCAGGTAACCAAAGGGGGGATTCCCCTTGCCGAGGTAACGGAAAACTTGGAAAGCCGTTTTGCAAAAGGCCTGTATTTTACAGGTGAAATTTTGGACGTGGACGGTCAATGCGGCGGTTTTAACCTGCAATGGGCGTATTCCTCCGCGATGCGCGTGGCACGCGCTTTGGAGGGTGTATGAGCGTTCAAACCTTATCCGATATCAAGCTTCCCATCGGGAAGGATGAAAAGGAGCTTATCAAGCTTGCGGAAAAGAAATGCGGTGGTAAAGTAGGGTATTTTGCCATCAAGAAAAAGTCGTTAGATGCGCGCGATAAAGGCAATATCCGTTACATTTACACCATCGAATTTTCCAAAAATCCCCAACCCAAACAACAAAAAGTGTTCGAACGGGTGAAATCGCAACCCGAAAAGCCCGTTTTGGTGGTGGGTAGCGGCCCTGCAGGGTTATTTTGCGCCATTCGGTTGCTTGACCATGGCATTTTACCTATCGTGGTAGAGCGCGGCGGTACGGTGGAAGAGCGTGAAAAACGCATCGACGCGTTTGTGGAATACAAGACGTTAGATACCAACACCAACGTACAGTTTGGCGAAGGGGGCGCAGGTACTTTTTCGGACGGGAAATTGAACACGCAAACACACAGCCCTTTGAATCGTGAAGTATTAGAGCTGTTCGTGCGTTTTGGTGCACCCGAAGAAATTTTATGGTTAGCAAAGCCGCATATTGGCAGCGACCGTTTGAAAACGGTTGTAAAAAATATGCGTCAATATATACTTGCACAGGGCGGAAAGGTGTTATTTAACACCCGTCTTGAAGAAATTTTTGTCAAGGACGGCAGGGTGGACGAGGTGTCCATTCGCACCTTGAACGCGGACATGGTACCCTCAAACGATGGAGAAGGGGTGGAAAAACTCCCCGTTTCCGCGGTGGTTTTGGCAATCGGGCACAGCGCGCGCGATACCTTTGAAATGTTGTATAAAAAGGGCGTTCCCATGCGGCAAAAGGATTTTGCTGTGGGGGTACGTATCGAGCATTTGCAATCGAGCGTCGGCATGGCGCAATACGGTAAGGCATACACAGTGTTGCCTGCGGCCGATTACAAGCTTGTTTCCCACGCATCCGAGAGGGCAGTGTTTACCTTCTGTATGTGTCCTGGCGGGTTTGTTATGCCTGCGGCGAGTGAAGAGGGCGGCGTGGTTGTAAATGGTATGAGCAATTATGCGCGTAACGAAAGAAACGCGAACAGCGCGTTGGTTGCACAGGTAAGCCGCGCGGATTTTGCGGACGATTCTCCCTTGGCAGGGGTAGAGTTCCAAAAAAAGTTGGAAAGGGCGGCATTTTTAGCGGCGGGCAGTACCTATGCCGCGCCTGTACAGCGCGTAGAGGACTTTTTACAGGATAGGGTAAGCCATCGTTTTGGCGAGGTAACCCCTACCTATGGCGCAGGTACGGCGTTTGCTGATTTGCGTGAGGTGTTGCCTTCCCCCGTAATCGGCGCGTTAAAATCGGCGATTGTGGATATGGATAGACGGCTTAAGGGGTTTGCTTGCCCCGATGCGGTGTTGACGGCAGTAGAAAGCAGGACAAGCTCCCCCTTGCGTATTGAACGTGATGAAAGTATGCAATCAATCGGCGTGCAAGGCTTGTATCCTTGCGGTGAGGGCGCAGGTTATGCCGGTGGAATTACCTCCTCGGCGGCGGACGGCTTGCGTGTCGCGGCGGCGGTTGCAGGGCAGTTTATAGAAAGAATGTAACATTTTATTTGTGAAAATATGTTTATAAAGTACAAAGTTTGATAATTATTAAACATTTCATCAAATTATCACACAATTTTCACACAGTTTTCACAAAAGGGGAATAAAATGTGAGGTGGAAAAGGGGATTAAGCTCCATAATCCGCGCAGAGTGTTGATGCATAAAAAGATCGGAAAAGGTCTATCTCTGCGGCTTGTAGTGATTTACAGGGAAAATGATGAATCGACTATACTAAAAACTTTTTTCATATTCTCTCACTAAAGGTATGCGGCGCGCGAAAGCGTGCCGCATATCTTTGTGTTGGTTGACTTTGTAGGGTAGAGATTTTTACGGAAAAAGCCCTGCGAAGTTCGTGCGCTGCGCTCGGATATATACCACAAAAGGTATGAAATTATCGAAAATAGCTCCTTTTTGTTGTACTTTTTTACATTTTTGGTTAATTTTTCACAAAAATATTCATTTTTTGCTTGTAATTCTTCTATGCGTGTGGTATAATGGGTTGGTTGCATAGAAACCCATAGGAAGGAGAAAAGGATATGGCAGAGATAGAGAAGAAACAGGATAGAAGGGTACAAAGGACGAGGAAAGCCATTCGAAACGCATTTTTGCAATTGCTTGCGGAAAAGGATTTGGAAAAAATTTCCGTTAAAGAAATTGCAGATTACGCGGATGTGGATAGAAAAACCGTTTACAATTATTACAACGGCGTTTATGATATCTTGGACGATTTAGAAAATGATTTGGCGCGCGATTTTGAAAAGGCAATCGACAATTTCGACTTTGCCACCCGTGAAGTATTGGACATCTTCATCGAACTTTCGCACCTTTTGATGACGCGTATAGACATTTACGCGTTGCTTATGAAGATTGACAATTCCCGTTTGGCATCAAAGTTTATGGTGTATTTGAAGGGCAAAATCGAACAGGTAATCGGGCGTGTCGGCGCATACTCCGAGGACAAAATTACGGTTGCGGCAGAATATGTAACGTCGGGTATGTATATGGCGTACAAGCACTGGTTCAACTCCGATAGAAAACAATCCTTGGAAGATTTTACCTTAGAGCTTGCCCGTTTGGTTATGGGCGGTTTGCCTTCGTATTTCTTCTCTTTTGCGTAAAAGTAAAAAAATCCTGCAACTTCGGTTGCAGGATTTTTGTTTTCATACAATCTTATTTTTTGCGCCAAATTACCTTTTGGGTAGCGATGCGGGTTTTCTTTGCGGGGGTGCAAACCGCCTTGATTGCGTTGTAATATACGTCGCTCATCAATTTGATACGGTCAAAGGTCACATATTCGTTCGCTTGGTGGATGGTTGCCTCTTCATCGTTAAGTTCCGGGCCAAAGCCGCAACCGTTTTCAAGTGCCCTTGCGTATGTGCCGCCACCGATTGCGATGGGGGCTTCATTTTTACCCGTAATTTTATTGTACACGCCTACCAGGGTCGAGATTAACTTGCTGTTCGGGTCGTTGTAGATAGGGGGTTGATAATTGTTGATTACATATTCAACGCCAAATTCGTCCAACTTCGCCGTAACCGTTTCCAAGGGTAAGGTTGCAGGGAAACGGATATCCGTCGTGATTTTCAAAACGCCGTTTTCAAAGGTTGCCATATCGGGCGACATGGTCAATTTTCCCGTTTCATCTTCCAAGCTCTTCAAACCTGTTGCATCGTCAAACAACATATCGTATACTTTCTTGCAATCTTCGTGGAAGGTGGAAAGGAAATAGAGGAGCGCCTGCAAAGCATTTGCGCCGAGGTGGGGGGTAGAGCCATGCGCCGACTTGCCATCTACACGTAAAATGTTCGTCGTATTATCATAAGAGAAGCGGGTGCCAGCGATGGGATTTTCAAAATAAACCAACTTACCGCCTGCCTTTCTTGTAAGAATTGCGCTTGCGCTATCGCATACCATATTTACCCTTTCACCAGCGTTCAACGCGGACATGGGTGCCTCATTGATGGGGAAAGATGCGGTAAAATGCAAGATGCCCTTTTCCGCGTAAATCACAGGGAAGTTTGCATCGGGGGTAAAACCTTCCTTAGGCATTTTTGCCACTTTGTTATAATGCTTGATACAAGCCCAACCGCTTTCTTCGTTGCATCCAACGATCAATTTAATGGTACGGTTTGGCATAATGCCTTCGTCTTTCAACGCTTTCAAGGCATATAAACAAACTACCGCAGGGGTCTTATCGTCCATTGCGCCGCGTCCCCAAATTTTCGTACCCGTTACACCTCCGTCGGAGATATCGTCGTTGATAACGCCGCCGAAAGGAGGGTATTTCCAACCGCTGCCTGCAGGTACAACGTCAAGGTGGGCAAGGATTGCGAAATCTTCCCCTTCACCGAACACAACTTCACCGATATAGTTATCGTAGTTGTTCGTTTCAAAACCCATCTCTGCCGCAAGACCTAAAAAGTATTGCAAGCAATCCGCCGCTTCTTTACCGAAAGGATAACCTTCTTCCGCAGGCTTCATCGAGGAGTCGAATTTTAAGATTTCCACAGTCGTTTGTACGATTTCATCGAAATATTTTTGCATAATATTTTCCATTTATCATTTTCCTTCCTGATTTTAGGATTATACACTTATATTATACACAATTTTTCTCGTTTGGTAAACAAAATAAAGGGGGAATATGAAAAAAAATATTTTTTTCAAAGCGCCCCTTTGACTTTTTTTGAAAAGTATGTTACAATACAAGGGATAATCTTGTAAAAACGAGGAAATTTTACGATGCAGATACACGACGGACATCGTCAACGCATGTATGAAAAAATGAAACAAAACGCCTTGGTGGAGCATGAATGGTTAGAGGTGTTGTTGTATGGTATGCAGCCTCGCCGTAACACCAACGAGGTGGCGCACCGCTTGCTCCAACGCTTCGGTACGGTGGAGGATATTTTAGAGGCGTCTTTGGAAGAATTGCAAACGGTTGAAGGTGTGGGGATTCAAATTGCTTCGCATTTGAAATGCCTGCAACATTTTTACCGCTATTATAAAAAGGATACCTCAGGTATGTTTGAGGACCGTTATACGGTGCGCGGTTTCCTTTCCTTTGCAAAGGGGCAATATGCCAATATCCCGTATGAGGTGGCGGATGTGTACCTGCTCGACGGCGCGGGGTTTGTGATTAAAAAGCAAAGCTTTACGATGGAAAACATTTCCACTGTGTTAATGAAACCGGAAATCTTATCCGCGTTTTGTTTGATGAAAGGTGCGCGCGGTGTGGTAATGATACACAACCACCCGTCCGGCACGCCAAACCCGTCCGATGACGATGAGCGGATGACGAAAAATATGCAAATGCTGTGTAGTATGCACAACCTACTCTTTTGCGACCACATCATTTGCGCTAAGAATGGGATATACAGCTACTATTTAAGCGGACGATTAAAGGATATTAGTAAGATTTATTCGATAGACACGCTCATTTAAGGGATAAAGAGGGAAATATTGTGAAACTCAAATTGAAACGGGACAAACAAGCGGAAAGCACCCCCACCCCGCCGATTATACAAGAAAATAGACAACCCGAACAAGAGGAAGAGGCAAAGATTCGCGCCTATTTTCGCCGTATTTTCGGTGAGGATAAAAACATACAAGAAGACCGATTGCTTTTCATAGGGAAATGGGTAATCTTCGGGCTTTTGTTGATTGTCGAATTGTTGTTGCTGTTGCAACACATGGAAATTTTGATTGAAACGAAAAAGTGGGTAAAATTCTCCATTCTGTTCGCTGCTGCGCTCATTTTGACAGGGGCGGAAGCACTCAAAATGTTCATCCTTAAAAAGGAAAAATACAACTTGGTGCTGTATGGGATAGAGGCGTTTGCCGCCTGCGGCTTCGTTGTTGCGACGGTAGGCGTTTATTCTCTTTTGCTCTATATTTTGATTTTGACACAGTTCTATTTTAGAACGACAAAACTGCGTAACGCCTTGTGGATGTATGTGGTTGCCCTACCCATGTATGCGCTCAGTTACATTTTACAGGTATATCTTGTCCGTGTCGACACGATGGGTTTGGAAATTTTGCGTGAGGCGTTTGGTACATTTGCCGCGTTGACCATACACTTTGTCGGGGTGGAGTTGGTGCTCCTTTTCTATCGACAATATATTCGGTTGAACAATACTTTGGTGGATTTGGACGCGAGTAAAAAGGAGCTGGAAAAAGCCTACGCTGTGGTTGCGGAAGTAACCGCGTTGGAAGAACGTCAGCGTATCGCAAAGGAAATTCACGATACGGCAGGCCATTCGTTGACAACCGTTATTATGCAAACGGAGGCGGCGAAACGTATTATCGATGTCAACCCTGCGGAGGCGAAGATGAAACTCATTTCCGCCAACCTCCAAGCCAAAAACACCTTAGATAGATTGCGCGAATGTGTGCACATTTTGTCGGGTGAAATGGGTAGTACAACCTTAAAAGCTGCCCTTGAGAGCATTATAAACGAATCGACGGACGGTACGGGTATCACCATCCGCGCCAAGATAGAGGATATTTGCGTTTCCGAGGCGAAACAGCGTTTTCTTTGCAATACCTTAAAAGAGGGAATTGCCAACGGCCTGCGACACGGTAAAGCTACGGCGTTTTGGTTCGAGTTAAAAACGGTGGACGGTAATATTCGTTTTCACCTTTCGGACAACGGTACGGGGTTGGAAACGGAGCATTTCAAAAGCGGTTTTGGCTTGACGACCATGCGCGAACGCGTAAGAAAATTAGGCGGTGAAATGTACATTATTTCCGAACCCGAAGAGGGGATGGAATTAAATCTCGTATTGCCGATGGACGAAATTAAAGACAAGACGGGAGAGAGGGATAACAATGGAAATCAATAAAGTTAGAGTGTTGGTCGTGGACGACCAAACGGAACTTGCCAACGAAATATCCGCCGTTTTGGCGACGGATGCCTCTTTGCAGGTGGTAGGTACAGCCTGCGATGGCTTTGATGCGCTCGCAAAAATTCCTACGGCGAAGCCTGACGTGGTTTTGATGGATATTCGTATGCCGAATATGAACGGCGTTGTGGCGACCAGCCGTATCAAAACGGAATATCCCGATATGAAGGTGTTAATTTTGACAACCTTTGACGACAGTGATTATATCTTGAACGCCATTAACAATGGTGCGAGTGGGTATCTTTTGAAGGAAATGGGTGGCGGCGCGTTGATTAGCGCCATCAAAAACGCTTATGCGGGGGATACCATTTTACCTGTGAAAATTGCAAAGAAAATCACCGATGCGGCAAAGCATATTGCGGCGGATCGTGAAATCAAGTTGATGCGTGCATTTAACCTGTCCGAGCGTGAAATTGAGGTTGCGTTGATGATGTACGAAGGGTTCACCAACCGTCAAATTTCTTCCGCGTTAAACCTTTCCGAAGGCACGACGAGAAACTATGTTTCGTCCATCTATATCAAGACCGGGTGCGAAAACCGCGCGGAGGCGATTGATACCATCAAGGCGGTGCTGTAATGAAAAATGGGTATACCATGTACAAGACGATTGTCTTTGATTTGGACGGTACATTGTTGGATACGCTGGACGATTTGACGGACGCGACCAACGCGGCGTTGGAAAAATTTGGGTTAAAAACCCGTACGCGCGACGAGGTGCGCGCCTTTGTCGGCAACGGTATCGCAAAACTAATCGAACGCGCTGTTGGACAAGACGGTATGGATAAGCAGGCAGCGGTGTTGGCGGAATTTAAGCGTTACTATGCGGCGCATTGCGCGGATAAAACTGCCCCTTATGAGGGCATTTTGTCTTTATTGCAGGCTTTGCAGGCGCAGGGTATAAAAACGGCGGTGGTGTCGAATAAGGCGGACTTTGCTGTAAAGAGTTTGGCGAAAACCTATTTTGACGGCTTGCTCTTGGCGGCGGTCGGGGAAAACGAAGAGGCAGGCATCAAGAAAAAGCCTGCGCCCGATTCCTTGTTGGCGGTAATGAAGCAGTTGTCCGCAAATGCGGAAACGACGGTGTATGTTGGGGATTCTGAGGTGGACGTTCAAACGGCAAAAAATGCAGGGGTAGCGTGTATTTGCGTTACTTGGGGTTTCCGCGATAAGTCCTACTTGATGGAAGAGGGCGGACGGCTGTTTGTTGATGAACCGAATGAAATTTTAACCTATACGAAGGGGGCAGGTACGAGATGAACGGCGTAGGCAATACGCCTTTGGTGCGGCTTACGAAGGCGGATTTTGGAAAATATGGGCAAATTTTTGCCAAGGTGGAAGGTGTCAACCCTGCAGGGTCGATTAAGGACAGGGTGGCGTTTGCCATCCTTGACGATGCGGAAAAAAGCGGTCGTTTGCAAAAGGGCGGTACGGTGATTGAGGCGACCTCCGGCAATACGGGGATAGGGCTTGCGTATGCCTGTCAACAGCGCGGCTATCACGCCGTAATCGTTATGCCCGACAATATGACAAAGGAACGTAAAGATATGATTATGCGCTACGGCGCGGAGTTGGTGTTGACGGACGGTAAGCTTGGTATGGCAGGGGCGGTTGCGAAGGCGGAGGAGCTTTTGCAAAATACCCCGAACAGTATCCTTGCCGATCAATTTAACAACCCTGTGTGTGCGGAGGCGCATTACCGCGGTACAGGCGTGGAAATTTGGGCGCAAACGCAGGGCAAGGTGGATATCTTTGTCGCTGGTGTCGGCACAGGCGGTACGTTGACGGGGGTAGGTAGATATTTGAAGGAACAAAACCCCAACGCAAAGGTAGTGGCGGTAGAGCCGGAAAACTCTCCCTTGCTGTCGCAAGGATGGTCGGGGGCGCATTCCATTTACGGTATCGGCGCAAACTTTATTCCAAAGGTGTTAGATTGTGCCATCTACGATGAAGTCTTGACGGTTAGCGACCAAACCGCGGCGGAGATGGCGTTGTGGTTGAATAAAGAGGAAGGCTTATTTGTCGGGCCGTCGTCGGGTGCGGCGGTTGCGGCGGCGGTAAGGCTTGCGGAACGGGAAGAAAATAAGGGCAAGATTATTGTTACCATTTTACCGGACGAGGGGGGCAGGTACGCATCTACGCCTAGTTTTACAAAGGAATAAAGGAAAAATACAATAAAAAAGGAGTTGGTATTCCAACTCCTTTTTTTTGTTGTATTTGATTATAACAAGAAGGACAAGCCGCATAACAATAATACGGAAACTGCGTCTACAATCGTCGTAATAAAGGGATTTGCAACTACGGCAGGGTCAAGGCGTAACAGCTTTGCCAAGATAGGCAAAATTGCACCTACAAGCTTTGCTGCCACAACAGCGCAGAAGAGGGCAAGGGATACCACAAGGGCTACGAGAGGGGTGTAACCTTCAATGCCCAACAGCATACCGTCCAAGAAGATAAGCTTTAAGAAACAAACAGCCGCGAGGGTTGCACCCAAAATGAGCGAGGCGCGGAATTCTTTCCATATTACCTTTCCGACATCGCGGGAGTCTACTTCCCCGATGGAAAGGGCGCGGATAACAGTAACGGATGCCTGTGAGCCAGAGTTACCGCCCGTACCCATAATCATCGGTACACACGCCACCAAACAGGGGAAAAGCATCGCCTCGTAGTGGTTTAAGATGAGGGAAGTAAAGGTAGAACCCAACATCAAGATAAGCAACCACAAAACGCGGGTTTTCCACAGGGTCATTACGCCCGTTTTCAAATAGGGTCGGTCGGTCGGCGTGATAGCCGCCATCTTCGCGATATCTTCGGTGTTTTCTTCCTGCAAGACGTCCATTGCGTCGTCAACGGTAACGATGCCGACGAGGCGCATTTCTCTATCTACGATGGGCAACGCCAAGAAACCGTAATCGGAAATGGTACGGGCAACCTGCTCCTTATCCTCTTCCGTGTGGGCGTAAATCACGTTGTCGTTCATGATATCTTCAATCAACGCAGTTTTCGGCGCAAGCATCAAATCTTTTGCCGTTACCAAACCGAGCAGTTTGTTTGTGGGGTCGATTACGTAGCAGGTGTAAATCGTTTCCTTGTCGATTGCGGTACGGCGGATGCGTTCAAACGCATCGTCAACCGTCATGGTGGGGCGCAGGGAAACAAACTCGATGGTCATGATACTGCCTGCGCTGTCTTTCGGGTATTTTAACAATTCGTTGATATAGGCGCGCGTTTCGCTGTCGCTTTGCGCCAACACACGTTTTACCACGCTTGCAGGCATTTCCTCAATAATATCGACGGTATCGTCGAGGAACATTTCGTCCATAACGGCCTTCAATTCTCTATCGCTTAATTTGTTAATCAAGCGTTCGGTGATGTCGGTATCCATTTCGACGAAGGTTTCCGCCGCTAAGTCCTTGGGCAGGATACGGAACAAAATCAACAGGTCGGTGTCGTTTTCCGTTTCTTCAAATACCTCGGCAAGGTCGATGGCGTTCATCGATGCAAGCAGGGGTTTTAAGACGGCGTAATTACGCTCCTTTAAGAGCTGCATAATATCGTCCAGCTCAGCAATACGGCGTACCAACTCCTCGGGCATGTCCTCGATAATATCCACGGTATCGTCAAGGGATACCTCGTCCATAACCGCCTCTAACTCGTCGTCGTGCAAGCCGCTAAGGATTTTTTCCTGTACGTCTGTTTCCAAATTGACCAACGCCTCTGCCAAAAGGTCGCTTTCCAAAGCGCGGCAAAAGGCAATCAAGAGTGTTTCATCTTGGTCTGCTAAATTGCGTAAAAGACTTTCTAACGTTTCGGGCGTTTCTTTCGCCGCCAAATCTGCCGCTTCTTCAATTTTCTGTGCAAGAAGAAGCTCGCGGATATCTTTCTCCATTCTACTCTACCTCCATAAAAATCATGTCAAATGTGTGGTAGCGTAGCCACTTGCTTTAGATTCGCGCGGAACAATCCGCGGTCGTATAGCTTAGCGGCACGCTTGGGTTATGGTCCGACATAGATTGTTCCTCCTTGTGTTTTTTGGCTCAACGACATAGCCTTTTTTGATTTTGTGATATAGCCTTATTTTTAAGTGTTTAAGTTAGTTTTCGTCCGTTTCCTTCGGCTTTTTCAAGAGCAGGACATCGAGCAGAATGCCGATTGCGCCAAGACCTAACAGAATATAGGTTAAGCGGAAAACAGCATCCGTGTCGTCCTCTGTTTCGCCGTAGGTAATCGTTTGTGTGGTGGGTGACGTGCCGTCAAACAGGTTGACATAGGCGGTGGGGATAAACCCGATTTGCACCTCACCATTTTCATCGGTGTAGGAAATTTCGTAATAGATACGGTCAAGTTGATGAATTTCACCAAGCAAGGTTACCTTTTCGCCTCTCGGCATTTCCGCAACCGTCAACAGGGTGTTGAGGTAGGGGAATTTGTACAGGTAAGCGGCGCTGGTAAGATAGCCTGTCTTGTTTGTTTCCGTACAGGGTACGCGGTAGGTTTCGCGGGCTAATTCTTCGCAAAACTCCGTTTTTGCCAAATAGGTTTTGTAGCCGATTCCCTCATTTGATACGGCAAAGATGGTGTAATCGCCTTCCTCGCCGATTTTTAAGGCGGTGAAGGGAGCGTAGCAACGCTCAAAGGCGATATAGGGGAATTCGGTTGCTCCTTGCAGGGCGGTGATGTCAAATTCGGTTAAGATAGCATCCTCTTTTACTGTGATTACGGCAAAGTCGCGGTTTGCTGTATCAAACAGGCAATTTGCCGCGTCGCCAACAGGGATAGGGCTAACCTTGGGAATTTGCAGTTCGTCCGTTTTCACCACATAATCGTTTTCGTAAAGGAAATACGCGTCGGTATTTTTTACGCCAAAGGTGAAGGCGATAAGGACTGGGTTATCGTCCTTTACCAAGCCGTAGTCAGGGGTGAAGGTTGTGTTCACCTCGTACATGGCATCGGTATTTTTGGTATATTTCGTCAAAACGCCGTTGGATAAGGCGTAGAAATTTTCACCGTAATCTACGGAAATTTTTTCCGCGTTGTTTAAGCCGACCAAGATTTTCGTACCCGTAGCGGACAGGGAAGTGAATTCCTTTTCCGTAAAACGGTACAGTTCGCCGCTGTCGTAGGCGACATACAATCCACCGTAGATATCGGCGGTGAAAGCCGTTGCTTTCATGCCTGCCATAGGGGCTTTTTGTTGCTCGGTATAACTCCACCCGTTGCTCGTTGCGGTGAAGGTATAGGTGTAATCGCTGTCCGTCAAGAGATAGTATTTATCATACACGCAAGCCGCGCCGATAACATTCCCGTCCAGCTCATCGTTTGAGAGGGTGAGAAGTGCGTCCCCGTAATTGTTGGGGGAAAGGCTGTACAGTACCGCCTCTTCCGTCGATGCCGCCAAAAGGGTGTCCTTGTAGGACGTGAGATAGGGGGTGGTCAAAGTGGTAGAGATGGCGGTTTCAAATTCGCCGCTGTCCGTGTTGTACACGGAAATTCTATCGTTGCCATCGTCCGCGATGAATAATTTATTTTCCGACAGGAAAATGTCGTTTGCACCGTTGAAACGGTGGTTAGAGGCGGAGGCGGAGGTGATTTCAAAGTCGGTAAACGCCGCATTTGAAATGGAATAATGGCGAATGGCGTTGCCGCGAATAGCGAACACTTCGTCGTTGTAGGTGTGTACGGAGATATATCCGTTTGTATCCGTTTCGTCCTCGGTTGTGTTGGTGATGGGGGGGACGGAGTCGGCGTCCTTATAGGTGCAAAGCTCCTTGTAATTATAGGCGTAGAAACCGCCGTCTTCCGTCACCGCGCAAAGGAGGTGGTTTGCAATCGTTAACGATTTTAAGGGGTGGGAAAAGGTTGCGATGGCGTCGCTGCTGCCCGTCGTAATATTGACCGCATAGACGGGGTAATCATTGTCGCTTTCACCCACATAATAAAGGGTGTTTTCAATGATGGTCAAGGGGGTGCCGTCGCGAAGCTGTGTGGGTAGGGGCAAATCTTCCTGTTCCGTATGGTCGGCCAAGGAATAACGGCTGAGAACCGTTTCCGCCGTTGCGTAGTAGTACAGCGTTTTGCCGTGAATGGTGAAATTGCGGCAGGCAATATCGTTGATTTTGGTTGCCTCGATGGGGTTTTGTAAATCGGCGGCGGATAATTTATACAGCTTTAATTTGGACAGAAAATACAGGTTGCCCTCCTCGTCAAACGCGAGCTGCGTAATGGGATTGTCGTGGGTATATACGCGGTATGTACCCGCGGTTGCGCCGTCGAGGATTTCACCCTCGTAGAGGTAGATATTTTTACCGTCGGCAATTGCGGTGTAGCCCGAGGTTACCGATACCGCCGTGGGGGCGATAAGGGGTAAGTATTGCTGGTAGCTTTGAGGGGCGATCAGCTGGGTGTTGGGCGTATCCGCTTTTACGGAAATAGGCGTGTGATTTTGCGCGCAAACAACCGCCGCACCGATACAAGAAAGGGCGGTAAGGGTTGCCAAAGATGTAATTGTTGCCTTCAATTTCTTCATACGGATTTATTATAACATGAATGAAATGAAAAAGTCAATAGGTTGAAAGGATTTTATCTATAAGATAAAAGTGTTTTTTTGACGGGTGTGATAGGTCGAGATCGCGAACAGGGCGTAATCGATAAAAAGAAAGCTTGTATTTATATATCTTTAATAAGCATATAGAATTTTTATGTAAAAATAGGCATACGGTTGTCGCATTTAACTTTGCGTTCGGGTGTAAAGCGAACAAATGTTCGTGTTTTACATCAAAAAAATGGCACGAAGGGGTTGCAAATTTTGGAAACGGTGCAATAATAAGCGCACTTGTTCGACCCGCCATCGTAAAAAATTCGGTTGGTCAATGAGGCGGAGATGGTATTGCAAAGTAGCATTTCCACAAGAAAAAATAGGGCGCCGAAAGAAGAAATACCGTTGGGAAATGGTACGGCGCGAAGAAAGAGAGGTGATATTTTTTGGAGAATTACTTAAAAACGGTTTTGTATGCGTATCCGCTATTGAAAACTGTGGGAGAGGATTACGCAGAGCATATCCGCAACAAGGCGGTGCTGTCGTATAACAGCCATTTGACGACGGAGGATTTGGCGGAGTATCTTGCCAAGGAAATTCTCCGAAAAAATAATTTGCTGTGGCTGAGAGGCGTAATTGAGGGTGTTTTGGCAAAGCTGGACGATACGGAACGGGCGTTGATCGCGGCGCGGTATTTTGGGAAAAAGAAAATTCCCCTGCATAAGGAAGGGGAACAGGAATGGAGTGATCGGACTTATTTTCGCCAACAACAAAAGGTGGGTGAGAAGGTCGGCGGGATGTTGATTGTCGCCGGGGTAACGAAGGAGTTTTTTGATACGCGGTTAGAGGGTGTGGAGTTGATTAGGAAGATACAAAAATATGTCGATAAATTAAAGTGAAGTCGATGCCACAGTGAAATTTTTACTTTGCAAAAGGGAAAGTTTGCCCCGTGTGGGCAAGCGTTTCGGTTGACCTTGTAGAGAGTGTTAGAGTGTGGTTTGGAAGGTGGTTTCGTATATCACGAAAGGGGATACGCTCGACTGCGGCTAACGCCTTTAATTGCATCCAAAGTCAGTTTGGTCGTAAGGGGGGCGGTGGGGCGGTTTGAGCACGAGCGCCGCGAGAATCGGTACAAGCAAACAAATTGCAACCAAAATTGCAATTTGTGCAGGGCTGTTTTCTTGTGCGGTTGGCGTTTCTGCCTCGGGGGGTGATTCGGTTGGCGGTTGCAAAGACGCTACGTAGTCCGCGTATTCCTCATTGTCCTCATAGGACAAGCTGGTGGGTTTGGGTACATATCCAAATTCCTCGCCGCGTAACACATAGCAATACCGTTCTGACCCGATAATATAATCCCCGTAATACACGCAGGATAGGGTGATTTCCGTCAAAAAGGCGGAATCCGTTTGGTCGGTATCTTCGATTTTGTAACATAAATCGAATACATAATATAGGTACGGCCGTGAGGGGGTATACTCCACAAAGGTAAGCTTTTCCGTAGCGACGTACCCCACCAAGCGTTTGGCGGAGGTGTCCGTTTGGTATTCGACTTTACAATAATCGGAACGGTATTCGATAAGGCGTACATAATAGCTTTTAGGGAGCAGGAAAAGACCGCGCCGCCCTTCGGCGGTGGCGTAGAAAAATACGTCGTCCGTTAAGATGCAGGCGTAATCGCCTGTGACGGGAACGATTGTGCTCGCGGTGGTTTGGACGGGGGTGGACATTTTTACAGGGTAAAAAAGGGCGTTTGCGCGAGGGTGGGGGAACAACGCCGTGAGGAGAATTATACATAACAAAAATAGGGGGAACAGCCCCCGATGGAGAAATTGTTTCATAGGCAAATATACAACCGAAAGGGTTGAGTTTGGATTTTGTTGTTTCATTATAAAGGGGTGAGAAGGGAGGTTTTTGACGGTTTGGCGGAGAATATGAGAGAAATTGTAGAAAAGCTTTGCCGTATCGAGGCGGAAATGGAAAAACGGAGAAGCGGCGATAGGTTGGCGGCGTATAATTCGGGTGAAAAAAAGCACGAGAAGCAACTCGCTTTTCATAAAAGCAAGCACCGTAACCGTTGGGTATTCGGGGGAAATCGATCGGGAAAAACGGAATGCGGTGCGGTGGAATGCGTCTATATGGCAAGGGGGATTCATCCCTACCGCGAAAACCGAAAGGACGTTTGCGGTTGGGTCGTGTCACTCTCACAACAGGTGCAACGCGACGTGGCGCAGAAGAAGATTTTACAGTATTTGCGGAAGGATTGGATTGAGGATATTGTAATGTTGAGTGGGCGCAAGGACGCACCTGAGCATGGTATTATTGATTTTATCCGCGTGAAGAATGTGATGGGCGGATATTCCACCATCGGGTTTAAGAGCTGTGACCAAGGCAGGGAAAAGTTTCAAGGGGCGTCGTTGGATTTTGTGTGGTTTGATGAAGAGCCGAGTGAGGAAATTTATGCGGAGTGCCGTATGCGCGTCTTGGATAGAAAGGGGGATATTTTCGGTACGATGACACCCTTAAAAGGGTTGACCTTTGTGTATAATGAAATTTTCCTAAACCGCAGGAAGGACCCTGAGGTGTGGTACGAGTTTATGGAGTGGGCGGATAATCCTTACCTTGATGAGGGGGAGGTGGAGGCTTTAACATCGAGCATGGATGAAAATACCTTGCAATCAAGACGGTACGGGCGGTTTGCCTCTGCGGCGGCTGGGTTGGTCTATCCAGAATTTGACGAGAATATCCACGTAATCGAGCCGTTTGCCATACCGAAAGAGTGGCAGGATAATATTTCCATCGACCCTGGTTTGAATAATCCTTTGGCGGCGCATTGGTACGCGGTGGATTTTGACGATAATGTGTATGTGGTTTACGAGCATTATGAAGCAGGACGGGATATTGATTATCATGCGACTGCCATCAAGGAAATTTGCGAACGGCTGGGTTGGCATACGGATAACCGCGGACGGGTTTGCGCCCTGATTGACAGCGCGGCAAAGCAACGGACCTTGGGGTCGGTAAAAAGTGTTGTGGAGCTTTTTTACGAGCGTGGAATTTTGGTAAACCCCGATGTGGAAAAGGATTTGTTTACAGGGATTGCGAGGGTAAAAAGTTATCTCAAGCAGGGAAACGGGAAACCGAATTTATACATTTTTAAGGGATGCGTTAACCTTATCAACGAGTTAAAAGGGTATTATTGGGGAAGCGGTGATATGCCACGAAAGGTGAACGACCACAGCCTCGATGAAATGCGTTATTACCTAATGACACGACCGAGAAATGCGCCCGTTCGTCCCGAATTGACAGTGATACAAAAGGATAAGGAAAGGTTGGCGAGGAAATTGAAACGAGGGAAACGGAATTTCTCGTGAAAATCAATTTGATGGGGGCAGGTATGAGATGAAAGGGTGAAAAGGAGAGGTATGGAAGAGAAAAAGAAGGAAGAAAAAATAGGGGAAGCGTTGCTAAAAGTGGCACTTGGGTATCAAGTTGCGGAAGTGACGGAGGAATATGCCGAAGTGGACGGGAAATTGAAACTGACCAAGCGAAAAAAGACAAAAAAGGATATACCGCCCGACCTAAAGGCGGTGCAGTTGTTGTTGTCGAATGAGGACGAGGGGAGTTTGACGGCGTTATCGGATGAGGCGTTGGAGACGGAAAAGGCGAGGTTGTTGGTTTTACTGCAACAGGAATGCGGACAAACGGAAACTGCGGTGAAAAAGAGCGCTGTGAAAAAGACTGCTGTCAAAACTACGACGAAGAAAACCACGGCAAAAAAGACAGCCACAAAGAAGGCGGTGAAAAAGTGAGAATGGAGGGAATGGAATGATTTTCGATACGGAAGGATTGGACAAAGAAGAAGTGGAGCGTCAAAGACGTAGGGAATGGGCGGAAATCGCGGCGGACGTGACGAGTGATTTTAACCGCCGCAGAGAGGCAAGGCGTTCGATTGAGAATGGGTGGTTGTTGAATTTGAATTTCTACAACGGGAATCAATATTGCGACATTAGCCCTGATGGGGTGGAGAGTGAAGATACGCAATTTTATTGGCAATCGCGCAGAGTATTTAATCATATCGCGCCGACGGTGGATGCCCGTATTGCGAAGCTGGAAAAGTTGAAACCGGAGTTGACGGTGCGTGCTTTTTCCGATGAGGAAGGGGATGTGAAAGCGGCGAAGTTGGCGACGGGAATTTTACGATATGTGCAGGACAGGGTTGAGTTGAATGCAATTTCTTCCCGTGTTACGACCTGGGCGGAGCTGTGCGGAAGCGCCTTTTTTAAGGTCGATTGGAATAGCGCCGGCGGTAGACAGGTGGCGGTGGACGCGGAAGGAAATCCTGTGTACGAAGGGGAGGTGCAGGTGAGCGCCGTTTCACCCTTTGAGGTTTTTCCCGATCGTTTGGATGCGGAGGATTTTGACGAGGTTTACAGCGTGATCCATGCGAGGGTCGTGCCTGTGAGTTATATCGCCGAGTGTTTTGGCGTGGCAATCAACGGCAGGACGATTGCGGGGCAATACGGTTACAGTGAGCCGTCCACGCATCGCGCGCCGAATCAAAGCTTGGGAATGAATTTTACCGAGGTAAGGGATGCGGAAATTTTAATCGAGCGTTACACTAAGCCGAGTATCGATGCGCCCAACGGTAGGTTGGAAATTGTGGCTGGCGGACAGTTGCTTTACGCGGGCGATTTGCCCTTTATCAACGGGGAAAGAAATGAACGCGGTTTTCCTTTTGTAAAGCAGGATTGTATGCGTTTGCCCGGGGCGTTTTTCGGCGGTAGCGTAATCGACCGAATGATTCCTGTACAGCGTGCCTATAACACGGTGAGAAATCGTAAGCACGAGTTTTTGAACCGTTTGTCGATGGGTGTTTTGATGGTGGAGGACGGATCGGTGGATGCCGATGAGCTTGCCGAGGATGGCTTGTTGCCCGGTAAGGTGATTTTGTACCGTCAAGGAAGTAAAACGCCTGAAATGTTGGACTGCGGTACGATTCCACCCGAATTTAAGGACGAAGAGGAATGGCTCGAAAGGGAATTTTCGCTTGTGTCGGGGGTGAGTGATTTGTTCCAAAATTCTACCCCTGTGCGTGTAACGAGCGCGAGCGGTTTACAGTTGTTACTTTCACAGGACGAAACCCGTATGGCAGGGACGGTAACGAGCATTGAACGTGCCATCAAAGAGGTCGCAAGACAGATTTTGCGTTTGTACAGGCAATTTGCTGGGACGGCGCGTTTGATGACTTTGACGGGGGAAGATAAGAAAATGCAGTTGTATTATTTCAACGCTTCGAGCTTGGATGTGAATGATTTGCAGTTTGAATCGCAAGAAGTGAATTCGCCTGAAAGAAAGAGGGAGACCCTGATACAGTTGTATCAAGCTGGGCTTTTAACGGACGATGAGGGGAATTTGACCGCGGAAAACAAGCACCGAATTTTGGAGGCGTTTGGATTTGGCAGTTATGAGAATGTCCGCGATATTTCCTCCTTGCATATCGCAAAGGCAGGGGAAGAAAATGTGGAAATGAAGGAGGCAGAGCTTGCACCTGAAGAGTACGACGATCATGCGCTTCACCTGCAAGAGCATACGAGATTTTTGCTCGGTGCGGAGTTTAAGAGAAGTAAAAATAAAGGGGAATGGAAGGCGCGTATTCTTGCCCACATGAGGGCGCATCGCGCGATGAATAAGGCAGAAACGGCGGACGGGGAGAAAATCGCCGTAGAGAAATAAAAGGAGGAAAATATGGAAAAAGAGGAGAACATTTACGGAAAAATGGAAGGGACGGAGGAAAAAGTAGTGATGGAAAACGGGGGTGATGCCTGCCGTGAGAGTGCCTCGGCGGTGCCTTCTAAATTTAAGAATGTAGATGCCCTTGCAAGGGCGTATAGCGCGCTTCAATCGGAGTTTACAAGACGAAGTCAACGATTGAAGGAGCTGGAAAGAAAGGTGGAAAATTTAGAAGGGGAAACGAATGGGGGTTCGGGGGTGGAAAAGCTCCGTAAGAATGCCCAAGTGAGAAAGGTGGAAATGGAGCGTTTTGACAGCTTTGTTGCGGAAACGGAACGAGGGAGCGCGCAGGATTGCGACATCAAAAACGCGGAAAGTGCGGAAACCGTTGACCTTGAAAAACCCACCGAAGAACAACCCTTGAAAGAAGAGAAAAAGGCGGAAAACACGGAAAATGTGGCAACCACGTACGAGGTGAAGCCTTTGGATGAGGTGCCTGCGCGAGAGGAAAACGATGTGGGCGGTAAGGCAAAATTTGAGGTTGCGGACAGCAATCTTAAAGCGCAAGCGCAAGAGGGAGAGGGCAAGGCATCCGTCGCGGGAAATGTGTCGAGCGGTACTCCGTCGGAAACGCTTTACGCGCAGGTATGCCGTGATGAAGGGGTGCGGCTTCGAATTATCGGGGAGTATCTTTCCTCCCTTGGTAAGTCAAGCGCGCCGTTGATGACGGGCGGCGTTGGGGCCTTTACCACGCCACCCTTTAAGGCGGCAAATATCGCGGAGGCAGGGAATATGGCGTTGCTGTATTTTAAGAAGCCTTTGAATCGATAAAATAAGCAAAAATTCCCCATAGATGGGGGGGCAGGTATGCGTTGAATACGCATTTTAACCATAAAAACGGTGTAAAAAATAAGAAAAAACAGGAGAAAATATATATGGTAACACTTCAAAGCGCAGATAGCGCATTAAAATCTTTTTACTTAAACGCGATTACGGACGCGTTGAATATGAAAACGAACCCTTTGCTTGCAAAAATTCAACAAACGACTGCGAATGTTGTGGGTAAAGAGGTGAAAAAGGCGGTGAGAATCGGTGTGAGCGGCGGTATCGGCGCAGGTACGGAAACGGGTAATCTTCCTAGCGCGTCTTCGAGCGATTTTGCACAGCTTACGGTCGGGTTGAAAAACTTGTACGGTACGATTGAAATTTCCGACAAGGCAATCCGTGCATCGGCAAACAACGAAGGTGCGTTTGTTAACCTCCTCAACGAAGAAATGGAAGCGTTGGTGAAGAGCGCATCCTTTAACTTTGGCCGTATGCTTTTTGGCGATGGTACGGGTAAGGTTGCGAAGGTGATTTCTACGACCTCCAACACCATCAAGGTAGATAGCACTGCGGCGATTGTGGAAGGTATGATAATTAGCATTTGTGATGGCGCAAGTTCGGAAGTTTCCGCCATTAGCAAGCGCAAGGTTGTGGGCGTGGATAGAATCACGAACACCGTGTATATCGACGGCGCAAGCATCGCTGCTTCGAGCGTGCCTTCGACCGCGTATGTTTGCTTGCAGGGTTCTGGCAACAACGAATTGACGGGTTTGGGTGCGATTTTCTCGGAAGATGATATTTACGGCGTGGATAGAACGATGTCGTTGATGACCCCTTACAAGGAAGAGGGCATTGGTGAAATTACGGAAAGCATCATTCAAACGGCGATGGATTCTATTGAAGAAGCGTCTGGCGATAAGGTTGATTTTATCATTTGTTCTTGGGGTGTAAGACGCGCGTTGTGCGAATATTACAAGGAACGCCAAGTGAGTCTTCCTACCATGGAAATTGAAGGCGGCTTTAAGGCGATTAGCTTTAATGGTATCCCTGTGATTGCCGATCGCTTCTGTCCGAAGGGTACGATGTATTTGTTGAATACCAAGCATTTTAAGGTGCATCAACTTTGCGATTGGCAGTGGTTGGAAGGTGAGGACGGTAAGATTCTTAAGCAGGTGCCCGGTAAACCTGTTTATACCGCGACCTTGGTAAAATACGCCGAGCTTTTGTGTGAAAACCCTAGCGCGCAAGGCGTTCTTACAGGTATCGTCGAAGCGTAAGATTTTGAGGCGTTTGGCGGGTGCATGGGTGTATTGAATTGCAAAATAGCGCACCCATGTATGCGTTGAATTGTATAAAACGGTTAGCTCTGCTGCAATTACGCGTTGGGATAACGCAGGGCGGCGGAGCTGATTTTTTTATAGGAAGGGTAGCGGTTTAGTGAGAGTGATTTTAGGAGGGAATAGATGACGGTAAAGGAGATTGTGCTGCTTGCGGCGCAAATTTTAGGAATTGACGAAGGGGTAAATGCCTATTTTGACGGGGAATCGAATGAAATGAAACGGCAGGCGGATCGTTTGGTTGCCTCGTATCACCTTGCGGAGTGCAGCTTGGCGTTGGATTATGTACCCTTGCATGCGGAGGACGAGGTATATGCGATGTCGGGGAGAGTGGAGTTTTCCAGCCTTAAAAATTCGCCCGTCCGTATTTTGGGCGTAACGGATATTTACGGCGAGCCGATCGCTTATACCATATATTCAAGGTATATTAAAACGACGCCTGGGGTGGTGAAAGTGCAATATACCTACACGCCGAGGGTGAAGGAACTGGACGATGAATGCGATTTTGATTTGCTTTGTTCGGACAGTATTTTGGTGTATGGGCTTTTGTCGGAGTATTGTTTGGGCGAGGGCTTGGCGGCGGAGGCTGCGGAATGGGATAGAAAATGGAAGGATTTGATTGCCACAATTTACCATACGGGAAAATGTAAGAGATTGAGTTCGAGGCGGTGGATATGATTAGGGTAAAACGAAGTAAGCCTGTTACGGTAGGTACGCATACGAGCGAGAAATGCGTGACGATGCGTTTTACGGGGGATCGGGATGCGACGGGGCTGGTGATGAAGCCTCTTGAGGTGCAAAATTGCGATTGCAGTGAGGGTTTCTTGCAGGTTTTGCCCGAATGGGAATACCTGTTGAAAGAGGACGGCGAGAATTATAACTGCAACGTCGCAAACACCTTGGAAGTGGGGAGTTTTAAGGTGGATGAAGGTGGAAAATCCTTTAAGAACGGCTACTACATGATTACCGCCGCTGGGAGCTTTATCTATTATCTGGAAGATGTGGGGTATTATGGCGTGGTAGCGACAAACCGCGTGAAGGTTGCTCCTTTTTTTGTAAAAACGAAGGATGGCCCAAGGATTGCGCTTTGCACCCGAAATGGGTTTTTATTAGCGGATATGCAGGGAAAATATGAAACGGTGATCGAGACGGGGACTTTGTCGGCAGGTGCATTGTACAAGCATCGTATTTTTTTGGCGATGGTGGGGGGCGTGGTGAGATATTCCGCGCCTGAGGATTTTACCAACTTCACAGAATCGGCGGATGAGGGGGGCGAGATTGCCTTTCCTCATTGCGGCGGAGAAATTGTTGCCATGAAAACCTACGAGGATGCACTGTATATCTTTTTTAGAAGCGGCATTATGCGGTTGAAGGCAGGCGGCGATCCGAGCGGTTTCTATTCGGAAGAGCTGGATTATACAGGCGGGGATATTTTCCCCCGTACCATTTGCGTGTGCCAACATTCGATATATTTTCTTGCGAGAAGCGGTTTGTACCGTTTGAAGGGGAAGAAAACAGAGCGGTTGGATATTAAGGCGGACTTCCCGACCGAGGAAACGGGGTTAGAAGGGAATGCCGTATGGAAGGATCGACCGATGATACGATACCAAAAGACGAACGGAAGTTTTGAAACCATTATTGTAGGGAAGGACGGGAAATCTGCCTTTTTTATGAGCGGTTTGGAGAGCTTAGGCCGAGGTGAGGACGGCAGGGTGTTGTTTATCGATAAGTTAAAATATCTTTGTCAATTGACCGATAAAGGTACTTACTGCTTTGAAAGCAGATTTAGCGCGGCAGAGACGGATTTTGGTTGTCCTGGGAAGAAACGCTTGGAGTGTTTGCGATTTAGCGGCGAGGGGAGCTTTCAACTTTCGATTTTGTATAATGGAATGAGTATGACCAAGACGCTGGAATTTGTGAATGGCGTGGCCGAGTGGAAATTTAACCGCGCGGAGGCGGGAGAAAAGTATCAAATGACCTTTGAGCTGGGGCGCGGATGTAAAATCACGAGTATGCAGGCGGAATTGAAGGTATTTTCCTAAGGTGGTATTGTTGTGTGTGTTGGCAGCCGCGCGGCTTGCGAAAGCCGCGCGGCGGGCGTATGGACGCAGGGGTGGACATTTTTACAAGATAAGAAGGAGAGAAGATGGAGAGTATTGATATTATAACTTTTACCGACAAGCAGTTTTCGTTGCTCACCAAGGGGCAGCTGCAAACGATTAAGACGGCGCAGCAAAAGAAAAACCGCTTGTATAAGGATTTACAGAATACTTTGCGAAAGGAAAAACATCGATTGGTAAAAAACGGGGTTTTTCGGTCGGAAATTTATAATTTATTGTCCGAACGCTTGACGGAGGAATATGAACAGGAGATTGCGCTTATGCAAAAGTGTTTGCTGTTCTACCTGCAGTATTCGATGAAACCCAACGAAGGGGATGCGAACACGGTGCAGTATGAGGTGAATTATGCCTATCCGATGGAAGAGCGTTTGGAAATTGTAAAAAGCTATTACGAGGATACTTATGACAATGCTGACGAACGGTACGCGGCCTTTCTCTTGGATATTGTCGCGCCGCAGTATGTTGGCGAGTATTACGCGGCATTGGCGGATTATTTGTACTTGTTAGCGAGAAGCAATTAACACCATTTGACCTGTATCTCTTTTTCTTGCATATAGCGAAAAGGGCAAAAGGGTGAAGGGGCAGGGGTGTGAAAGAGGGAGCCTCACCGCTTTTAGCGGTGGGGCTTTTGCTTGATGGGGTGGGAATGGTGGGAATGGTGGAAATGGTGGGAATGGTGGAAATGGCGGTCTTGGCGGTGGAAGAGGTGGAAAAAGTGTTGACAAAATCGAGGAATGATGATACAATAATACCGTTGAGTAATTTTACAAGGAAAACGGAGGAAATTATGCCGAAGATTGCTGTTAAAAAGTTAGATGAACGCGCTGTATTGCCGACCTACGGTTCTGCTTTTTCCGCAGGTGCGGATTTATACGCGGTAGCGGATGAGAATATCGTGATTTTACCGAATGAAACGAAATTGATTCATACGGGGCTTGCGTTGGAAATACCCGAAGGGTATGCAGGGTTGATTTATGCCCGTAGCGGTTTGGCGACAAAACGGGGTCTTGCGCCTGCGAATAAGGTAGGAGTTGTGGATGCCGATTATCGCGGGGAAGTGATGGTTGCGTTGCATAATCATTCCGCAGTAGAACAAAAGGTTGCGCCCTTGGAACGCATCGCGCAGTTGGTTGTTGCGCCCTTCTTGAAGGCGGAATTTGTGGAAGAGGACGAGCTGTCCGATACTGTACGCGGCGTTGGCGGTTTTGGCAGTACGGGTACGAAGTAAGACGGTAAGTTGCGGTGAATTTTTACCTTGCAGGTAAAAGAAAAGGAAAAGGTGTACGATTATGTCGATGAGAATGAGAAAAAAGAGAAATTTTGAGGCGCGCATGGAGGCTTGCGGAGATTTGCTCCTTGTGCAGGGTGCAAATGGGATTTTGAACATGAAAGAGGCGGCGGAAAATTATCGCGCGTTGATTGATTTTTCGGCGGCTTTTGGCAACGACAACCCTGTTGCCTTGGAAATCGGTTGCGGTAAAGGTGGGTTTGTGATTGCGCTTGCACAGCAAAACCCTTCGGTGAATTATCTTGCTTTGGAAAAGATGAGCAATGTTATTTTGACCCCGATGGAGGAGGTGAAAAAGGTGGGTGTAGAGAATGTGCGCTTCCTCAATATCCGCGCGGAGTGTTTGCCCTGCTATATCCCTGAGGGGAGCTTGGACCGCATTTATTTGAACTTTTCCACGCCGTTGCCGAAGCTTGGCTATGCAACCCAACGTTTGACCCATCGTAATTTTTTGGCGGTGTATAAAAAGCTCTTGAAAAAGGGTGGGCGTATCCTGCAAAAGACGGACGATAGAGATTTTTTCGATTTCTCGCTGGAGGAATATAAGGCGTGTGGTTTTGCGTTGGAGAACGTAACCTATAACTTGCACGAGAATGGCAACCCCGAATGGAATGTGGTGACCGAATACGAACAGAAATGGGTGGACCGCGGTTTGCCTATTCATCGCGTAGAGGCGGTAAATGTGTAAGTCGGTTTTATAAAAATCGATTATGAAAAGTAGAGGGTGGAAATGCCTGCGCCGCGGTTTAGGGGCGGCGGAAATTTTTACAAGATAGAGAGATTGCGTTCCTTGCGGGGCGCAATTTTTTTATGCGCGAAAGGTTTTTTCGTATGCCCGTTTTCACATAGGACAAAAAAGTGAAAAAAAGTTAAGAAAACGGCAAAATATTTTGCGTTTGGGTCTTGAAAAATGTGAGGGGTTATGATATAATAGATAAAAATATGCGTATTATCACAGTCGGCGCGGGTGCGCGCGGATTGTGCGTGAGAAAAGGAGGATGAAAATGAGCGAAAATATCGTAGAATTTATGTGTGAGAGTGAGGATTTGGAAAAAGCGTGTTTGGTGCTTTCCGCAAGCAAAAAAAGAAATTTTGTAGCGGTGCAAATCTCTCCTGCGGTGCGTGTGTCGATCGGTGAATACCTTGGGCTTTACCGTGGTGAAGATGCTGTTGGTAAAGTGGTTGCGGCGTTGACTTTGCTTGGCGCGGATGCGGTTGTGGATAGCGCGATTGCGTTTGACGCGGTGACTTTGATGCGTGCGAAGGCATTGAAACAGGCGAAGGATACGGGCGTTGGTTTGCCCTTGTTCTCTTCGGAATGTACGAAATGGGTAGAGTTCGCGAAGGCGGAATATCCCGACGCGGCGGCGGCATTTTTACCTTCCGCAACGAGCGTTTGCGCGAAGCTTTTGAAGAAATATTACGGCGAACAGATGCCCGATAAGAAAATCCGTGTGATTGCTTTGGAAATGGGCGGCGCGAAGAAGATGGAACCTGGCGTGGACGTCGTATTGACCTTGGATGAACTCGCACAGCTTTTGGACGCGTCTGCAATCAATGTGCGTTTGATGAAAAAGGAAGCGTTACAGGCGCCTTTCGGCGTAGGATCGGGCGCGAGTTATATCGCGGCGGCAAGCGGCGGTGACGCAGAGGCGTTGGCGCGTTGTTTGATGACGGATAAGACGCAAACGGCTTTGCGTAAGTTTGGCTACAGCGGTTTGTATGATCACAAGGCGCGCCGTGAAGTTTGTTTGAATTTGGACGGTATGGAATGGAATTTTGCCGTAGTAGATACCCTTGAAGCAGCGGCGACGGTGATGGCAGATGTACAATCGGGCGAAAAATCGTATGATTATGTGGAAGTAACTGCTTGCGAGGGCGGACAAATCGGCTTTGGCTGCGATTTGAGCGATGAAGAAGGGGAAATGACGAGAAGATTGCGTAAGCTTGGTTTGCAGTACCTTGATTTTGCGCGCGCGGCTCGTTCAGCGGATACTAGCTCGGCAGCAGCGGCGGTGATGAAGGAATGGAATAGTCTTTGCCGTAGCGGTCAAGCGGCGGCGTATGATGTAATTGACGAAATCGTGGAAGATTACGACGAGGAAGTGATTGAAGAGATCGTCGAAGAAATAGTCGAAGATATCGTTGAGGAAATCGTTGAGGAAACGATTGAAGAAGCGGTTGAGGAGATTGTGGAAGCAATCGTAGAAGAGAATGTTCCTGAGGAAATCGTTGAGGAAATCGTCGAGGATATCGTAGAAGAAATTGTTGACGAAATCGTGGAAGAGATTGTTGACGAAATCGTTGAGGAAATCATCGAAGAACCCGTTGAAGAGGTTGTCGAGGAAATCGTAGAAGAACCTGTTGAAGAGGTTGTTGAAGAAATCGTAGAAGAACCTGTTGAAGAGGTTGTCGAGGAAATCGTAGAAGAACCTGTTAAAGAGGTTGTCGAGGAAATCGTAGAAGAACCTGTTAAAGAGGTTGTCGAGCAAATCGTAGAAGAACCTGTTGAAGAGGTTGTTGAAGAAATCGTAGAAGAACCCGTTGAAGAGGTTGTTGAAGAACCTGTTGAAGAACCTGTTGAAGAAGTTGTAGAAGAACCTGTTGAAGAGGTTGTCGAAGAACCTGTAAGCAAAGAAGAAATTGAGGCGGAAATGAGCCATGTGGAAGAATTGCTTGCGGTTGCAATCGAAGATT
>JAZTYG010000115.1:0-10557 GCA_045636845.1 Candidatus Scatosoma sp.
CCAAACGTCACAGAAAGGCAAGTACTTCACTCTTTCATGCATATAGAATACTTTCGTGAAGTTGCCTTCGTCCTGCAATTTCTTCATTTCTGCATAGGGTTGAAGGATTGCGGAGAGCAATGCTTTCTGCATGGAACGAACACCCGTTACCCAAGGGCAAAGACGGTTGATGCTTGCGTCGAAGTAGTCAAGCGCAACGATCACCTTATCGTCAGCGTCGTTACGGATGATTTCCTTGGAAAGTTCCTTAAGTTCATCATCAACAACGATTACGTGGTCGCTGTCCCATCTTACAGGACGGGATACGTGAAGCTGTACCTTGTCATAGAACGCAAGCATCGAAGGGATCTTGTCGGAAACCACTTCGGTAGGATGGTAGTGGCCAGTATCAAGCAAGCAGCAGATACCGCGCGTTGCCGCATAGTTCTGATAGAATTCGTTGCTGCCTACGGTGTAGCTTTCTACGCCGATACCGAATACCTTGCTTTCTACCGCAGGGATAACCCATTCCTTGTCGTAGCCTTCCAACACTTCGTCCAAGGATTTCTTCAAACGAAGACGAGGACCAAGACGGTCAGCGGGGATATCCTTCGTACCATCGGGAACCCAAAGGTTTACGCAGCAAGGGCTGCCCATTGCTTTACCGATTTCCGCAGCAATCTTCATACAAGCTTTACCATGTGCTACCCAGAATTTTCTTACCGTTTCATCGGGGGAGGACAAGGACAAGCCGTCTTTCATCATAGGGTGGGAGAACCAGGTAGGGTTAAAGTCAACGCCTTCAAGGCCGTTTTCCTTTGCCCATTTTACCCAAGGTTCAAAGTGCTTGTATTCGTAAGCGTCACGATCTACCTTACCCTTGTCTTCACCAAGGATTGCATAGCAAGCGTGTACGTTTACACGTTTTTTACCAGGCATCAATTTGAACGCCGTGGTAAGGTCAGCGAACAATTCTTCGGGGTTTCTTGCTCTGCCAGGGTAGTTACCTGTCGTTTGAATACCGCCCGAAAGGGAGTCGCTACCGTCAAAACCGATAACGTCGTCACCCTGCCAGCAGTGTACGCTAACGGAGAGTTTGGACAATCTTTCCATTGCCGCTTCAGTATCAACGCCGTATTGCGCGTAGATCTTTTTTGCTTCTTCGTATCTGGACATAAAAGTTATCTCCTTAATTTATATCTTTTTAATTATTTTCTTGTTAAATTTTATCAAAGGCATTCAGCCATTCGTTTGCAATCAGCTTCGCGCCTGCTTCTGCAGGGTGTACGCCGTCCGCAAGATATTCCGCCGCCGTAGCGTTTGCCGCCGCCTGCGTTAATTTTTCCTGTAAGGGTAAGAAGTACAAGCCGTATTCCGCCGCCAACTTCTTCACCACTTCCGCGTATTTGTACACTTCCAAGAACTGGCCGAACTTCGCGCTCGTTGCCAAGCCTTCCAAAATGAAGGGTTCGCAAAGCATCATTTTTACATTCGGCAACACTTTCTTCGTGTCTTCGATAAGGATACGGTACATTTTTTCAAAACGGTCAAGCTCTACGCCGTTTTTCCCTTCTACCTCGTGCCATACGTCGTTTACACCGATTAAGATGCTGATAAAATCGGGTTGATGGTTCCAACAATCCACCTTGATACGCGCGTATAAATCTACGATACGGTTGCCGCTAATACCGCGGTTGATGAGGTCTTCTTCCGCAAAGCCTCTTTCCTTCAAACCCGCTGCTGCATACTTTACATAGCCATTCCCCATCGCCTCATCGCCGTAGAGTAAATTGTAATTTCTACCTGCGTCGGTAATCGAATCACCATAAAACAAAACTTTCATTTTTTTACCTCTTAGAGTTCTACAATGTCAAACGAGTTTTTAATGATTTGTCTGCCCTCTTGTACGTTTGCGATATCGCCGCAACCAACCATCTGCATCATAAGGTTGCCGATTGCCGTACCTTCCGCAGGGCCGGTGATAACGCGCTTGCCCGTATATTGCATTGTCATTTCGTTGAGGAGCATATTCTTGCTGCCGCCGCCGATAATGTTGAGGGTTTCATATTTTTCACCCGTAACCTCTTCCAACGCCTTCAACGCCAAATCGTAATATTTTGCGAGGTTGTTGTAGATTACGTATGCCATTTCGCCAACCGTCAATTCTTTACCAACCGCTGCGGTAATTTCCGCCGTCATGTTTTCGGGCGCAAGGAAACGTTGGTCGTTTACGTTGATTTCGTAAGGTACAGGGTTTGCCCTTGCCATGTCTGCAAGTTCTGCAAAGCTGTACTTATCATCCAACTCGTGACGAACCTGTTGAATCATCCAAAGACCCATAATGTTGATTTGCAAACGAGCCGTATAATTCAAGCTGCCTTCGTTGGAGTAACCTGCGTCAAGCGCGCTCTTCGAGGTGTGCGCTTTGTTTTGTTCCACACCCAAAAGCGACCAAGTACCGCTGGAGATGTAAGGGGTTTGCGCTTCCAAAGGAGCCGCCAAAACTGCGCTTGCCGTATCGTGCGTTGCAGGTAACACAACCTTTGCCTTGTAACCTACGATTGCCGCAACTTCATCGCTAAAGTCCCCTACCACCGTACCGGGCTGAGCAAGCTCGCCGAACAATTCTTTTTTATAACCAAGCTTTTCGATGATTTCTTCATCCCAAGTATGCGTTTTCGCGTTTACCATACCCGTCGTGGTTGCGTTGCAGTATTCCTGTTTCTTCACACCCGTCAAACGGAAGTGGAAATAATCGGGCAACATCAAAAAGCTCTTCGCCTTTGCCATTCTACCCGTCTTCAAATCGTCGAGTAATTGATAAATCGTATTAAAGGACGCGAACGCGATACCCGTCTTTGCAAACAAAGTTTCAAAAGGGAAAACACTGTGCACCTGAGGGATCGTCGCCTCGGTACGGTCGTCGCGGTAGCAGTACGTACCGCCGATTGCCTCGTCGTTTTCGTCCAACAACGCATAGTCAACGCCCCAAGTATCGATACCAACCGAGTACGGAATTTTACCGATTTCCTTTGCCTTTTTCAAACCGTTGAGGATTTCACCGAACAAACGCTCGTGCGTCCACATAAGGTGTTCATTTCCGTCAAAAGCGGTCAAATTTTCCGGGCCGTTTTGGAAACGATAAATTTCTTCCGTGATCATTTTACCATTTTCCAAATAGGAAATAATATGTCTACCCGAAGATGCGCCGATGTCGATTGCCAAATAGTATCTCATTTTCGTCCTTCCTTTTATCCTTTAGGATAACCGTAGGCAATTTTTACCAGAAAAACAAAGTGTTCCTAGTGTGCCTATTTTGTATCATGAGTATTATAACACAATAATTTTTTCTTGTCTATATATGTTTGAAAGATTGACAAAAAAAATTTTTTGTGGTATGATATGAGCATAAACACGCACAAATGAGCATAAAACGTGCAAAAAATTATCAAAAAATAAGGTAAAACCTCAAATGGCATTAACAGAAAGACAAAATGAGATATTAAAATGGTTAAAAGAAAACAAATCCGCAGGGGTAAACGAGCTTGCAAAAGCCCTTTTTGTAAGCGAGGCAACCATTCGCCGCGACCTTGCGGAGATGAAGAGCATGGGGCTTGTCGAGCGCAGCCACGGCGGCGCTTTACTGCCCGAAAACGCAGAGGAAATTTCCATCTTCTTCCGTATGGAAAAGAACGCCAACGAGAAGGAACGCGCGGCAACGAAAGCCCTGCCCTATATCCCCTCTTTTAAGTCCCTTTTCATCGACAGCTCTTCCACCGCCCTCGCCCTTGCGGAGCGTGTGGATTTGAGTTTCAAAACGGTGGTAACCAACAACCTGCAAACCGCCATTCAGCTGTCGAAAAAGCCCAACCTCAATTTGATTTTACTCGGCGGAAACGTTCACTTTAACACCAACTCGGCAACGGGCAGCTGGACGGCAAGACAGTTAGAAGATTTTGCCTTCGATTTGATGATTTCTTCCTGCGCGGCGGTTATCGGCGACGCCACGTTCGAACGCTCACTTGACCAAAAGGAAATTAAGCGCGCCGCGTTTATGCGTTGCAAGCAAAAAATTCTTCTCATCGACCACACGAAATTTAGCGCCCACGGCACTTACCGTTTGGCGGCGTTGTCCGATTATGATTTGGTGGTAACGGACACCGCGCCCCCTAAGGACAGCGATCTTAAGGGTGTAAAATTGATTTACTAAACCACACCCCACAAAAATACATAGAAAAAAGGTCTTTCGGGATATCCCCAAAAGACCTTTTTATTACGTTTTAGCCGATTGTCACATAGGCGTACGCCTCTGCCATACCGTCCTCGGTGTGGATAAAGAATTTCACCTTATAGGTGCCGCCCTCTATTACGCTGTCCGCAGGCAAAGGCTCACCGTCCTCCGTTGTTACCACTTCGCCCGTCTTGGGATAGCCGTACATCAATACCGCGCGCGTTAACGCCTTTTCAATATCTTCCGCCGTATAGCTTGCCTGCGCCTTAATATCCGCCTGCACACTCAACTTCACGCCGTAATGCACCGCCAAACCGCTGTCTGCCTTTTTCACGTCTACCTTCATCGCGGCTGAAGGCACTTCGCCTGCCGTGACAGTACCAAAAGCAACCTCTTGTAAGTTGCTCACGCGGATACCCTCATCCGCCGTTGCCACATACGCCACCACCGCGTAATTGCCTTCCGCAAGGTTTGCAGGGATAACATATTCCCCGCTTTGCGTTACGGTCAAAGCGGTTCCGCCTTCGGCAAAAGTAACCTTCGTTTCCTGCGCCGTATCTAAGGTGACCATATTTACGCTTTGTAAACCGTTATTGTTTTTCAATGCCAAGCCAACCTTCAAAACATATTCGCCGCCAGCCTCTAACAAAGTCGTATCGGAAATGGTCAAAGAAGCGTTGTTTAAGGTGATTTTACCGTTTTCGTAAGTACTTTGCGAAGTATCCATCACGTCCACCGTCGCAAACGAAACCTTTGCCACTTCTTCTCTCTTATATTCAATTTTTTCATAATTTTTTACTTTATTATAGGTTGCCGTACCTTCCGCAAAGAAGTTTTCCAAAGCCTCTTGCCCCTTTGCAAGCCCTTCAACGGTTGCCGCAGGATAACCATTCCATTCCACAGTATCCGTAAAGGATTTAGAAAGGGTTTGCGCGTAGGTAACCGATTCGCTCATCGAAGAAAGTCTTGTTTTCAACGCCGCGCCGTTCGCCGTCCAGTAATTGTCCGCCTTTTCCAAAGCGTGCAACAACGAATCTGCATCAATCATCATATCCGTCATACCGTGGTATCTTTCGTGCGCGTAATCATACCCCACGTCCACACCGTTAATATGAATATCCGCGGTGTCTTGACCGAGCTTATCCCCGTTAAACACCAACCGACCCGCCAGCCCCATTTGGTTCATAGCAATATCCCCGTCAAAGCGCACGTCCGCCTTATTCGCCTCCACATACGCCAAACCGCTTGCAATATTGCCTAAATAGGTAGAAACATTGTAATCGCCGCTGTCAAGCTCAACCGCCCTAAAAAGGTCTTGCCCTGTCGCTGTATCAAAGAAATCGTAAGTAATGCTTTCGTGGTCATAACCGTCATTCATCTCGCTGTTGCTGTACAAAATGCCGATGCCCACGCCGTCTTTGATTACGTAATTTTCTATGTATATATGTTTGCCGCCGTCACTCACGCGCACATCGCCGAAACGGCTGAGTTTCCAGTAACCGCTCGATTTTTCCGCCATGAAATAATCGGTAAAACCGCTGGAATGTACATAGGCTCTTTCATAATATTCCCCAGGGATATATCTCAAACGGTTTTGACCGCTTTCCCCGCGTTCGCTTGCATAGCTGTAAATATCATAGATATTTTTCGCATCCTCACGCGTATAGCGGTGCGCCACCTGATATCCTGTGGAATTTGGATCTTCGAAGAAATAATTTTCCACCAAGGTTTCGCGGTTTTCTTCTACCAAAAGCAGTTGATTTTCCCCCAACCATTTGTCGGTAATACCAACGTATTTTTTGATAATACCGATGCTTTCCGCCACCTGCGCCGCTTTGATTTCAATTTCACCAAACACGTTTTCAAAATTTTCCATCGTGCCGAAATTGTTTCCAAACTCACTCCAACGCACCTTGTCGCCTTGCACCGTAACCCCTTTCGAGGTAGCCGCATTTGCGCGTTTCACCGCCTTTCTAACCACGCCCGACGGCGCTGTTCCGTTCGATTTCACGCCTACCGTGCTTCCCTCGTCCCAAAAGCTCATCTTTTCAGAAAATACCTTTTCATCCAAACGCTCTCTCGCCAACGCAATTTTCGCGCCCGTCGTGCCCGTCAAAGCGTTCCCTTTCGAGCCGCCGCCACCGCCGAACGAACAGCCTACCGTACCCATTATAGAAGCGCCAAGTACGGCAACCATAGCCAATAATGATACCAATTTTTTCATTTTTTTGTCCCCTTGCTTTTTTATAGACTTAATAACCATGAGGTTTTATATTTTAGATTTTAAGTAAGTTAACATCGATTCGATTACTTCGCCTGCTATTTTCACAAAGTCAAACTGCCTCACGAACGCAACCGCCTCTGCAATTTTTTCATCGGGTATACGATACACAAGAAAGGTCGTTTCCAAAAACCTTGCCACTTTACGCTCCATCGTAAAATACATATCGCAGGGTACGGAAAGAAAATTACGCATAATCCCCGCCGACGCGATTTCCAGCTCGTAAAAATCCTTGGTTTCCAAATGAGGTAAATGCGCCCCAAAAATATCTTGTAGCTTTCCCGTTATTGTACGGAAGATTACCTGGGTAGAATGCGGCAACGAATAGGAAACGTTGTACATTTCACGCATATGTTCACTGCTTTCCGCCATGTATAATTGCAGGGTGGTTTCCGCCGCGTAGAACAAAATTCGATCGTCCGTTTTTCCTTCCAACAATTTCTTCATCGCGCTGAACTGCCCTTCTAATACGTAGGCTACCAGCTCGCACAAGAGTTGCTCTTTGTTTCCAAACACAAAGGTTAACGAACCCAAATTTACCCCTGCCGCCTTTGCAATTTCACGCACCGTCGAGGCTTGATACCCCTTTGATAAAAACATCTCCGCCGCCGCGTGCAATACCTTTGATTTTACGTCCACCTTAACACCCTTTGCCCTATTGAACTCTTTTGCGGAGTTCATGATAATAACTATAACAAATACTATAACGCGTTATAGTTGTTTATAGTATACCTGCTTTTTTCTAGCTTGTCAATAGGGTTTTGAAAAATTTTTCCAATTTTTTTATTTTTTTTGGCAAAAGTTTTTTTATATTTCTCTTGCATTCTTGGGATATATGTATTATAATAGTGTGGAAATAAACGAGAGGCGAGAAAGATGATTCAAGATTTACACGCGCATACCTATTATTCTTTTTGTTCGCAGGACAAGCCGGAAAAGATGATTGAAACGGCGATTGCCGGCGGTATTCAACAGCTTGGTATTTGCGACCATAACTACGGCGTGGGTTGCGCCCGTAAGGAATTTTGTTGGGATCAAGGCGCAAAGTTAGACGCCGATTACGGCAAAACACTCAACCGTTACTACGACCATATGAATTTACTCCGCGATAAGTACGCGAGAAAGATTAAAATTCTTTGCGGTATCGAGGTTTGCACCTTAAAGGCAAAGGACAGCTACGCCCTGCCCCACAACGCGGACGTTTCCTTTTTCGATTTTGCGCTTCTTGAAAATCTCGACCATCCGCAATCGATTACGAACGGGGATTTATTCGCCTATGCAAAGCGTTTGGGTTGTCCCGTCGGCGTGGCGCATACGGATATGTTTGCCTTTATCGAAAGCATCGGGGAAGAGCCCTACCGTTATTTCCGTAAAATGGCGGAGGCAGGGATTTTTTGGGAAATGAACGTCAATTACGACAGCCTGCACGGTTTCAAATCGCATAACTATGTGACGGAGTTTTTCAAGAACAAACAGCAACAAGAAATCGTGAAAAAATCGGGTGTGCGTTTATCCGTTGGGTTCGACGGACACATCGCAAACGAATACAAACCCGACCGTGTAAAATCGGCTTGCACCCTTATTCAAAATATGGGTATCCGCTTGGCTTTTGCCGACCGTTAAAATGCTACAATAAAACAACCGCCGACAAGCGTCTTGCTTGTCGGCGGGTTTCCATTTATACAGTTTCAATCAAAAAGCTAACGGGACGAAAACCATCGTTGCAGGAAATCATCGCGGAGTGCGGATTTTTCATCCAACCGTCGTAAAAATTTCCGCCGCCCTCGGCGAGCGTTTTGACAAAATACGCCATGCTTTCCCACGCACTATCGCACATATTTTGCGGTTTTTCCCCATTCTCACTGTAAAAAACCTGCCCCATTTGCATATCGCAAGCATGTTCAATAGGGTTTTCAAACTGCGCGATTAAATCATCGTATCTCGCCATCTTCATTACGGTAATTTTCACCCTTTTCCATGTGTTTTCCATATTTTCCTCATTATTTGGTAAATCCCACGCGTGAAAGCGTGGGATTTGCGTTCATTTTTACTATTGATTACAAATTCAACATCGAATCGTGTTCTTTCAATTCGCCATTCTTGTAAAGCAACGTCTTAACCTCATACTTACCAAAGGACAAGTTCAAGGTCTTGTCAAATACGGTGCAGGTCGTTTCCGCCGCTTCCTTGTAGTTGTTAATCAAGCGTACCATGTAGGTATCGTCCGAAACTTTACGAAGGGTGGAGAGCGTAATGTTTTCGTTGGAAAGCGTAATGGAGCTCGTTTCCTTCTTCGTACCGTTGCCGTGAGGGTAGAAGTTAAGCGCGTAAGGTTTCTGCGTGAATGCAGTCGCTTTCTTTTCAAGCTCTTCTTCCTTACATACCTGCAAACGGAAGGTAAAGGTATGTCTGCCAAGGTCGATATAGTAGTTGAAGCGTTCTTCATCGATGATGGGCAACTGATCTACGGGGTGCGCGCAATATACCGAACCGTTCAAAAGGTTGATGTAAAGTTTTCCATCTTCGATGGAGCAACCATAAGTACCGTCTTTGAACAACGCCAATACCTTGCCGTCCTTTTCTACGCCAACGAAGCGGTGCGAACATTCTTCCGTTTCTTGACCGTATTCCTGCGTACCAAACGAAGTTTGACCGATAAAACGGCCGATTTCCTTTACAGGAATTTCCAACTTCAAGCCCTTGCCTGCATCGTTCCAGTAAACGTTTACCGTTACGTCAACATAGTCAAAGTCTTTATACATCGTATAAGCCACGCGGATATCCGATTTACCCGTATCGTAGAAGCTTTCAATCGTGGTCAACAAATCGCCTTTTTCAATCACGCGCAACGCGGTTTTCGCGGCTGCTTTGCGGTAGTTGCTGCCCACTTTTTTCATGTGCCAGCCCCAAGGGTCAGCGTTATCGTCATATACAACGGGTTGGAAAGCCGCGCCCTTCAAGAACTCGTTACCCCCTACCATGTACGAGTTCAAACCGCCGTTTTCCGCATCAAACGCCGCTTTCGCACCGTTGCCGCATTCCACTTCGGTCATCGTCGTTCTATCCAAGTAAACTCTCTTACCTTTCTTCACTTCTACGTCAAAACGGGTAAGGGACATGGGGTTCAATTCCGCCTTGATAGCAAGACGCTTACTTCTATCCATGTTGATACAAGAGGATTCTTTTATAATCTGGAAAGGCACTTCTTCGCCGTCTTTTCTAACGACAAATTCGTAACCTTCCGTTTCGGAAACGATGGGATTCAAGAGGAAGAATTCACCGTTGAAAATTTGTTCTTCCTTATAAGGCTGAGGGTTGTAAACGAAGATGGGATATTCGCCAGGGGTTGCTTTGGAATAATCCTTGCAAAGTGCCATAAACGCCTTTGTAAATTCTTGATCCAACAACTCCATAGCGTAGTCCGCTTTTCTCAAGCTGCTCTTTTCTCCTTCGATGATACAAGTACCCGACAATACGTCGTGGAATTGCATTGCAGCCATGTTCTTTTGCGCTTCCGAGAAGGCTTCGAGGTTGTAATCGTAAATCCCTTCTTTTGCCGCGTACGCGCAGATTTTTTCCGTTTTAAGGAGGCTGTTTTCAAGCTCTGCATATTTCATCTTCAAGCGCGCAATGGAGGTGTAGCATTTTACAAAGCAGGGCTGCAAAGCCGCGTTAAATTCCGCTTCGGGGATTGCTTTACCGAAGAAGGTTTCAGGGGTGCTATGTAAAATGGTAACGCCGTTTTTCGCCTGTTCTTTTGCGAATTCCGCAATGTCCGTCAAGTCCTTTCTGGACGCGCCGCCGCCGTGGTTACCTACCCCCCAAAGCGCAAAGGCAACCTCTTCGTTTTCCCAAGGTTTCATCTTACGCTTGATTGCGTTTACTGCGTTGCCGAGTTCGGAACAATAAATGGTATCGTCTTGGAAACGAGCCGCTTTTACCGTGCTGCCGTCAAAGCCAATCCAGTTGAAGAGCATTCTCGGCAAATCGAAAATCCAGTTCATGGGACGGCAGAAAACGTAGCCTTCGTAGCCGCACTTATTCAAGATTTGCACAAGCCCCTGCG
>JAZTYG010000116.1:0-22425 GCA_045636845.1 Candidatus Scatosoma sp.
CCTGTAAAATCGGCAGGCCCTTCGATGGCGGTTTCCATCTTGGGCTTGGAAGATGTACCCAACGCAGGCGACAGCATTATGGCGGTTGACCAAGCGCTCATGAAACAGGTACAGGAAGAAAGAAAGAACAGAGAACGCGAAAATATGATTAAGCAACAGAGCCGCGTTACGCTTGACGATGTATTCGCACAGGTAGAAGAAGGTAAGATTAAGAACCTCAACCTCATTGTTAAGGGTGACGTACAGGGTAGTGTAGAAGCCGTGAAACAGTCTTTGGAAAAGATTTCCAACGAAGAAATCCGCGTGAAGGTTATTCACTCCGCGGCAGGTGCTATCAACGAAGGCGACGTAATGCTTGCAGATAGCGCAAACGCCATCATCATCGGTTTCAACGTTCGTCCCGATACGAAGGCAAAGAAACTTGCTGAACAATCGAAGGTAGATGTACGCAGCTACCGTATCATTTACGAATTGTTGGACGATATGGAAGCGGCGCTTAAGGGTATGCTTGCACCTAAGCTTAAAGAAGTGCTTACCGGTAAGTGTGAAGTTCGTCAGACGTTCAACATTACGGGCGTTGGTACGATTGCAGGTTGCTACGTTACGGATGGTAAGATTGTTCGTGGCGGTAAGCTTAGAATTTACCGTGAAGATATCATGATTTGCGAAGGCGGCGTGAAGCAGTTAAAGCGTTTCAAGGACGATGTGAAAGAAGTTGCGCATGGCTACGAATGCGGTTGTGCAATCGAAGGCTTTAACGAAATCCGCGTAGGCGATATTATCGAATGTTATATCACGGAGGAATTGAAGGCATAATGAAGGTGTCGAGAACCTCCCGTTTGAACGGTGAATATCAAAAGGAAATTAGTGAAATTATTCGTTTGCAAAAGGATAGAATGCCTGGTGTAAAGGGTATGGTATCCATTACCGAGGTGGATGTTGCGCCCGATTTGAAAACGGCTATCGTTTATGTAAGTATTTACGGTACGGGTGAAACGGACAGCAAACAATCCCTTGCAGCATTGCAGGAAAGCGCAGGCTTTATCCGCCATCAGTTGGCGCAAGTAATGCGTATGCGTACTGTACCTGCCTTGACCTTCCGTTTGGACGGCAGCATGGTATATGGCGCAAAGATGGACGAATTGTTCAAAAAAATCACCTATTCCACGCCCGAAACAAAGGACGAGGATTAAGGCAATAGGGCGAAAACCCACATAAAAGAAAAAGTATCCCCCTCTTTTAGAGGGGGAATATTATTCGGAGAAAGTTTATGGATTACACATTACAGCAAATTGCGATGCGTATAAAGCAGGCGAGAAGTGTGTTGATTATGACCCATATGCGCCCCGACGGGGATGCGTTCGGCAGTGCGCTTGCTCTTTCCACGGCGCTTGATTTTTTCAATATCCCTAACCAGGTATGCGTTGAATCGGATATTCCGTCCAATTTGACCTTTATGGACGGGGTAGAAAAGGTGCGTAAAACGCCGCAAGGGGAGTTTGATTTGGTGATAGCGGTAGATTGCAGCGATGAGCAGCGTTTGGGCAATTTAACGGAAAGCTTTTACCTTGCAAAACGTAAGAAAATCGACACCGTGAATATTGACCACCACATCTCGAACACACGCTTTGCAAAGTATAATTTTGTGGAGGAATGCGCGGCGAATTGTATGCACATAGCAACACTCATCGAATACATGGGTGCTCCATTTGACAAAAAAACGGCGGAATGCTTGTTGGTTGGGTTGTTGACGGATTCGGGAAATTTCTCCCACGACGACGTCAAAGAGAAAACCTTGCTGTTGGCGGCAAAGCTTGTAAAGGCAGGGGCGGACATCAACCGTCTAAATTATTTACTGTTCAAGCGTCAAACGAGAGCGCGCGCAATGCTGCACGCCCGTACCATGAGCGCTATGCGTTTTTACCACGAGGAGCGTTTTGCGGCGATTATCGTATCGAAGAAGAATATGGAGGAATGCGGCGCAGACGTCGGGATGACCGAAGGGTTTGTCGATTTTCCTCTTAACGTTGATACGGTAGAGGTTGCAGCCTCGCTGTTAGAGGTGAAAAAGGGGCAATATAAAATTTCCTTACGCTCGAAAACCTATGTGGACGTAAATCGTTTGGCAGGTTGTTATGGCGGCGGTGGACATGTCCGCGCGGCAGGCTGTATGCTTTTTGGGGAGCTTGAGGATGTGCTGGATAGGTTGTCCTATACCGTTTCGCAGTACTTAGAATAAGAAAAACAAAAAAACGCGTAGTCGCTTGCTACGCGTTTTTCTTTTTTGGCGCGCCTTGAAAAAAGTTCACACTTTCAGCATACTTTTTCTTAAATTGGGGTTGATTTTTTCATAGTAAGCGTGTATAATAGAGGTGAATAAATGGAGAAATACCATTATAAATGGTATTTAGGAGTAAATATGGCACAAAAAACGAGAAAGTTAGAGGAAATTTTATCCATTCACGGCGAAGTGGCGAAGGTGATTTCGTACGCCGATTATTTCGCGCGCCGTCCGTTGTTTTCTAGCCTGCAAATCAAAAATGAAGGCGGGGAAACGGTGGAAGGGTTGATTTTATCCGTTCAAAACGAAAGCGGAATGTTGTTGCCCACCGAAAAGGAAATTGACATTCCCTTTGAAAGCGCGGTACAGGTAGATTTTGACAGCATCTTATCCCCACTCTACTTTTCTAACATTGACAAAGTGTCGGAAGAACGGGTAATTGTTACCCTGCGTAAGGACAAAAAGGTGATTTTAACGCAGGAATGGACGGTGACCACTATGCCCTTTGATTACTGGCAGGGTGTAGAGGGGGATGCGGAATTGTTGGCGTCCTTTGTTCGTCCGAAGCTTGGCGATTGCGCGCGCGTTCGTACCGAAGTAATGGAACAGCTTAAAAAATGGAGCACCCCTTGCGAGTTGGGTAGCTATATCGGCAACGATAAAAACGCGGTGCGCCGTATCATCGCGGCGATTTACGCGGTGTTCCGCCGTTTTTCCATCTTGAAAAAGCCTTGTGATATTTCGCAACCCGTTGCGGCAGGTGCGGGGGTAAAGCTGCTGACCGAACGCAAAGCAAGCTCTTTGGATATGGCGTTGTTTACTTGCAGTTGTTTGGAAAGCATGGGCTTGCACCCGATTCTTGTGTTTGGCGAACAGGAAGTAACGGCAGGTGTGTGGCTGTATGATAACTGTTTTCTTGATACCGTTTCCGACGATATGCAACGCTTGGACGCGTATATCGCCGAAGGGATTAACAATATCAGCTGTTTCGACATAGAAGATTTGTTCTCGGATAAAAACGCCGCGTATTCCACGTCGGAAAGCCATTTCCGCCAAAAATTACAGGGTGGCTATTATGAACGTTATGTAGATGTCCGCCGTTGCCGTATGGCGCGCGTGATGCCCTTGCCTTTGCGCGCAAAGAGCGTAAAGGGGTACGAGTTGTTGTCTGAAGAGGATATGTCGCCCGATGCCGCGCCGAAGGAATTGCGCGAAACGCAAAAGCTGTCCTTGGATACGGAAGAAACGCGGGATAAGCAATGGGAACGCCGTTTGCTTGACCTGTCTATGAAGAATACCTTGTTGCATTTTAACCCTGCGAAGATGGCGGTGAAATTGTTGTCCGCCTCCGCGGATGCAACCTTGGACGCATTAACGGAGCAGGACGAGCTGGTGTTTGCCCCTGCCACGGATGCTGTGAAGGAAATTGCGGCGAGGAAGGAGCCGTTTGGGATTAGCGCAGATGCGAAACAAATGCGTGAGCTGGTGGCTTTGGAAAATAAGTCGGGGCTTATCCGTACCTATTTAGAAGGGCCTGTGATGACCGAGCTTTTGGCTCGTTTAATTCGTAAAAATAAAGAATCCTACGAAGAATCGGGCGCAAAGATTTTATACCTGTCTATGGGCTTTTTGAAATGGTATTCCCGTACGGACGGTGCGGAGCATTACGCGCCGTTGGTGCTTTTACCCGTTCAAATTAAAAAGAGTAAGGGGGCAAGCGGTTACGCAATCACCGTGACGGACGAGGATTTCTCCGTCAATACCACCTTGTTAGAATTTTTGAAACAGGAATTTAACATTGATATCCGCGGTTTGGCGGATGCGGTGCAAGGGTTGAAGATTTCCGAAATTCTTGCGATGGTGCGCGTGGAAGTGGTGAAGATGCGTAACTGGGAGGTTATTGACGACGTGTATGTGGCGGCGTTCTCCTTCTCGCGCTATCAAATGTGGAACGACCTTCGTCAAAACATCAACGAATTTTCGAAAAATAAGATTATCGAAGCGTTGCTTGAAAACTCTATTTTGGTGGGCGGTGGTTTAGAAGAATCCTTAAAGGAGGACGATTCTACCCCCGAAGCTACCCTTACCCCCTTGCCTGCGGACGCATCGCAATGGAGTGCGATTGCGCTGTCGCAAAAGGACAAGAGCTTCGTTTTGCACGGCCCTCCGGGGACAGGTAAGTCGCAGACGATTACCAACATTATTGCCAACGCCTTGAATGATAACAAGACCGTGCTTTTCGTTGCGGAAAAGCAGGCGGCTTTATCGGTGGTTAAAAAGCGTTTGGATATGCTTGGGATAGGGGATTTCTGCCTTGAATTACACTCCAACAAGACAAACAAAACGGAAGTATTGCAAAAATTACAAAACACTTTGGGGCTTGCAGGCGCGCAAGAACAGGCGTCTTTAGGCGAAACCTCTAATGCGATTGCACGCTTAAAAACGGAGCTTGGCGAACCGTTGGAGGCTTTGCATAAAAAGCGCCGTTTGGGTGTGTCGGTGTATGAGGCGTTGATGATTTGTTTGAAGAACAAAAACGCCCCTGCGATTATGAATATCGAAAGCACTTTCTATGATGGCTTGACCAAGGAAAAGATTGAAGAATACGAGCATATGATGGTGCAAGCGGCGGTGGCGGCAAAGGAATGCGGCGGCGTGCACAATTCCCCCTTTACCAATGTAAATTTAAGCGAATATAGCTTAGAGGTACGCGATTCGGTATATTGCGCTTCCGAGGTAATGATTGCGGAAATTAAGCATCTTAAAAATTATATCGCGCTGTTTTTGGATTTGTACCGCCAACACATTAGCACCTTAACACGGAAAAAGCTGGAAACCCTTTGCGAAATTGCAAGGCGTTTGCAAAGCGGCTCTCTCAATAAATATTTCAAGGAAAATGAAGAGGAATTTTTCGCTTTCTTCAACGCCAACAAGCGTTTGGACGCTTGCCTTGAAAAATACCACGCTACTTGTAAAAAGTTGATTGACCTTGGTAAAGATTACAAGGAGCTTGGCGCGTGGTTGGAAACGGGCAGTGCCGATTATGAAAAGAATAAGACGGTACGCGCGATTGCGAAAAAATTGACGAAGATGGCAAACGCAACCTTGCGTGACGAGGAGGTGGTTGCCCTCTTGAAAACGACCTACGATATTTATGAGGCGATGGAGTGTATCCGCGCGAATACGAAACTTTCGCAATATTTCACCTTTGCATTTGGCAGGGTAGATTTCTTCGACGCGAGAAAGAACTTTATGAAGGACTTGTACGAGCTGCATAGCTTGTGTTTGTCCGTGTTTATGGATTATAACCCCGACAGTTTTAATAGTATGTGTATGCGTGCGGCTTGCGGTTATGCGATGCCTGTTTTGCAGGGGTTAATGCGCTCGATGACCAGCTTTAAGGAGGCGGAAAACAGTTTCCTTACGATTACAAATGCGAATAGGGCGAAGATTCCGATGGAAGAAACGCTGGATGCTTATACCTCACAGGCAGGCGCGTTGATTGAAAATATCGATATGCTTGCAAACTGGTGTATGTATAAAAAGACGGCACAGGCGTTGGATAAGGCGGGTTTGACCTTCATCACCGACGCGTTGGAAAACGGTGAGGTGACGGGTGAGAATATTGTAGATAGCTTTGAAAAGAATATCTATAAAAACTTCCTGCAAACGAACATTCCCCTTGACCCTGTTCTTGCAAGATTTTCGGCGGCGGTGTCCGATGAAAAAACGGAAAGCTTGCGTAATTTGATGGATGAGTTTGCGAAATTAACAAGAGAACATATCCGCGCGAAACTCATTTCCCGTTTGCCGATGGATACAACGGATAGCACGCTTGCGCTTGAAATGGCGAGTTTTCAACGTTTGGTGAAGACCAACCTGCGCGGTATGGGGCTTAGACGATTGTTTGAAGAAGCGCCTATGCTTATGCGGGCGATTGCACCTTGTATGTTGATGAGCCCGATTACCGTTTCGCAATATTTGAAGGCGGAAAATGGGTTGTTCGATATGGTTATCTTTGACGAGGCGTCGCAAATTCCTACCGCGGAGGCGATTTGCTCAATTGCAAGAGGTAAAACGGCGATTATCGTTGGTGACCCGAAACAACTTCCCCCGACCATGTTCTTCAATAGCAATTATGTGGATGAGGAACACCTTGAAACAGAGGATATGGAAAGTATCCTGGACGATTGCCTTACGATCAATATGCCTCAAAGACATTTGACGTGGCATTATAGAAGTAAGCACGAAAGCTTAATTGCCTTCTCCAACGCGATGTATTATGATAACAAGCTTTGCACCTTCCCTTCGCCCGATGCGTTGGCGAGCAAGGTGAGCTTTGTGTATGTGGAAGACGGTACCTATGACCGCGGCGGCACAAAGCGTAACAAAGAGGAAGGGGATAAGCTTATCGCCGAGGTGTTGCGCCGTTTGGCAGATCCCAAGGCAAACAAACAAAGCATCGGTGTCGTTACCTTTAGTACGGCGCAAAAGGAGTATATCGAGCGTAAGTTGACCGCTTTGATTGCGGAGAGAAAGTTGGAAAAGGCGGCGTATGAGCGTGAAGAACCGTTGTTTGTCAAGAACCTAGAAAACGTACAGGGTGATGAACGCGACGTGATTTTGTTCTCTATCTGCTACGGTCCCGATAAGCTTGGCAGGGTATCCTTGAACTTTGGGCCTTTGAATCAATTTGGCGGTTGGCGCCGTTTGAACGTTGCGGTTTCCCGTGCGAGAGAGGAAATGATGGTATTCTCGTCTATGACGGGTGCGATGATTGACCTTAGCAAGACGAAATCCCGTGGGGTAATGGGCTTAAAGGCGTTCCTTGAATTTGCACAAAAAGGTAGAACAAACCTTGCAATTTCTTCCGAAAATGTGATGAGAAAACGCGACGGTATCGGTAAATATATCGCGGAAGAGTTGGCAAGCTACGGCTACGATTGCCGTTACGATGTGGGGGCGTCTGGCTTTAAGGTGGACGTTGCCGTAATCGACCCGAAGGACAGAAAACGCTTTATTTTGGCGATTATGTGCGATACACCCAACCGTTTCTCTATTAAGGATCGGAATGTGTTGCAAATTCAAACGCTCAAGCGTAACAACTGGAACGTGATGCGTTTGTATACGGTAAACTACTACAACAACCCGAAACGCGAAATCAAGAAAATCAAGGATCTCTTGGATAAATTGACGGGCGCGGATAAGAAGGGCGGCGCGGAGCTTAACCGTTGTAAAAAGACCTATAAAAAGGCGATTTTGGTGGAAATGACGGCTGAGAACGCCAACTATGTGACGTCGGGTGAGAATGATAAGGAAATTATTGCACGCTTGAAGAGTATCGTGGCGGCGGAAGAACCTATTTCCTTCGATTTCCTCGTGCGCCGTTGTTTAAGTGGTTTAGGCATCACCAAATACGGCAGTAAGGTGGAAGCCCGTATGCAGGCGTTGATTGCCCTTTGTGGGTTCAAATATGAAAAACTGTTGGGTACGGAATTCTACCGTAAAACGGATAAATGCGTCGGATTTGACCATTATCGTGTGGAAATGGGAGAGCCTTTGAGAAAGAGCGAAAAGGATTATACGCCTTATGAAATTATCTCTGTTGTGCGTGGCGCGTTGGAAGATAAGGTTGCGTTGTATATGGAGGAAATTCAGACGATTGTTGCCTCTGTATTCCGCGTGGCGAAACCGACGGACGCGTTTGCGGCGTATGTTAACGATTGCGTAACGCTTGGCGAAGAGAAGGGCTTGTTCCTGCGCTCGGTTTCGGATAGAATTTCCTTGGCGTAAATAAAAGGTAAAGGATAAAAACCGCAGGCAACTGCGGTTTTTTGACAGGATAGTATGGAAGAAAAACAGACGATTGCACAATCTAACGAGGGGAAGTTGTTTAATTTCCGCCTTGCGCTTTTTGCCGCCATTTATTTGGCAATCGGTGTGGTTGTTTGCTTTTATTGCCGCTTTTACGATTTATCCAATTTGTGGATTTTGGCGTTAATCCCTACGGCGGCGTTTCCTGTCTTTTTGTCCTTTTCAAGAAAAATATGGAAGAAGGCGTTGACGGCGTTTGCGGTGCTGTGTATTTGCTTTTTTGTAGGCTTTATGGGCTTTTATACGCAATGCAACCGCTATGATAAGGCGGTCGATTTCGGGGAGTGTACCTTTTCGGGTAGAGTGGTGGAAATTCGAGAATACTCGACAGGCAGTAGGGTAGTTTTAGATAACCTAAAGGTAGAAGGTGAAAAGCAAAATTGTAAGCTCGTCGCATACCTGCCTGCCGCATTTATGGAAAATATCACCTTATCGGATGAGTTGCTTTTACATGGTGACGTCACAAAAAGAGAATTTGCCGCAGAGGGCTTTTCCTCGTCGGCAAAGGATTTTGGGGAAGGAATTTATTTAGAGGCGAACAACATAGAGGCTGTAAAGACAGGGCATTGCTTTGACCTGTTCTTATTCTTAAACGCGCGCGCAAAAGCGGTGATTGATGCAGGTATGGACGAAACGCCTGCGGTGGTAACACGCGCGGTGTTGTTGGGTGATACGACAGGGATAGAATGGGGTTTATATAACAATATCCGCCGTGGCGGTATCGCGCATATCTTTGCGGTGTCGGGTCTGCATGTCGGCGCGCTGTTCGGGTTGTGTCTTTTCCTTATGAAGAAAACACCGATGAAGCTACTGCACGGTGCTTTGCGGTTTGGCTTTGTCGCATTTGTACTGCTTACCTATGCAGGAGTATGCGCTTTTTCGCCGTCCGTTGTGCGTGCTACGGTGATATGCTTGGTGGCGTATCTTGGTATGCTATTGCAGGTAAAAACGGACTTCTTGCAATCGCTCGGCATTGCGGCCATTTGCATTCTTACTTTTACGCCGTCCTCCCTGTTTACGGCAGGGTTTCAATTATCCTTTGCTGCTTGTTTCGGGATTGCATTTTTAAGCAGACCGATAGGGCAGGTATGTGATGAATGTGCAAAACTCTATCGAAAAGTATTTCCTGTGAAGTTGACGGAGGCGGAGTTGAGGGCGATAGAAAACGACGATACCGCGCCGCCTCGTATTTCCACGCGCATCTACCGCGCGGTAAAATCATTTCTATCCGCAAGCATTGGCGCGCAAATTTTTACCGCCCCGTTGTTGTTACAATATTTCGGTTATGTATCCGGATGGGCGTTGTTGTTAAATGGTATATTTGTACCGTTCATCGGGGCAATCTTCTCCTTGCTTTTACTGTTTGTGGCGGTGGCGTGCGTGTTGCCGATCGGGCTGTCGGTGGGAATATTATACCTGCCAAATGTCGTTTGGTCAGCGGTTTTACTTCTTTTTGAGGTGGTCGATTTTACCTCGTTCGCGTTAGAGGGGGTTGTAATTACCTCAGGGCTTTTGTTGGTGTATCTTGTTTCGATGCTATTTTTTACAGATAAATGGAATTTGAGAAAATCTCTTCGTTTTATACTTGGTGGGGTGTGCATTTTTGCATTTGTGGCAGGCATGGTCGCGTTGAATTGCTAAAAAGGGCAATTTTCACGAAAAAATCGTTAAAAAGAAAATTGTTAGATACTCTTGCTTTTTTTAGATGGTTATGCTATAATATAGCATAGACATCAAAAATGGGAGGTTGTGTGTGAAATATATTGACTTTAGAAAATATACAGACGAAAACGGCGCGCAACCTATATACCTTTTTGAAGGGGAGGAGGTATTCTTCCGTGAAAAGGGGGAGGTGTTGTTAAAATCTCGTTTTGTGCAGGAAACAACCCTCGATTACGCTTCCTTTGATGGCAATACCTTGAAAGGGGATAAATTGAAAGGGTTGGTGGATGCGGTAAATTGTTTTCCGTTCATTAGCGAAAAGCGGCTTGTCCGCGTTAGCGAATTTTACCCCACCGACAAGGATTTTGATTTCTACCTGAAAGATTTGTTTGAAAATCCGCCTCTCGGCACGATTTTGTTGATTGTCAACAGCGGTAAGGGGAAAACCGGTACGGCGGCGCTTGCGAAAAAACCGAATGTAACCTATGTAGATTGTGCAAGGTCGGACGAGGAAACGATAAAGAAATGGATTTATGCAACCTGTAAACGGGCAGGGGTGTACGCGGACGGCGTAACCTGCGGAAAGCTGGCATCCTATTGTGTGTTTGATATGGCGCGCGTGGCGCAGGAAACGGAAAAATTGCTCGGTTATTGCGCGGCGGTTGGCTCGCAACGCTTGACGGATGAGCTTGTGGACGAGCTGGTTTATCCTGATGCGGAGTATAAAATTTACGAGCTGGCAAACGCGCTTGCACGGAGAAATTACTCTACTTATATGCGCGTGATTAAGGACTTATCTACACGTGGTTTTAACGAATCGGCGTTGCTTTCGTCGTTGGCATCTTACTTCAAGGGGCTGTATGAAACCTCGCTGTGTAAGGGTAGCGACCAAGAGGTTGCGGCGGCGTTGGGGATAAAGGAATTTGCGGCGCGAAAAAATCGCGAACAGGCGGCAAAATTTGGTAGAGAAACATTGCTTGAACTCTACAACGCAACTTACGGAGCTATTAGCGCGATTAAATGTGGGGAAATAACCCCTGCATCCGCCTTAAAAACGGTGACGGCAAGGTTGTTTTTCGGAAATTAAGGGAATTAGTAAAGAAATTTACACAAAACACTTTCTTTTTCTTGAAAAACTTTATATAATATAATAGGCTAATATTTTTACGCAAACGCGCACAACGCGTTAAGGAGGAGGTTATGGGAATAAACCTTTTGGGATATGATTTTGCAGGGCTGTTGGAAAGAGTAACGAGCTTTTTTAACAACATAAATGCCTTGTATATTGTGGAAATGGTGATGTTTTTCTTCATCATCTTTTTTGTGTCGAAGGTTTTGCGCGATAACGATGCAACGAAATTGATGTTGGTGTACTGGGCGTTGATTATTGCAGGCGGCGCAATGCATGTGTTCGACAGCAAAATTATGACGCAACAATTATATACCTTCTTTGTGATTTTATTGTCGGCGACGATGTTGATTATCTTCAATATGGAGGTAAAAAAATATTTCTGGGATGTGCATAAGGCGAAAACAGGCTCGATGGAAGGCTCCTCTGGGAATGTAGAAACCTTTACGCAAGCGGATACGGAGCGTTGCATTACCAACATTGTAAAGGCGTTGCAAAATATGTCCAAGAACAATGTGGGTGCATTGATTGTCCTTTCGCGCGGTAGTTTGCCGAAACAGGTTTTACAAAGCGGCGTTGTGGTAGATGCGGAAATTTCCACCCAAATGATTGAAGGCGTATTCTTCCCCAAGGCGCCCTTGCATGATGGCGCAATGGTGATTCACGGCCATAAAATTCAGGCGGCTGGCTGCTTCCTACCCTTGACGCAAAAAACGAGTTATCCTAAGGAATACGGTACGCGCCATCGCGCGGCCATCGGTATTACGGAAATTGCGAATGTTATTTCCCTTGTGGTTTCTGAAGAAACGGGGATTATTTCCATTGTAAAACAGGGTAATGTAACCCGTTATGCCGATTATGATATGCTGGTAGATGCTTTGAAAGATTACTACTGGCAAGATATGGCGTTAAATCCTAAAAAGGTGCTTGGGGGTAAGTAAATATGAAATTTAGCAATTTCTTAAAGAATGTATTTGTTTCGAAGTTCTGGATTAAGTTGATTACGCTCATTTTGGCGGTTTTTGTGGTGCTTGTTATCAACATTTGATTGTGAAGGAGTTTTATGGGCTTAAAAGTATGTAAATTTGGCGGTACATCGATGGCGGATGGCAGTACGATTTCGCGTGGCGCAGCGATTATTTGCGCGGATAGCGAACGTCGTTTCGTGGTGGTGTCTGCGCCGGGTAAACGCTTTAGCGGCGATATGAAGGTGACCGACCTTTTATACAAATGTGCGGATGCGTTGGAAGCGGGTGCGGAAGATGTCTTCCGTGAGGTTTTTGGCAAAATTCGCGTGCGTTTTTTGAATATTGAAAAAGAGCTTGGCAAAGATGTTGGTATGCAGGCAGGATTAGACAAAGCGGAGGCGGATATGCTTGCAGGCGCAGGACGAGATTATTGCGCTTCGCGCGGTGAATATTTTGCCGCGTTGATTATGTCCGCATTGTTAGAGATCCCGTTTGTAGATGCGACAGAATTTATACGTTTTGACGAAAATGGCTGCTTGGATAACGAAACTTTTGCACTCGGCGCAAAGGTACTTGCACAATATCCTAGGGCGGTTATCCCTGGTTTTTACGGCTTGGGTGCAGATGGTAAGGTAAAAACTTTCTCTCGCGGCGGCGGAGATATTTCGGGTGCAATTGTGGCGCGTGCTGTGGGTGCGAGCTTGTATGAAAACTGGACGGACGTTAGCGGTTTTTACGCGTGCGACCCTCGTATTGTGCAATCCCCGAGATGGATTGCGGAACTTACCTATCAAGAACTTCGCGAGCTTTCCTATATGGGTGCGAATGTTTTACATAGCGAATCGATTTTCCCTGTGCGTACGGCAGGTATTCCTATCCGTATCTGCAACACCTTCCGTCCCGAAGACGCTGGTACATATATCGTGCAGCATTTCACGCGTGAAGATTCGGATATGGTTGTTACGGGTGTGGCTGGTAAGAGAGGCTTTACCTCAATCACCTTAGAAAAATCGATGATGAACAGCGAGGTTGGTTTTGTTGGTAAGGTGCTTTCCGTAATCGGGAAATATGGTATTTCTTTCGAACATATGCCTTCGGGTATCGATACCATGTCTTTGGTTATCGATAACGAATTTTTGAAAGAGGGTATGGTTTCCACCTTGATTGCGGAGATGAAGGCTGCTGTAAATCCCGATAAAATCTTCGCGCATGAAGATATCGCTTTGGTGGCGACGGTAGGGCATGGCATTGCAAAGAGCATCGATGCCTCCGCGCGTTTGTTTAAGGCGCTCTCGGACGCACATATCAATGTGAATATGATTGACCAAGGTTCAAGCGGCTTGAATATCATCGTTGGGGTGGAAGGCTCTGATTATGCAGGCAGTATCCAAGCAATTTACAGTGAATTTTTTAATTAACAAAAGAAATATTGTGGGGTAAATTATGAGAGTTTACACGGTTGATTTGAGAGAAAAGTACAAGTTTTTACAGGGTGGCAAGTTGGAATGTATCTTGATGGACCTTCCTATGGATTTTCCCGACCCGAACTGGAAACGCCCCGCGGTTGTCGTTGTGCCTGGCGGCGGCTATGCAATGGTAAGTAAGCGTGAAGGCGACCCGATTGCGGCGGAATTTTTCGCAAACGGTTTCCAAGCCTTTGTGTTGACCTATGAGGTAGCACCGAACGTAGCATATCCCGAACAGTTGTTGGAACTCTCTGCAGCAGTCGACTATATTAAAGCGAACGCGGCGGAGATGAATGTGAATGCGGACGAAGTGTTCGTGGTAGGGTTCTCCGCAGGTGGGCACTTGACCGCAAACCTTGCCGTAGAATATCAAACTTCTTCGCAAAAAGCAGGCGTGGAATTGAATTGCAAACCGACGGCAGTTGCTCTCGCTTATCCTGTGATTTCTAACGAATACGGCCATGTGGGTTCTCACGAAAACTTGTTGGTTGGTTATACGGATGAAGCGAAAGCGGAGCTTTTGAAAAACTTGAATGTAGATAAAGCGGTTACGAAGGATACGCCGCCTGCGTTTATTTGGACGACGGTGCAAGATAGTATTGTGCCTTGTGTAAACTCCTTGCATTACGCAACGGCGTTGTCGAAGGCGGGTGTAGAATTTGAATTGCATATTCATCCCCGCGGTGAACATGGCGCGGCAACGGGTAAGTTGGACATTAACCCGTACTATCCCGAGCTTGTAAATATCAGCGGTTGGATAAACGACTGTTCAAGATTCTTCCGTATGTACACGGTTGAAAAAATGTAAAATAAAAAGAGGGGGAATGCCCCTCTTTTTTTATGAAAAAATATATTCAACGCATACATGGTATCCCCTGTTTATCGTTTTCTTGCACGGATATACTCCTTCCCATTGTACAGTGTGCAGCCGTGCGCCTTAGCAAGCGCGGAAACGCTTACCACTTGATATCCGTCCGTTTTTAGGTCGGGCAGCAGGCGTTTTAATGCGTTGACGGTGCTTTGATATCCGTCGTGCATTAAGACGATTCCACCCGAAAAACGACCGTCAAAAACGCTATGATAAATGTCTTCTTCACTTACTCCTGTCCAGTCGAGTGTGTCGATGGTCCAGTTGATTATAGGGGACTTTAACTGCGCCTTAATCTCTTGGTTGATGTGTCCAAAGGGTGGACGAAAAAGGTGAAGGGCTTGTCCGTCAACGCGAGAAAGTATTTCGTCGGTTGCTTGTATTTCCGCTTGTAAAAGCTCTTGTGAAAGAGTGGTTAGGTTGAGGTGGTTTTGGCTGTGATTGCCAAGCTCACACCCTAAAATATGTGCGGTATGCAGGATGGGGAAAGATTCTTCGGTGATATGCATTCCATTCAAGAAAAAGGTGGCGGTAGCAATACAATCGGGGTTATGTTCGTTGTAATCGGCAAACACAGCAAGGATATTCTCCATCGTTTTTGCAGGCCCGTCGTCAAAGGTAAACGCAATCAATTTTCGGTTAGGTTGAATGTAGGAAATATCTATGTTGGAGGTGTCCCACACCTCGCTATTTGACGGTGGCTCGACGTCAATGGGAAGGGGTATTTCTTCCTCGGGAAGAGCGGAGGTTGGGGGCAGGTATGTGTTGAAATTGCTTTTAGATGTATTTATACCGCAACTTGATATTACCGCAAGACAAAGAAATAGTGTTGTAAAGGGCCGTAATTTATGCATATACAAAGTATTCGTTTTTTTGATTGCAATTATTCATTTTTGACAAAAAACAAAAAATGTCTTGACAGGGTAATGGTATATATGCTATAATAATATGCTCGCTATTATGCGTACCAAAAATGTGTAAGGCGGCATACGAATAGTATAGCAGTAACAATAAAATAGGAACAGGTGTTATCTTGAATATTGAAAAGCAAATTCAAGCCGTATGCAAAAAGTTTCAAATAAAAGGGGAATATCAATCGTTTGTTGTTGTATCTAACGGACATATAAATAGTTCCTATCAAGTATTTTTCTTGTGTGGCGGTGAAATCAAGGATTACATTTTACAAAAGGTTAACACTTATGTATTCCACGATCCGATTGCGATGATGGAAAACATTTCTTCCGTAACGGAGTATATCCGCGCGAAGATTAAGCAAAAACAGGCAACGGCAAAGCGCAATGTTTTACATTATGCAAAGACCGAGGAAGGGTTGTATTATACGATTTTAGAGGACGGCAGCTTTTGGCGTTGTTGTCGTTACATAGACGATTCCGTTTGTTTTGAATGGACGGATAATTTACAGGTGGTAGAAAGCGCAGGGAAGGCATTTGGGGAGTTCCAGATCTATCTTGCAGATTACCCTGTTGAAAGATTGAACATTGTTATCCCGCATTTCCACAACACAGTGATGCGCTTTGAAACCTTCCGAAAATCAATCGAAAACGATTTATCCAACCGTAGAAAGGAAATTCAACCGTGGATTGACAGCTATTTGCAGTTGGAGGAAATTTCCACAAGATTGTATCGTTTGCAAAAACAAGGCGTTTTGAAGCTTCGCGTGACGCACAACGATACGAAGCCGAGCAATGTGTTGTTTGACAAGACGACGTTAGAGCATTTGTCTGTAATAGATTTGGATACGGTTATGCCTGGGTTGGTGGCGTGTGATTTTGGCGACGCAATTCGCGTAATCGGTTCGACGGGTGCGGAAGATGAACAGGATTTGGCAAAGGTTTCTTTGGATATGGAGAAATACGAGGCGTTTACCCGTGGCTTTGTCGGTACTTTGCGTGATGGCTTGACCCAGGCGGAAAAGGAAACGCTTGCGCTCGGTGCTGTGGCGATGACGGTAGAGTGCGGTATTCGTTTCTTGGGTGACTATTTGGACGGGGATAAATATTTCCGCGTGCATTATCCCGAACAAAACTTGGCGAGGGCAAAGGCGCATTTGATTTTGGCACAGGATATGGTGAAACGCTTGGATGAGATGCAAAGCATCGTCAATAAATATTGCGAATAAGATATGCTAAAAATCGGCAGGAGTGATATAACTCCTGCCGATTTAATCTTTATTTATCTTAAACAATGCCATAAGGACAACCCCTATATTTCCACCCAATAACAAACCGACGGTCAACCCAACCCAAAACATATCTTACCCCCTTATTTCAAACGGCTACTTAAACTATGCCCCGACGGTGCGGACTTTATACAATTTATGATAAAAAATTTTTACCTGTCACCATTTCCGCGGAAAAAGGATATAATAAAGGGTGGAGGGTGTTATGAAAGTTTGTTTTGTGAGCCGTGGTAGGTTGGAGGAACAAGCGTGCGAGGATGGGTTGGAGGATTTGACAATCTATGGCTTTAGCGGTTTGGGTGAGGTGTGTTATGATAAGGAATTAAAGGGGGAAAGTGATTGCTTTGAACGAGCGGCGCGGCTGTCAAAGCAAACCAAGGGCGTGGTGGTGTGCGGTTGTATCACCGATACGCGCGGCATAAAACGAAAATCCGCGTTGGTTGCCGAGAATGGGAAACTGTGTGGGGTATCGGATATGACGCGTGCGTTGGACGGCGGCGTTTCGTCGGGCGCTGGATTACGGGTGTATGATACGAAGCTTGGCAAAATGGGGGTGGCGGTTGCGGAAGATATCCTTTTCCCCGAGGTAATGTCCGCCTTGGTGGCGTGTGGCAGTGATTTTATCGTTTGCCCGTTTGGTATCTTGCGGACGACGGTGCCGCAGGTATTGCTCCGCGCGTATGCGTATTTATACGGTGTACCGATTTTTCTTTGCGGTGTCGGGTATTCGATTGCGGTAGGAGTGGACGGCCTCGTTGCCTTGGCAACGCCGCAAAGCCCGATTTCCGTTTCCTTTGAAAACCGTAAAGAATTCCACCTTATTGAAACGCGACAAAGGGGGATATTTCAAGTGTAATAAAAAAGGGCGGCGTCCGTTTGGATGCCGCCCGATTGTGCTTATTTGGGGGATTAAAAGCCTGCATTTTTAATTTCGCGCTCGGTGGAGCGTTTAAGGTCGCGCGCCGCGATGGATTGTTTCTTGTCGTAGGTGTGTTTACCACGGCAAAGGGCAATTTCCATCTTTACCAACGAACCCTTAAAATACATTTTTAAGGGTACGAGCGTATAACCCTGTCGATTAATTTTACCTGCAATCTTTGCAATTTCGCTTTTATGAAGGAGTAATTTTCTATCCCTGCGCGTTTCCTTTGTGCTAAACGCGTCCGATTTATCATACAGGGCAATGTGCATATTTTTTACGGAAACATCACTACCGCGAACGAAACAAAAGCTGTCGTTCATATTGACATTGCCTTCTCGAAGGGATTTGATTTCATTTCCCTCTAAGACAATGCCTGCTTCATATTTTTCTTCGATAAAATATTCAAAAGAGGCGCTCTTATTTGTGGTGATAATTTTCATAATAAACTCCGTTTTTTATAGTCAACGCATACATGGTATAGGGTTATAGCTTTTTCAGCAACCGAAATTCCGCTCTGCGACGGTAGAAATCCACATCGGTAACTTTTACCCGAATACTCTCCCCGATGGTGTAGGTATCCGTTCTTCCCACTAGGCGGAAGCGGTCAGCATCGTAGGAATATTCACCGTACAACGATTCGATAGGGATAAAACCTTCCACCGTATTTGGAAGTTCGGCAAACAACCCAAAAGAGGTTACGCCCGAGATAACGGCATCGTACTGCTGTCCGATTCGCTCACTCATATACATCGTCATATACAGGTCGTCCACATCACGCTCAGCATCGGTTGCACGGCGTTCACGCGCGGAAGATTGCTTTGCTGCGGTGGAAACGAACTCGCCAAAGCGTTCAATCGCTTCGGGGTATCCGCCATTGATTACCAGCTTGATGATGCGGTGAATACAAAGGTCGGGATAGCGGCGAATGGGGGAGGTGAAGTGGCAATAACATTTGCTTGCCAAACCAAAATGCCCAAGGTTTTCCGTATCATAGCGCGCCTTTTGCATGGAGCGTAGCATAACGCGGTTTAATACCGAATAGGAGGGTAATTCTTCCGCGGCTTTTAACAGGTTTTGATAATCGTAGGGCTTTACATCCTGCGCGGAAAATCTTGCAACCAAGCCTAAGGTTTGCGCGAAAGCGCGGAAGGTGGTCGCTTTTTCTTCCGTAGGTTTTTCGTGAACGCGGTAAACGAAGGGGGCCTCGATGGATGCCATATACTCCGCAACCGTTTCGTTGGCGAGTACCATGAACGCCTCGATGATTTGATGGGAGAAAGCGCGTTCGTAATCGGGGATTTTAATTTCATCATTTTCAAGGATGATTTTAGCCTCTTTTACGTCCAAAGAAATGCTGCCGCGCTTTTCACGCATGGTTTGTAAAATGTGGGTCAATTCTGCACACAGGCCTACCATGTCTTTAACGAGTACATATTTTTGACAGGTTTCTTTGTCGCCGTCAAGAATTTTGGTAACCTCGTCGTAGGTCATTTTTTGGGTGGAACGAATAACCCCTTCCACGATTTCGCTGCTCTTTACATTGCCTTTTTTATCAATGGTCATTAGGCAAGAAAGGGTCAAACGGTCCTCTCCTTCGTTCAACGAGCAGATGCCGTTGGAAAGGGGACGGGGGAGCATGGGCAACACGCGGTCGGGAAAATAAACGCTCGTACCGCGCTCCAAAGCCTCGATGTCCAAAGGGGAACGATATTCGACATAGTGGGTAACATCCGCAATATGCACGCCCAAAAGATAATCGTCGCCTACCTTTTCCAAAGAGATAGCGTCGTCGATATCGCGCGTGTCTGCGCCGTCAATAGTGATAATCAATTTATCGCGGAAATCGTGACGGGAAATTATATCCGTTTCCGTAATTTTTCTTGCCGCTTGTTTGGCTGCTTCCTTTTCTACGCGAGGGGGGAATTCCTCTTTCAAATCGTAAGAACGAATGATGGAAAGCTCTTCCGCGAAGAAATCGTCCTCTTCGCCAAGTACCTCGATGATTTCGCCGCCAGGGCATTTCCCGTAAGGATAATCGGTGATTTTTGCCACCGCCTTCACGCCGTTTTTAATGTGAGAGCAGGCAGAAAGGGGGATATAAATTTCGGTTGCAAAACGCTTTTCGTCAGGGAAAAGATAACCTGCCCGACGGTCGCGGCGGAACGTGCCAACGATGGTTGTATAACCACGTGTAAGCACCTTCACGACTGCACCTTCATCATCACTTCTACCTAAGACGCGTTCGACCAAAACGGTGTCGTTGTGCAGTGCGCCGCGCAAAGCTTTGTGGGGGATAAAAATGTCGTCCTCGTTTTTCTCTTTCCCTTCGGGGATGAGGAATGCAAAGCCGCGTTCGTTGCCAACAATAGTGCCTTTAATAAGGGCTAATTGTTCAATAGTTCCGTACCTGCCCCCTTCATTTTTGAAAATCACGCCTTCATCGCAAAGGCTGTTCAAAAGGTCAAACAGACGGTTTTTCTCTCGATAGGGGATTTGTAAAATTTTCAAAATTTCTTGCGAGGTTTTCCCTGCAAGCGTGCCGTCTTGGAAAGCGGCCAACAGTGATTCTTTCGCGTTCAATGCACTCACCTCCTTTATGTGGGAATATCGTTTGTAGGAAATAAAAACGGCGGCTAAAAATTAAGCCGCCGATGTAAACAAATTGTTCTTAAACCCAAAGAGCAGGGATTTGAAGAAGATAGAAGGTAATCGCGAAAACGATAAGAATGGCAAGGCAAATCCAGGTCCATTTTTTCATTTTTGCTTCGATAGATTTACCTTTATTCTTACCGAAGAAAGTTTCGCTCGAACCACCCAACGCATCGATACCCGAAGAGTTGCTAGGTTGAAGCAAAACAAGAACAATCGCCGTCAAGGCGGAAATAGCCATCAAGATAATCATTGCAACACTAAGTACCATGTGAATGCTTTCGTGTGCAGGGCTCTTGAAAGGAATATCCGATACTAATAAATTGATCAAATTAAACATTATGAAATCCTCTTGTTTTCTTTCGTTGGCGGAAAAAAACCACCATTTCTAAAAATTACTAATTGATTATAGCATACTTGGATAAATATCGCAACTGTTTTTGAGAGTATTTTGCGAAAATTTTTATATTTCCTGCACAGTTGCGATTTATCTATCCGTATTATTTATTTAATCAAGGTTTTACCCGTCATTTCTTTGGGTTGTTCAAGCTTCATGATATCCAAAAGGGTGGGGGCAAGGTCAGCCAAAACACCATCTTCGCGAAGGGTAACGTTTTTATATTCTTCGGAAACAAGGATTACCGGTACAGGGAAGGTGGTATGCTGTGTAAATGCGCCAACGCCGTCATCTGCAATCATTTGGTCTGCATTACCGTGGTCAGCCGTTACCAACGCGCTGCCACCCATTGCAAGGATCTTGTCCGTTACCTTCTTCACGCATTCGTCAACGGTGTGAACTGCTTTTACAGCTGCGTCCATAACGCCCGTATGACCTACCATGTCGCAGTTTGCAAAGTTCAAAATAACCACATCGTAGATGCCTTTGTCGAGTTCTTCCAAAACCTTTTCCGTTACAGGATATGCGCTCATTTCAGGCTGCAAATCGTAGGTTGCTACCTTCGGGGAAGGGATTACGATACGGGTTTCGCCTTCTACGGGCGCTTCTAATTTTGCGTTGAAGAAGAAGGTTACGTGCGCGTATTTTTCCGTTTCTGCAATATGGAGCTGGCTCAAACCAAGCGAGGAAATATATTGAGGCAAGGTGTTGGTGATATCATCGGGAGGGAATGCCACGCCGACATTTTCAAACGAGGAATCGTACACCGCAAAGCCAACATAGGTGGGGGCAAGGAAACCCGTTTTGCGTTCAAAACCAAGCGTTGCGCCTGTTTTTGCATCTACATAAGGGAAAGCTTCTTGCGAGAACATTCTCGAAATTTGTCTTGCTCTGTCGGGGCGGAAGTTAAAGCAAATAATGCTGTCACCCTTGCCGATCAATGCAACAGGTTTGCCGTTTTCGGTAAGGTTGGTAGGAAGGATAAATTCGTCGGTAACGCCGTTTTCATAAGAAGCCTTTGCCGCTTCTTCTGCCGTACCTTCAAATTGTACGCCCGTACCAAGGGTAAGCATATCGTATGCTTTTTCTTCTCTATCCCAGTTATTGTCGCGGTCCATTGCGTAGTATCTGCCAGCAACGGATGCGATTTTACCAAAGCTCAATTCATTCATCTTATCCTGCAAAGCCTTGAGGAAGTCAGCACCCGAGGTGGGAGCAACGTCGCGGCCGTCGGTGAATGCGTGAACATATACATTGTCCAAACCTTCCTTCTTTGCCATTTCAATCAAAGCGTAAAGGTGTTCGGTGTGGCTGTGTACGCCGCCGGTGGAAACCAAACCGTAGAGGTGAAGTTTCTTACCGTTTTCTTTAGCGGCGCGCATAGCGCGGAGTAATTCTGCATTGTTGAAGAATTCGCCGTTGCGGATATCTTTCGTGATTTTCGTAAGGTCTTGGTAAACGATTCTGCCAGCGCCGATGTTCAAATGCCCAACCTCGCTGTTACCCATTTGCCCATCGGGAAGACCTACGGACATACCGCTTGCGCCAAGCTGTGCGGAGGGGTAGTTTTTCTTCAATTCATTGACATAGTTGCTGCCGTCAACAGCGATTGCGTTACCCTTTTCGGAAGGGTTAATGCCGTAACCGTCCATAATAATAATGGCGAAAGGTACTTTATTCATGGTTAACTCCTTTTATACTTGTAGTATGTGCCATTGTAGGCAAAAAAACAAAATGGTGGGGGCAGGTATGCGTTGAACGCTGCCTGTCCCCATAATTTTTACATAAAATTACTTGTCGAAGTTTACGATTGCAGCGAAGTCGGGTGCCTTCAAGGAAGCGCCGCCGATAAGGCCGCCGTCGATTTCAGGCATAGCCATCAATTCTTTGCAGTTTGCTGCGTTCATGCTGCCGCCGTATTGAATACGAAGTGCTTCAGCACACTTGGGGCAGAACATTTCGCCAACCGTTTTACGGATGAAAGCGATGGTTTCGTTTGCCTGTTCAGC
>JAZTYG010000117.1:0-4711 GCA_045636845.1 Candidatus Scatosoma sp.
TACGCGTTGCTTTCGTACAATTCCGAATACTTTTGCAATAAATTTCCGAGTTCCTCTTCGCGATAGCTGCGGAAGATAAATTCTGAGAAGTTCACCGCCTTATTCGCTAAAAGATTGATGGCGGTGGAAACAAACGCGCGGCTTTCTGTAATTCCCTTAATAGTGACGTTGTTCTTAATCGCGTTTTCCAAATTCACATGAAGAGGCTTGCTTGCGAGGGCGCAAAATGCCACATAAGCGTCGCGTTTTACAAGGGGGAACAACACCGACGGTTCGCAACGGTTTGCAAAAGCCAAATACACAGCACCGTCCGCGAGCTTACCGCCCGTTACCTCCAACACCTTCGATTTCAAGGTATCGTCGTTGGGGAAGGTGTAATAGATACCGCTGCGCTTTGCACGCGCGAGGCGGTCGGGATTGTTGTCCGCAAGGATAGGTACTGCGCGGTGATAAATCAAGATTTGACACAAAATATTCCCGTACAAGCCGCCGCCCATAACCAAAATATGTTGACCAACATCAATGTGCATTTCATCTACGATGTGTTCCGCCTGCGCGATTGCATCAATCAAAAACGCCGCTTCGTCCGATACGGAATGGGGCAGGGGGTATACGTCGTCCACACCTGCAAGCACGAAATCACGGTAGAAGCCATCGGCAGTTTCACCAGCAACGCGAAGCCCATCGGGCGCACACTCGTCCTCCGTTGTACCTGCAAGATACACACGCTCGCCTTTACGGATAAAGGAATCTTCGCCTGCCTCCGTTACTTGACCGATTGCAAAACGGCCGGGAATAAACGGGGTGGGAACCTTTACCGCGCCAGAATATACCGCAACGTCCGATTCGGAAAGAAGGGCTTTGGTGATTTTGATTTTCACCTTATCTTCCGTCCGTTTTAAGTCGGGTGCGGTTACATGTTGTAGGTTGTGGGGATAGGATAATTGCCAAATCTTCATAAAAAATCACTCTCAAGGTGCGCCGTGGCTTGTTGGCGTAAAACCAAGCAAGGGAAGATGCACCGAATCATAATCATAAAATAAGTATAAACTATTTTTGCGAAATTTGCAAGTATTTTTTGTAAATTCGCGTAAAAACAGTTGACGAGGTGGAAAAAAAGCTGTATAATTGGTTAGCATAAGTAATGAAAAACTAACAGCGAGGTGAAAATAATGAAAGCTGATATTCATCCCAAATATCACGAAGTAACTGTAACTTGCGCTTGTGGAGCTACGTTCAAAACTGGTACGACGAAAGAAGGCGACGTTTTGAAGGTGGATATTTGCAGCAACTGCCATCCCTTCTTCACGGGCAAGCAAAAGTTGGTTGATACCGGTGGACGTGTCGATAAGTTCAAAAAGAGATATGGTCTTTAATTGGTAAACCGTCGGGGTTTAGGACGCGCGTCCTAAACCCCACTTTTATTTGACAATGTATTTGCGGCGCATTTCTTCGTTATCGCTCGGTCGTGTACGTCTTTGTACACTCCCTTGCTCCGCCTTGAACTGCTTGCAACTACCTTGTCAAGACGGGGTTGCGTGGATTTGCTATGTATTTCTATGTTATTACTCGAAGTGATATACGAAGCAATCTATTCAAGTGAGCGAAAACACTCACTACAAGGTCAAGCGGAACGCTTGCAACTACCTTGTCAAGACGGGGTTGCGTGGATTTGCTACGTATTTCTATGTTATTGCTCGAAGTGATATACGAAGCAATCTATTCAAGTGAACGAAAACACTCACTACAAGGTCAAGCGGAACGCTTGCCAACCTGACGTTGGACGCAGTAAGGTGTCTTTGCGCTCGTTTCTATAGATAGTTTCGCGCATTCACTTTTAGTGATATACACAGTAAACTGTAAAATCGTAAGAAAATATACCTTATAAGCTCAAGCGGAACGCTTGCAACTTCACTTTTATAAAATAGGTGATTCAATGAAAAAACAAAAAACAACAAAAACCTGCACCTATATCGGTGGGCAGGCGGTTATGGAAGGGATTATGATGCGCGGCAAACGCTCGATGGCGACGGCTGTGCGTGACCCTGAAGGGGTCGTTCAGGTGGAATCGGAACGCTTAGCCCCTCCCGAAAGCCGTAAAAAGATTACGCGCGTGCCTTTTATCCGCGGTGTGTGCAATTTCATCACCTCTCTTGTAGATGGTAACCGTGTATTGATGCGTAGTGCGGACGTTGCCGCGGTGGATGAAGAAGAACAGACAAAAGCGGCGCACTGGTTAGAAGAAAAGCATAAAATTAGTTTGGACGGCTTGTTTAGCAGCCTTGCTGTGGTACTCGGCGTCGTGCTGGCTATGTTAATCTTCATTTGGCTGCCGCAATACGTTTCGGGATTTTTACCGAAAGAAATTTTCGATAAGACGGACACAGGCTTGAAAGGGTTGTGGTTCAACCTTGTGGAAGGCGGTATCCGTATCCTTATCTTTATATTATATATATTGACGATTTCGCTTATTCCTTCGTTAAAGCGTGTGTATATGTGCCACGGTGCGGAACATAAAACCATCACTTGTTACGAAGAGGGGAAAGAACTTACCATTGAAAATGTACGCGGTTGCTCGCGTGTGCACGACCGTTGCGGTACGACCTTTCTGTTTATCGTAATGATTGTGAGTATCCTCGTTTTTTCCCTTGTCAATATGTTGGTCGCAGGCTGGCTGTATGTGGGCAACGACAAAATTGACAACCTTATCCGTTTTGGTGTGAAAATTTTGATGCTCCCTGTGGTTGCAGGCGTTTCCTATGAAGTGTTGCGCTTGCTCGCCAAGACCAAGAGCAAACTCTTCCTCATCTTCAAATTCCCTGGATTATTGTTACAGCGTTTGACTACGCGTGAACCTGAGGACGGTATGATTGAATGCGCGATCACCGCGTTTAAGACGGTGCTTGCGATGGATGCAGATCCGACTATCCCTGAAAGAGTGTTTGCTACGCCTGGTAAAATGAGCGCGTTGCTTAAAAACACGAAAAAGCGTTTCAACGATAGCAATATTGACGAAGAGGATGCCGAATGGATTTTTGCGTTGGTGTTGGATATCCCGAAAAGCTCGGTGGCGACGGAAGAAAAAATCCTCAAGGTGGCGCAGGCGAAAGAGATTATCCGCATCGCGGACGAACGCTTGACAGGCAGACCCCTTTGGTATATCATCGGGGACGCCGATTTTTGCGGTTATAAAATCAAGGTGGACGAAAGGGTGTTGATTCCCCGTCCCGAAACGGAAGAAATGGCGATGATGGCGGTGGCTATTGCGGAAGAGGGGAACAGCGTTCTTGACCTTTGTACGGGTAGTGGCGCGTTGGCGATTGCGATTTATAAAGAATTAGAAAAAAGCAACCGTAAGGTAAAAATGACCGCGGTCGATATTAGCGCGGATGCGTTGGAGCTTGCGAAAGAGAATGCGGAAGCGAACGAGGCGGATATTTTGTTTATACAATCGGACTTGTTCTCGCGTATTCGCGGCCGTTTCGATGTGATTGTAAGCAATCCACCCTATATCCCTACTGCGGAAATTGACACTTTACAGCGCGAAGTGAAAGATTACGAGCCGCACTTGGCGTTGGATGGCGGCGCGGACGGTTTGGATATTTACCGCCGTATTGCGGCGGAAGCCTCCAAATACCTTAACCGCGGCGGCACATTGATTATGGAGGTCGGCGCAGGTCAGGCGGCGGACATCGTAAAAATGTTCCGCGGTAATTCCTACTCGATGGTGGTGCAGGATTTTAACGGCATTGACCGTTATGTAAAGATTGTAATGTAAATATCACGCCCGAAGGAAAGATTCGGGCGTTATTTTCAAAGAGGAAAGGCTATGTTTAAGAAATTAGACGACATTAAAAAACGGTACTTGTTTTTATCCGAACAGCTTGCCGATCCTGCGGTGATCGCAGACATGGGTACTTGGCAGAAGTATTCTAAGGAGCAATTCGACCTTACCGAAACGGTGGAAAAGTACGAGGAATATTTGTCTGTTTCCCGTGAAATGCAGGACGCGTTTGATATGGCGGAGATGGAAACTGACCAAGAAATGAAAAAGATGCTCTTAGATGAGGGGTATGCTTGTAAAGAAAAATTGCCTGCAATTGTGGGCGAGTTGAAGATTTTACTCCTTCCCAAAGACAAAAACGACGAAAGAAGTTGTATTTTAGAGGTGCGCGCAGGTACGGGCGGTGAGGAAGCGGCCCTGTTTGCAGGGGAGCTTTGCCGTATGTATCTTAACTACTGCGCGGCGCATCGTTTGCGTGTGGAAGAGATGGATATCAACGCCACGGAGCTTGGCGGTGTGAAGGAAGCCATCTACAACGTAACGGGCGCAGGGGCGTATAAAATGTTGAAGTATGAAAGCGGTGTTCACCGTGTTCAACGCGTACCTGCTACCGAGACACAGGGTAGAATTCACACTTCGGCGGCAACGGTTGCGGTACTTCCCGAGGCGGAAGAGGTCGAGGTGCAAATCAACGATAAGGATATCCGTATCGACATATTCCATTCGGGCGGCGCAGGCGGACAAAACGTAAACAAGGTTGCTTCGGCGGTGCGTATCACTCATTTTCCGACGGGGATTGTGGTGACCTGCCAAGACGAACGTTCACAGCTCAAAAATAAAGAACGCGCGTTTAAGGTATTGCGTTCGCGCGTGTATGATTTTTACAATGGTCAAAATGCCAAGGCGCGCGAAGAGGACAGGCGCAGT
>JAZTYG010000118.1:0-8444 GCA_045636845.1 Candidatus Scatosoma sp.
CCCCCTCTTTTTTATTGACAAGTTAAAAAATTTATGTTATACTATACCTGTTGTAACTACAACAAGGAGTTGTTTTATGGAAACGCGATTTGAAATGTTCACCGTTCTAATTGCCAAAGCGAGCCGTTACATTTACAAGATAAAGACGGAGGAAATGCGAGAATTTAACCTTAAAAGCTCGCACGTGTCCTGCCTGTATTACCTGTATAAAGCGGAAAGCTTGACCGCAAAGGAGCTGTGCAATATTTGCTGTGAAGATAAGGCGAATATTTCTCGCGCCCTTAAATTTTTAGAGGCAAACGGATTTTTACAATGCAATACCACTCAAACGAAACGCTACAAAAGCGCCATCTCCTTAACCGAAAAGGGTAAGGACATTGCAAAGCATATCGTAGAGAAAATTGATAACATTTTGCAATACGCCAGCGCAGGGTTAAGCGAGGAGCATCGACAAATTATGTACCAGAGCTTGAGCCTTATCAACGACAACCTGTATAAGCTTTGCAACGGCTACGATATGAACACCAGCGAGGAAAATGATGAAAAATAAGATAAAAAAGCCTTTGCTTTGGGTGCGGCTCGACAACGCGGCAAAGATTTATCCTGCGGCAAGACGAAGAAACTGGAGCAATGTGTACCGTCAATCGGTAACCCTCTTTGAAGAGGTGGACGTCGCCGTCTTAAAATCCGCCTTGCGCGTGGTAGTAAAACGCTTTCCGACCATTGCGGCGCGCCTGCGTAAGGGGCTGTTTTGGTACTATTTACAGCAAGTACCTTCCACCCCCGCTATCAAGGAAGAATACAGCTACCCCATTACCTATATGAGCAAGGAAGAGGCGCGCAAATGCGCCTTCCGCGTGATCGCCTATAAAAACCGTATCGCTGTGGAGTTTTTCCACGCGTTAACGGACGGGAACGGCGCGTTGGTATTCCTTAAAAATTTGGTCGCGGAATACCTTGAACAAAGACATGGTATCGCCATTCCCTTTGAAAACGGCATTGTGGACCGTCAAGAACCGCCGAAAAAAGAGGAGCTTTCGGACGACTTCCCGAAGTACGCAGGAAAGGTACTCGCCAGCCGAAAAGACACCAACGCATGGCATATGTACGGTACGACGACAAAAAACGGGTATCTGCACGCAACCTGTTTCAAGCTTCCCGTCAAGGAAGTCCTCGATTTTGCCCATCGTTACAACGTTACCCTTACTACCTTTGTGAGCGCAGTAATGATGATGGCGTTGTGCAATTTGCAACACGAAAAAAACCCGAATGTGAAAAAGCAAAAATTGATTAAATTGCTTATTCCCATCAATTTACGACAATTATACCCCAGCAAGACCTTGCGAAACTTTGCAATGTACACCATACCCGAAATCGACCCTCGGCTTGGGGAATACACCCTCGAAGAAATTTGCAAAATCGTCCACCACAGGATGGGGTTAGAATTTACAGCGAAGCACATGAGCAGCGTCATTGCCACCAATGTTCACGACGAACAAAACCCCTTGGTGCGTTTGATTCCCCTGCCTTTGAAAAATGCGGTGATGAAAGCAATTTTCGACTCCGTCGGGGAGAGAAAGGCTTGTTTGGCGCTTTCCAACCTCGGTAAAATCGTCATACCCGAAAACATGGCTTCGTACATTGAACGCTTTGACTTTATCTTAGGCGTACAGGCCGCCGCCCCCTACAACTGCGGTATGCTTTCCTACGGGGATACGTTGTATATCAACTTTATCCGCGACATTCAGGAGGCGGAGCTGGAAAGACATTTTCACGCCGTTTTACAGCAATTAGGCTTGCCTGTCACCGTAGAAAGTAATTAAAGGAGAATAGTATGTATTGTATAAATTGTGGAGTAAAACTTGAGGACAGCGCGGATAAATGCCCTCTGTGCAACACCGTTGTTCCCATACCTGCCCCCCACCCCGAGCAAAAATTATACCCTATCAACAAGCTTCCTAAGCTCACCGCAAAATCCAAGGCGCTCAACGGTTCTATCTTGATTATCCTGCTTATCCCGTTGATTCTTACCTTTTTCTCGGATATCCACGATAACAAGCGGTTAGACTGGTTTTGGTTTGTAGCAGGCGCAATTTTCGTGGCTTACGTATTCGCTGCCCTGCCCATTTGGTTTAGAAAACCCAACCCCGTTATCTTCGTCCCCTGCGATTTTGCCGCGGTCGCGCTTTACCTTTTATATATCAACTGGGCGCTCGACGGAAACTGGTTTCTTAGCTTTGCCCTGCCCGTACTTGGCGGCGTTGCGCTCATGATTAGCGCGCTCATCGCCCTGTTAAAATACGTGAAAAAGGGTCGTTTGTTCATGTTTGGCGGCTTCTTCATTCTACTCGGCGGATTTATGATGCTGTTAGAATTTTTAATGGTGTGCACCTTCCAGTTAAAGTTCACCTTTTGGTCGCTCTACCCCCTTGTAACCTTGGCTTTGTTTGGTGGAATGTTGATTTATTTGGCAATCAATAAAACCGCCCGTGAAATAGCAAAAAGAAAACTATTTTTCTAAAAAATTACCATAAAAGGAGAATAAATAATGGTTAAAATTATGATAGATTCCGCCGCTGACATCGGCAAAGAGGAAGCTGAACAGTTAGGCCTTATCATGGTCCCCATGATTATCACCATCGGCGAGGAAGAATTTTACGACGGTATCGATTTGAACCCCACCCTTTTCTACGAAAAGCTGATTGAAAGCTCCGTTTTACCCAAAACGAGCCTCGTCAATGCGTATAGATGGAGTGAGGAAATGGAAAAACATCTCGGCACGGACGACGAGTTGATTGTAATTACCATTTCGTCCAAACTTTCGGGCACGTACAATGCCGCTGTGGAAGCGTCTGAAAAATTCAACGGCCGCGTACACATTATTGACAGCTTAGACGCCGCCGTAGGCGAACGTTTGTTGTGTTTGTATGCGTTGGATTTGGTAAAGCAAGGCCTTTCCGCAAACGAAATCGCGGCTTTGCTCGATGAAAAGAAATCCAAAATCAAACTGATTGCCTTGGTTGGCACGTTGGAATACCTGAAAAAAGGCGGTAGAATTTCCAGCGCCGTTGCCTTCGCAGGGGAATTGATTGCTTTGAAACCCGTTTGCGGGGTTGTAAACGGCGAAGTGAAATTACTCGGCAAAGCAATGGGCTCGAAAAAGGGCAACAACTTGTTAAACAAGCTCATTCAGGAATCGAACGGTATCGACTTTTCTATGCCCTGCGGTACCCTTTGGTCGGGTTTAAGTTCTATGATGTTGGATAAATACATTCAAGACAGCGCCAACCTTTGGGAAGGCCATACGGAAACCCTGCCTCGCTATCCCATCGGCGCAACCATCGGTACGCATGTTGGCCCTGGCGCCGTCGGCTTTGCATTCTTCGAAAAATAATACGATATTTTACCATAAAAAAGCCCTGCGGTGTGCAGGGCTTTTTTGTATAATTTACTTTTCTTCAAAGGTCAAATATACGGCAGGGTCGATCGTTTCGCCGCCCTTTTTCACCTCAAAATGCAGGTGCGCGCCGTCCTTGTACTCTTCCCCCGTCGCTTCCGCAACCGTTGCAATACAATCACCGCGCTTTACCGCCATGCCTACGGTCAAATCCTCGTTTGCCGCCACAAAACGGTACACCGTTTTCACCCCGTCACCGTGGTCAATGGTGACCTCCGTACCCGTCAAAATATCATCGCGGTAAATGCTTTCCACTACACCGTCCTGCACAGCCAACACTTCCGCGCCAACTTCCGCAGAAAAATCCACACCCTTGTGTTCGTAATAATTATTCAAGGTCTTATTGTGATAAAAACCATAATCGTTGGCAATCGATACCGTTGCCAAAGGCATCATCATACCTTCGGGGGTGTTCACCACAGGCTCGTTGGTATCACCGCTATTGTCGCCGTTCACCTCTTGGTTGATATCACCGTCCTGTACCGAATTTTGAGGCGCATTCACGGTCGGGTCGTCCACCGCCTTCGCAGGCAACAGCACCGCGAGTAAAATAATACCCACCATCGTCAAGGCACAACCGATTGCGGTGAAGAGGTAAAATTTCTTCTCCTTCGTCATGCTCTTTTTCTTTTCACTTTGTTCATTCATTGTTTCAATCCTCCGAAAAATTGTTTTGTATGTAAAGGATTGACCGCTTTTTCGGGTTTTATACCTGCCCGTAAAAATTTTTCCATACCTTAAAACCCATCAAATATAATCGGCGCACCCACCGCCAAATTCGCCCTTCCCACCGCAATATGCAGGTTGATTTTTACTCCGTTTATATATAGCCCATCCTGCCACCGCGCGGTATAGGCGTAATAGGAAACCACGCCGTCCACCTCTTCTTCAAAAAGGATTTCCGCGCCGTAGCGATGGGCAATTTCTTCCACAATTTCCTCATTCGTCAAACACCTGCCCCTATCATATGCGGAAATCTCCGTGAAAACACATTCCCCCTTTACCCGCGTCAAATCGGAAACGGAAAGGCTTTCCTTTCGCAACCCCTGCGAGGATGCGCTATCTAAAAAGTAAACGTGTTTCCCCTCCATATCCGCAAATCGTGTCACCGATACCGCCTTTACCCCCACCGCAAAGAATAAGCAAATAAGAATAGAAAGCGCCACGCAAATAAAATTTTTCACCCGATAAAACAAAAAAATCCCCTCCGCAAGCCATACTCACGAAAGGGATTATTGCCCAAATTTTATTTTTTATACGGTCAAAGTGTATTCGAAATCAAAGGTCGCCGAGCTTTTCACCACCCAACAAATGGATATGCAAATGCTTTACCTCTTGTCCGCCGTTTTCGCCTTGGTTGATGATTACACGATATCCTTCTTCCAAACCAAGCTCCTTTTCCAAGGTAGGGATTACTTGGAAAATATGTTTTACGATTTCCGCGCGTGCCTCATCCATCTCCGACAACAACGCAAAATGCGTTTTGGGGATGCAAAGATAATGCAGCTTCGCCTTGGGTTGAATGTCGCGAATGATAATCATTTTATCATCCTCGTACAATCTCGGAGAGGGAATCACCCCTGCTACAATTTTACAAAAAATACAATTTTCCATCTTCCTTTTCTCCTTATTTTTCAATTCTTTTTGCCAAAACGCCGTCTTTATACAAGCATTCAATGCATACCTGGGTGGGCTGTTTCTCCATTTCACCCTCTACATACACGCGTATATAATTCTCCGAATATCCCTCGGTAAAACCATCAAAGCAGTTTTCAGGTACAAGCTCTACCACCTGCCCGATAAAGCGTTCCATATACTTTTTCTTCTCTTCCACGCCCTTCAAAAGCAAGCGTTCCACACGCTCCTTCTTCAAAGCAAAGGGCAATTCCTTATAACGCTTGTAGGCGTTTGTCCCCTCGCGCGGAGAATAGGGAAAGGCGTGAATTTGTGCAAAGCCAGCCTCTTCCACGATCCGCAGGGAATCAGCAAAATCCTCTTCCGTCTCCGTCGGAAAGCCCACGATGATATCGGTGGTAATGGCGGCGTTCGGAAACGCCTCGTAAATCATACGGCACTTTTCAAGATATTCCTCACGGGTATAATGGCGGTTCATCGATTTCAACACCTTATTCGATCCGCTTTGCAAAGAAAGGTGGAATTGCGGCGCAAACCGTTTCACCTCTTTTAAGGCGGATAAAAACTTCGTCGTAATTAAACTCACCTCTAACGACCCAAGTCGGATACGGGTATCCGCGTCCTTTACCGCAAGCATCAAATCGGCAAGATCGCGCCCCTTTTCGTCCTTGTATTCGGACACATCAATTCCCGTCACCACCGTTTCCTGCGCGGTACTTTGTAAAATTTCTCTCGCCGCGCTTTCTAATAAACGGGAACGGCTCCGTCCACGCAAATAAGGGATAACGCAGTAGGAACAAAACCGATTGCAGCCGTCTTGAATTTTTACAAAATTGCGGGTTTTCAAACATTCGGGCAAGGGCATTTCTTCATAGGTTTTTTCTGCCTCAAGGCATATCCCCTGTGCATCCTTTTCCAAGCCGTTTGCAACGATTTCCAACACCTTATTTTTGCGTTGCGCGCCTGTCACCGCGTACACGGTATCCCCTTTTTCTAAAAATGCGGTAGGAGATTTCTCCGATGCACACCCACAAACGATGATTTTTGCACTCGGGTTACACTTGATTGCTTTGCCCACCGTTTGACGGCTTTTTCTCTCTGCCTCCGCCGTTACCGCGCAGGTGTTGATAATGTACAAATCCGCATCACCCAGCTCACGGGAAACCTCGTATCCGAGCGTTTCCAACCCACGGATAATCGAACCGCTTTCCACGTCGTTGACCTTACAACCGAGGGTATAAACCACCGCCCTCATCGCAATTCTCCCAACGAGAACATAACCACACTCGTCAAAGCAATCGCCGCCGTCTCCGCGCGTAAAATTCGCTTGCCGAGGGTCACAGATGCAAAGCCCTTGTCGTTTGCAAGCACCTCTTCCTCACGGGAAAAACCGCCCTCGCTGCCGATTACGATGGCAACGCTGCCTTGCAGGGCGGAAACATCGCACTTGCTCTCCGTCGCAAATTCGCAGGCAAACAGCTTATTATCATAACCGTCCGCCGCGCTTAACGCCTTGTCAAAATTGTCGTAATAAACAACCTCGGGCGCAGTTGCACGCAGGCATTGTTTCGCCGCCTCTTTGGATACTTTGTTCAAGCGTTCTAACTTGTTCGCATTCATATACGCGGAAGAATATTCGGACGAGAACACGCCGATGCGTTTTACCCCCAATTCCCCCGCTTTTTGCACGATAAATTCGTTCTTATCCGCATTTTTGAGGTAGCCAAACAAAAGGCACATATCCGCATTCGCCTCACGCGTACCCACTTCACAGCGCACCACATTCAACAGCATACGCTTTTTTTCCACCGCGGCAATAACGGCGGTGTATTCGTTACCGCTGTTATCCAGTAAAATCACCTCGTCGCCGCCCGAGAGGCGCAACACGTTCTTCGCGTGTTCAAACTCCTCACCGACAAGCTCTACCGTATCTTCAATTTTTTCCACAAAAAAACGCTTCAACGCAGACATGGGTAGCTCCTATATGTTAATTTATGATATAAACACAACGCCGTATTGCGGTGTGTATATGTGCGTAATGCACGGAGATACAAGCAAGACAAGGCGGAGTGAGGGAGTGTACAAGTAGTACATGACCGAGTGACAACGCCGTATTGCGAAGTATATATGTGCATTAATTATGTTTCAAAACGAGGGCAAACCACTCCCCCTTCCTTCTTTCAAAAACAACCTTCATCCCCACCGCCTCGTAGGCCTCTTTAACCATTGCAAGACGGCTTTCGATGATACCGCTTAAAATCAACACCCCGTCCTTTTTAAGGTTTTTCGGGATAGACGGCGCAAGCATCTTTAATACTTCGCCCGTGATATTCGCCATCATGATATCCCCTTGCACCTCGGTATTGTCAAGAAGGTTAGAGTGCGCCACCACCGTTTTCTCCGCCACACCGTTGAGCTCGGCATTATGCAAAGAGCTTTCCACCGCAATCGGGTCAATATCGGTAAGGTACGCTTTTTCCGCGCCAAGCTTAATGGCGGAAATACCCAAAATACCACTACCGCAACCCACGTCAATACATACGGACGAGGGGGTGATATATTCCTGCATCAATTCCACACACATAGAGGTCGTTTCGTGTTCACCCGTACCAAACGCCATGTTGCTATCGAGCAAAACAACCTGTTCGTGGGGGGCAGGTGTGTATTCAATCCATTCTGGAACGACCACAATCGAGCCAAGATGGATAGGACGGAAATGCTTTTTCCACACGTCAATCCAGTCATCACCGTCCACCAAACGCTTTGTATCTTCCAAAGTGCCAAAAGGGATAAAACCCTCACTGCGTTCTTTTGCGTCGGAAATATCGCGTAAAATCGCACCCACAATTTCCCCTGCCACGTCTTCCGCAACATAGCATTTCACAAGCACGTCCGAAGGCTTGTCCGCGGTTAACTCGTCGTCCATATAATCCCAAAAGGTGCTTTCCTTTGCGGTTTGCAGGGCGATAATATCTGCACGGTCGCAAATCGTCACGCCGTAGTCGGTGTAATTCCACATAATATCCGAGATGATTTCACTCGCTTCCGTGGTTGTATGAATGGTCAATTCGATATATTTCATAATTTGTTTACCTCACGGTACTATTATAACACGCCCACCGTCTTTTTGCAAGTATTTCTAAAACAAAAAGCTATGCTTTCGCATAGCTCTTGTTTTATAATTTTACCGTTTATATTGCTCCGATACAATACGAAGCTCGAAGCTGTAAATTCGTAGATGCCATCGCCCATTCCTCAAGGGGTATGCGCGAAGCTATCTACAAAAACATCTAATAAGACACTTTACTGCGTCCAACGTCAGGTTGGTTACTTAATATTCTTGTACATGGGG
>JAZTYG010000119.1:0-2566 GCA_045636845.1 Candidatus Scatosoma sp.
CCACAGGGAAGAGAAATCCCCTCTTCCGTCTTTATGCCTACCTCGTACGCCTCTACTTTACCGTTAAAGCCCTTGAGGGTGAGTTGTAAAATGTTCTTCAATACCATCGGTTGTAAGCCCGTTGTGTAGCTGTTGATGAGCACAAACAACGGATTGTCGGAAAGTATGTTCGCGCACAGTTCGACAAACTTGTACAAATCGTTTTCAATCTTCCACATTTCCCCGTTCGGGCCTCTGCCGTAAGAGGGAGGGTCCATGATAATCGCGTCGTATTTGTTGCCGCGGCGGATTTCTCTTTGCACAAATTTCAAACAATCGTCCACGATATAACGGATGCCCGTATCAATGCCCGACAGCCTTGCGTTTTCGCCTGCGCGTTCTACCATACCTTTTGCCGCGTCCACGTGGGTTACCTGCGCGCCTGCTTTGGCGCAAGCCACCGTCGCGCCGCCCGTATAGGCAAACAAGTTCAACACCTTGATAGGACGGCCTGCGTTTTTGATAAGCTTGGTCATATATTCCCAGTTGACCGCCTGTTCGGGGAACAAACCTGTGTGTTTGAAACCCATCGGCTTAATCTTGAAGCTTATATCCAGTTCATCGTAGGAAATATTCCATTCCTCGGGGAAGGGCTTTAACATCTTCCAGCCGCCGCCCCCTTTTTCGCTGCGCTTGTAATACGCGTTGAGCTTTGGATAAGCGAACAAATCGGTCTGCGCCGCCCAAATTACCTGTGGATCGGGACGAAGAAGATACACGTCCTTCCAGCGTTCCAGCTTGTAGCCGTCACCCGTTGCTATGATGGAATAATCTTTCCAATTTTCGGAAATTTTCATAAAACACCTTTCGCGCATATACGCGCAATATGACATAATAATACAATTATACCTTACTATTATACAGTAAAGTAAAGGGATTGTAAAGCGTTTTGTTTCCCCTATGAACAACTTTCTTGTAAAAATAAGAAAAAAACCGCCAAAACGGCGGTCAATTTCAAATCTATAAAAGCTGCTTACCGTCCCATTCATAGGGAATGGGATTATGCACAATGGCTCACACACGCCAAACGACGTAAAAAACCTCTTATCTCCATCAAAATTATAAAAATGGCGGGGGCAGGTACGCGTTGAATGTGCTTTATATCAACTTTATCCCCTTGCTTTCTCCCTCAAAAGTTTTTGAAAAGGTTTATAAAGTTCAGCATTGTCATACTCGATTGCAATTTGATTGTAAGTTTTATTTCTAAGTAAAGTCGGTTGCCCCCAAATAAGGCTAAACAACCCAACCCCGATTGTCGCATACGGAGCCTCTTCAAAATAAGCAAGCGCCTCTTCGTGGCTATCGAAGAAATGGAAATATGCGTAATCGTCCGAGTCAGGAGCGTTCACCCTCACATAGCAGTTATATTCCGCATCTTCCCCTTTGTCCGTTTCGTTGTGAAAAATCCCGTAGCCAGCCTCCTCGTACGCCGCAATAACGTCCTCACAGGTTATCTCAACAGTAGAAGTTCTATCCGTGTAGCAACCTGCAAAAAATATACTGCACGCCACGAGGAAAATTGCAAAAAATCTTTTCATTTTAACGCCTCAATGCCTATCCCCAACACGCCGTATTTTGCAATCTTTTCCGCAGGATAATACGCCAACATATCGTTGGGATTTGCCACCTCGTCCGCCTTGTAACCGATGGATATTTTATCGTGGTGGCGGTATAATGTTTCAAAACTGTCGTAAGGGTACAGCCCTACCACTTTGCAGGGTAAAACCTCGCCTGTATCGGCGTGGATAAAGTGAATTTGGTCGCCTATTTTTATTTGCGCGCGTTTTTCGTCGCGCAAACGCATTTCCACCGTTTTTTCACCCGATTTTACAGAGGCAAACGGTTTTGCGTTTAATTTCATTTCGTATATCATTTTTAGAATATAAACGGCAGGTGAAAGCCTGCCGTTTTACCTTTTATTCGTTTTCTTTACGCTTTAAGAGGGCAAATCCTGCCGTCAACAAAGCCATGCCTGCCATGGACGCGCCGATGGACGCTTGACAGCCCATCGTCAAACCGCCGAGCATACCGCCGTTATCCGCACTATCCTCTACGCCATCCGCGCTTTCGTCGGAAGAAATTTCACCTTCTACCTTGGGGATAACCTGTTCTTCTTTATCACCGCAAAGCTCGCAGAAACGGCATTGTAAGCCTTCCGTTTCTTCCGTTGCAGGGGTAATTACGAACCATTCTCCGTATTGATGCTCGCAAGCATCTTCACCGCTTTCGGGAGCATCGGGATCGACAGGCGTTTCGGGAACGTCGGGAGTGTCGGGGATATCGGGGGTTTCGGGTTCAACAGGCGTTTCGGGCGCGTCGGGTTCGGGCTGTTCCGCACCGCCTACCGCCGTGAATTGACCCCAGTTATAGCCTGCATTGTTTGCATCATACGCACTGAAGTTCGTATATGTGCTATCCGACTTAGAACCGAACGCACGGTTGTTATCGTCTTCCGCAACCACCAAGGTTTTCAAGTTTGCATTCCATTCAAACACAGTTGCCGAAGATGCGCTCGTCGTGGTAGAAC
>JAZTYG010000120.1:0-4843 GCA_045636845.1 Candidatus Scatosoma sp.
TTCTTTCTTACCAAGGTTGGTAGCGATACGAAGCGCGAAGCACTTTTTACCAAGCAATACGTTACCACCGTAAGCGGAGTTAACGGAAATGATGGTGTTGTCTTCAGGGAAGTGCATGATGTATCTCTTTTCAGGGTCAACGTTACATTTTGCGTGGAAGCCCTTTACGAAGACGCCGGTTTCACCAAGCTGGTCAAGACACATTTTACCTACTCTGGTCATAATCATCATGTTGAGTACAACGTAGATGGAGTCGGTGATTTCAATACCGATTTTCGAGAAAGGCGAACCTACAACACCCATCGAGTAAGGGATAACGTACATCGTTCTGCCCTTGTATGCGCCCTTTGCAATTTCGTTAACCATTGCGTAAGCGTCTTTGGGTGCTTTCCATTTTACGATGGAATGAGGAAGCGCGTCTTCTTCGTTTTCACAGCAAATAAAGGTTCTGTCTTCTACACGCGCTACGTCGTTTTCTGCCGTTCTGTGGTAGTAGCAATCAGGCAACAATTCTTGGTTAAGTTTTACGATTTCGCCGGTTGCGCAAGCTTCTTCTCTCAAAGCGTCTCTTTGCGCGTCGCTACCGTCAATCCAAACTACTTTGTCGGGCTGTGCAAACGCCTGACAATCTGCAACGAATTGAAGCACTTTCTTGTTGTTCGTCATTTTTTTTATCTCCTTAAATGATAATTTTTTCTTGTCAAAATGTATTGTGAAAACTCTCCAACCGCGCAGGGCGCAGGTTGCCAAATTCTCACCAACTACATTATAACATAAATATTGTCACTTGTAAACTGTTTTGTTAAAAATTTTTTTACGCGTAGGCAAGATTTTCCACTATTTCCCCTCTTTTTTGTAAAAATACAAGGGGTTTATCCGTAAAGAAACCTCCGCCGTTTTCCTGTCTATCTCCCTCGTTTCCGCCTCCGTATAGCGTTTGTTGGAAAAAAACAGCAAAAGGATGGACGAATACCCCGTCAAGACAATCAAAAACACAGGCCATACCGCCTTTTGAAAGATAAGGGAAATCACAAGCAATACCGTAGAAAAAATAATTTCCTTCCATTGAAAACGCAGGGCGAACAAAAGCCCTATTTTTCTTGAGGATTTCGGCGTAACGATAAACCGCGCCTTCTTCCCAAACAGCCCCATCGTTGCGGAAATGAGAGACGTCGTTAGCATCGACCCGTACAGCATTACCACCGACATCGTATAGACAAGGGTACGCAACGGGTTCAACCGAAACGCCCATGTGATAAAATCATTCAACATCGGAGAAAAGAAGAAAATGATGGTGGGTATAATCATCCACAACGCGTACGCCGCCCCAAGATCCACGGAAAGCAGGGGCGCAATCATCAAGTTTGCAAAAATAAAAAAGGCAAAAATCGCCGTCAATGGCAGGTTGTAGGTGAACAGCACAATATCCATTTTTTCAAACCATTTCATCTTGGAATGGGCAATTTTACCCGTATACTTCTTGATAAATTCCAGGTTGCCCTGCGTCCATTTGGAGTGCCGTTTCTTAAACGCAACATAGTCGATGGGATATTCTTCCCGACACACGATATTTGGCGCAAACGCGACAAAATATCCTGCCCCGCGCGCCTCGATACTCAAACACAAGTCCTCCGCCACAAGCGGTGGAAAGCCACCTGCCTGTTCGTAACACTCCCGTTTTAGCATCGCGCCGTGACCAAGCATAGTGGAAAACCCGTAAAAATGTTTCATCGTTTGATAGGTCGGCCAATGGGAATTGACCCCCACATGAAATAGTTTCATGAAAAAATTACGGTTTCTGTCCGAAATATGGTTGGCTTGCACAATGCCGACATTCTTCCGCGCGTAAAAGTATTTCAAGCTTTCCACCACATAATCGCGGGGTAAAATTTCATCGGAGTCCAAAATTACATAATACCCGTACCCCTTACTTTTACACGCCTCACTCATAAAATAATGATTGATATTGCCAGCCTTAAACCCAACCCTGTCCGTACGGCGCACCACTTCAACGCCGTGTTTTTGTGCAAATTCGTCCACAGCCTCTTTATACGCAGCCTCCGTCGAATCGTCCAAAATCACCGTCGTAATGTAAGGGTAAGTTTGTTTCATGCTTTCCTCAAGGCTTTTCCCGTCAAAATCATTGCAGGTGCAATATGCCATCAGCACCTTATCCGTCACACGGGAAACGTCCGTATCGATAACGTCGTAATAACGGCGCAGCATACGGCGGCGGAAACAATAATACCATATCACATATAAAAAATCCTTTACGCCGTTTAACCAAAAATAGGAAATAAACACCCCGTTAAAGGTGAGTAAAACCCTCGCCCCGATTTGCGCGCCAAGGGATACCGTCCGCCCTGCGCGAAAGGGTACGTCGACGATTTTCGGTAAAAAATTTATCCACAGCAACACCGTTAGCGCTGTCCATACCGCAAGCATCGTGATATAGAGCGCCGGGCTTTTCTTCATTACGTCTTTCCTCTTTTCCATGAAATCCTTTCCTGCCTTTTTCCTATATTGTGGGCGTTTTTTTGATTTTCATTCTATCCCCCCTGCAGAGGGCAAAAAAAGCTTACAAAATCGAGGTTTGTTTCCATTTCAACGCGTACATGGTAGCTCCAAATACATTTAGGCATAAAAAAAGAAGATGGGAAAATTCCCATCTTTCTTCTTGTTTGTTTGTGTTAATAGTTAATACGAGTTAACCGTAACGCTCGTAACCCAACCGCCATCCACGCTTACATATACATATGCAACGAAGCTCGGCGAAATATAGTCGTACCAAGCATCGTATCCCGATGCCGTACCGTTCAAAGTAACGTAGTAAGAACCATTCCCTATTCCCGTTGCATTTTCACCGTAAAACGAAAGGGAAGGCGCACTTACAAAATCAAAATAGACCTGCACCGCTTGCGTTAAATCGCTCGAATTTTTTGCAATTTCAATCGCCGTATCTTCTTCACTTTCTTTGTGTGAACCGCCGATGTTCGCATTTTGTACCAAGTAGCGCACATATTGTACCGTACCAAAAGCCGTACCGCAGAAACAAATCGCAATCAAGATACCTGCTAATACCGATTTTGCATTGATAACCACCGCTTTACCGATACCCATCGAGTTAGGAAGAACAAGCTTCAAAAGACCCATTACCACACCGATACCCATCAATGCCGTACCGATAAACGCCAAGCCGTTGTCTTCGGCATAAATGGGATTATACAAATCGATACCCGAATAGCTAAGCGCCAAAATGAACATAAACAACCCAGCAATCGACCACATAATCGACGCAAATACAAAGTTGTCGAACATATCATTCTTGTCCTTGTTCGTCGTTTCTTCGCCCTCTTCTACCGTTTCACGCGCCGTTGCACAGATAATCGCATTTGCAAAGATAATTGTAAATGCATATACAGCGCCCACAACAGCAAATACCGTCAAAACGCTTACTACGTAGCAAATGGCAAGGATTGCTAAAACCGCGAAAAGAATAAAGGAAACAAACGCCATGGTAGCAAACTTTTCACCAGCCTGCGCGCGAAGTACAGGCGCGTTTTCCGCCTTTTCCTTGATAATGTTAATGCAAGGTTGCCATTGAATACCGCCCAAGGTCACAAGATATGTATAACACATAAGGAAGAACCAAAGGAAGAAAAAGCCAAAGCTAATCATGGACAGCATCACGCGCAAGAAGAAGATAAACGGCGTGGTAACGAAGAACAACACCGCTTGGGTTGCGTGGAAAATACCCTCTTTCGACTTGTTTTGCCATTCCTCTAAATAGGTAACGGGCGACATCAATGCGTTGTAGAAGAACAACTGCACATAGTACGCAATAATCAACGCAATTTCCACAACACACAGGGGGAAAAGCGCGATTTTCGCAAAGGTGCGATAGGGTTTTTCTAAGCGTTTGTAGCTAATCCCTGCCTTTGCTTCCTGCAAAAGGTTTTCAATAGATTTTTGATAGTCCATAACAGCCTCCTATGACTAAGTTTTTATATTGTATAACTTTTTACAACCATTGTCAAGGGGGTTTTTGTTTTTTTGGTAAATAAAGGGAGAAAAATCCACAAAAACCGACTTTTTGCGATATATTTTTCAGGTGAAAATAAAAAACGCGCGGTATTATTACCACGCGTTTTGTACTTTTTTCAAAGATTAGTTCTTCATTGCAGCAACTTGCTTTGCAACTTCTTCGCTCAAATCTTCGCTCTTCTTTTCAAGACCTTCGCCCATTACGAAGAACACGAACTTGTTGATAGCAGCGCCAGCGCCCTTCAACAATTCGCAAATCTTCTTGGAATCGTCTTTAATGAAAGCCTGTTCAAGCAAGCAGTTTTCTTCGTAGAACTTCTTGATTCTACCCATAACCATCTTTTCAGCGATAGCTTCGGGCTTGCCTTCGTTCATAGCTTGCTGTTTCAAAACTTGCTTTTCCTTAGCAATGGTTTCTTCGGAAACTTCGCTTGCGGTGAGGTAAGCAGGCTTCGTGAACGCGATTTGAAGGGTTTCTTCGTGTGCAACTTCTTTTGCAGCGTCGGTAGCTTCGCCAGCCATATCCAACATAACGCCAAGCTTGCCGCCAAGGTGGATGTAGCTTTCAAGGAAGCCTTCCGTTTCATATCTTTCAAATCTTCTAACAGCAATCTTTTCACCGATGATTGCGATTTTACCTTTAAGGTATTCTTCAACAGTACCGTTTGCAGCGGTTTCGCAAGCAAGCAATGCTTCTACGTTTGCAGGGTTGTATTTAACGATAACCTTGGAAACTTCGTTTGCGATTTCAGAGAATTGAGGGTTCTTTGCAACGAAGTCGGATTCGCAGTTCAATTCA
>JAZTYG010000121.1:0-10894 GCA_045636845.1 Candidatus Scatosoma sp.
GCCGTGAGGAGCTTGCGAAGGATATCCCTGCGGTATGGGATATGTTGTATAAAGGAAGTGAGGAAGCGCGCAAAGTGGCGGCGGCAACCCTTGCAGACGTAAAGAAAGCGATGAAGATTGACTACTTCGCGGATAGAAAGTAAGAAAAATACGATTACGACGAAAAAAAACATGCAAAAGATATTAGATTTGGCAATTAAGCAGTTTACATGCGGAACGATTGACGGTGGTTATAAGACGGAAAATAACACTTGCTATTCCTGCTACATGAGTGAGGAGGAGTGGAAAGCTTTTCTTGCCGATATGAAACCGACTGCCTTTAATGAATTTAAGGCAGGCTCTGGCGGTGAGATGAAACCTACGGCTGGCCGTCCGCCAAAAATGGCGTCGTATGGCTCATCTAGCCGTATGCTTTATAATTATAGTAAAGATATTGAGGGCTTTCACTTTGAACGCAAGCTTCCTACAACGGTAGGCGGTACTGCAAATTTGGACGGTTTTTGGGAAGATGATAAAACGCTTGTTTTTGTAGAAGCGAAATGCCATGAGCCCTATGGTTCTAAGAAATCATTGTTTAACAACAAGTATGAAAAGCTGTATCAATATATAAGCGAGGATGCAAGCAATAATTTGAAGATTTTTTCGTACCCCGTTGAGGATAAAATACATGTGGAATTTTCGGTGGAAAATCATGTGATTTCCAAATTTGATATTAAGCAAATGATATGCCACTTGCTTGGTATTGCAACGGAACTCTTAAATAATTACACGGAAAAAGCTATTCACTTCTTATATTTTTGTTATAATCCTACTTCGTTGGAATTTGACAATAAAAAGCAAGAGGGTAAAATTTTAGCTGTATATAAGCAAATGTGTGAGGAATGTAAAGCAATTGATTTCAAAGCTCTTTTTGCAACAATTATAAGATACTTGCGTGAGAAATTGAAAGTAGGGTGTTTGAACAAGAGAGAGTGTGAATGGTTAACAAGCAACTTTACCTTTACGCTTTGTGACCAAGAAACTTACATTATAAAGTAAAAGAAAAAAGCCGAGGAGCTTGTCCTCGGCTTTTATTTCATGCAAAATTAGTTGTTGAATTCATCCTTGTAAGCTTTACCGAACTTCATAACGGGTTTCTTGCAAGCGGGAATAGCAACCGATTCTTTCGTCTGAGGGTTGATACCGGTCTTAGCGGGAACGTCTTTAACTTCGAAGGTACCAAAACCAACAAGCTGTACCTTGTCACCTGCTTTCAATGCTTCCGTTACGGATGCGATAAATGCGTCGTAAGCCGCAGCCGCGTCTTTCTGAGAGAAACCTGCTTTCGTTGCAATAGCCTTAATCAAATCGCCTTTGTTCATATGAGATATATCCCCTTTTCTAAAAATTTCTTAAACCATAAGTTTTAAGTAATGCTATTATAGCTTATCTTTTTCCGTTTGTCAATACCTTGGACGAAAAAAAATCGCGAAATTCCTTGATTTTTCAAGGTTTTTTTGCGTTTTTTACCCTCAAAATGCTCTTGCCTGTAAAAAGTGTTCAAAAATCGCTGTATGTCGCGTAAATAAAGGGGTGTAGTGGTTTTTCCGCGAAAAAGAAAAAGGAGTGAGTTTTTTGAAAACTCGCTCCTTATTTTACCTTTATTCACCAGAATAGAACCCTAAACCGAGTACCTGCGAAACATTCGACATAACGGCAAACAAATCGGGGTCAATCTTTTTCATAATACGCTTTAAGGTGGCAACCTGTCTGCGGCTCACAACACAATGCAACATGGTGTGGGTAATCTTCGTGTACATACCCGTCGCAGGAATTGCGGTAACGCCGCGGCTAAGCTCTTTCATGAGGGCGTGTGCCATTTCTTCGGGCTTGTCCGTAATGATGCGGAATTCTCTTGCCGATTGCGCGCCGTTGGTTACAAACTCGTTCGCTTTACTTTCTATATACATTTCAAAGGTGGAAAGCATAATGGGCAATAAATTGTACGCGGTAGAAACGGTATTATCGTAGAATACGAAGAAGGACAAACCGATAACGGTTGCGTTAATACCCATCAAAATCCATGCGATAGAGGACGCGCCAACCTTTCTTTGGATAAGTACCGCCATAATATCGCCGCCGCCTGTGCTGCTGCCGATTTTATAAGCAAGCGCGATGGCAACGCCGAAACACAAACCTGCCGCAATCGCCGCGAAAATTTTATCCGCGTTTGCACCGCCCGAAAAATCAACGGTGAACATATTGCATTGTCTAAAAATGAACATCCAAAGAGATTGCATCCCGATATTCATAACCGACAAGATGGCAAACTTACGCTTGAGATAGATAATCGCCAAGATGAGCAGGGGAATGTTCAACGCGAATGTAATGTATTCGATTTCTAATACAGGGATCATGTGGTTAATCAAAACCGCCATACCTGCGATACCGCCGATGGTAAAGTTGTTCGGCTTAATCAACCCGTACACCGTAAACGCGATAAGGAAAGAGGAAAGGATGGTGACGAAAATCAACCTTACCCATTGCATCACTTTCGCCTTCGGGGTAGATTCCGCTAATTGAAAATCTGCTTTCGTAATCTTTTTGGGAAGAGCGTTGTCCGCAGTCGTATCGACGGGGGGCAGTGCTTCCGTTATTTCAAGTTCTTTTTCTTCCATAATAGTATATACCTAATGAACCCTTATAAAGCCTGTACAACAACGGTGATTTTTGCGGAAATGCCTTCCATGAAACGAATTTCTGCAGGGCAGGAGCCGAGCGCTTTGAGGGCTTCCATCTTAATTTTCTTTTTATCGATGTCGTAACCCATTGCTGCGAGGGATTCCGCCACGTGCAAGGAAGTAACGCTGCCGAATACCTTGCCGTTTTCGCTTACCTTAATTTTAACAATAACCGACTTACCGTCCAAATCTTCTGCAAGGGCCTTGGTTGCCTTGATTTCTTCTGCCTTGTGGAAAGCCTGCGCCGCTTTCTTTTGTTCTGCCTCGTGTACGTTGCTTGCGGTTGCCGCTTTTGCCATCCCTTTCTTAATAAGGAAGTTTTTGCCGTAGCCGTCCGAAACTTCTACAACGTCGCCTTTTTTACCCGTGCCTTTAACGTCTGCTAATAAAATAACCTTCATTTGCATATCCTCCTTTTTGGACGAAAAAATACCGTCCATATTTCTCTCAAGTATATTGTACAAGAAATTTTTGAAAATGTCAATAATCTTTCGCAACTTTACCCATACTGTTCTTACCGAAAAAGGAGGTTTTTTAATTATGATGAATGAAAATGTGCAAGAAGTGAACACGAGCATCGGTTGTGGGGTTACGGAATGTAAGTATAACCGCGCAGGCGATTATTGTACCCTTCGTAAAATTCATGTTGGCAACACATGCAATTGCGATGCGGAAAGCTGTACCTGTTGTGATAGCTTTGAACGCAAGTAAGCAAGATGATCTTGCAGGCGGTAAGGTGTCTTTTCTTACGTTTTTGAAGGGAACTTCGTGTATTTACGGAGAAGTCAACTTCACCATAAAGGGAGCATGTCGCTCCCTTTTTTCGTTAAAATTTATCGAATAGATAATTTTTTATCGATTTGCTGTAAATCGCTTGCTTTTTATCGATTTATGTTGTATAATGTAGCTATCATGTAAAAGGAGCTTTACATTATGGAACAAGAAAAGGTATTGACGGCAAAAGAAAAATTACTTGCTTATCTAAAACAACTGCCAAAGCGTTGGTTTATCACCGCGTTTTCGGGTATGGCGCAGGGATTATTTGTTACCTTAATTGCAGGTACTATCTTGGCGCAAATTGCAGGCTGGATAGGGGATAACTATATCGGCAACACGCTTGGATATGTGGCAAGTATCGCAAAAACCTTGATGGGCGCAGGGATCGGCGTGGGGATTGCTCACGCACTCGGTAAACATAAGTTGTTGGTTTTTTCGTCCGCTGTCGCAGGTATGGTCGGCGCATTTGCGGACAAATTGATGGTGGGCGCAGGAACGCCGTCCGTAATTTTGACGGCAGGCATGCCCGGTAACCCCATCGGCGCGTATGTTACCACTATGTTGGTGGTAGAGCTTGTACAGCTGTACGCAGGAAAAACCAAGCTCGATATTTTGCTTATCCCTATGGGTACGCTTTTGCTTTCCTTTGGCGGTGTATTCGTATCCTATCCCTTTATTTGGCTCGTCAATCAGTTGGGCGCGTTGATTGCGGTTGCGACGAAAATTACCCCCTTTATTATGGGTATCGTAATTGCGGTAATTATGGGCGTACTCTTGACCATGCCTACCTCGTCCGCGGCAATTTGGGTGGCGGTGGCTAGCCCCGTGCTTGCCCTCGGCGCGGCAGGAGAAAACTACGAGGCGATGCTCCTTGCAGGCGGCGCGGCAACGGTTGGCTGTGCTTGTCACATGGTCGGCTTTGCTGTGGCGAGTTTCCGTGAAAACGGCATCGGCGGTCTTATCGCGCAGGGTGTTGGGACGAGTATGTTGCAAATTTCTAACATTATGAAAAAGCCTGTGATTATGCTTCCTATGATGATTACAAGTGCGATTTGCGGCCCTTTGGCAACCTGTGTATTTGGGTTAAAGTGCGGCGCTTCGGGCGGCGGTATGGGCACAAGCGGCTTGGTCGGCGTGTTTGATTTGTTCAACTACACGAAGGGTTGGTTTGGCTATGTGGGGATTATACTTTTGATGGTGGTACTCCCTGCACTCTTGAATATCCTGATTTCGGGATTTATGCGGAAAAAGGGTTGGATTAAGCCTGGAGATATGAAGTTGGATAGCTAATAATGAGGGAATCACGATGAAATATGCATTGATAACAGGCGCGTACGGCGGTATGGGTTATCCAACGGTAAAAGCGTTGGTGAAAAAAGGCTTTACCGTATTTGCGCTTGATAAAAAAGTGGGCGAGGCGGAAGAAAATATCCTGCCGATTGCGGTAGACATTACCGATATACAGAGTATAAAAAACGCTTTCGGGCAGGTGAAAGCGGTGACGGAACGCTTGGACGCGGTGGTGCATTTTGCAGGTATTTACACCTTAGATTCCTTGATTGAGATTGCGGAAGAGGAGTTTGAAAGAATTTTCAAAATCAACGTATTCGGCGCGTTTTATATCAATAAAATCTTTAAGCCATTGCTTTTCAAAGGCAGTAAAGTGGTTATTACGACGAGTGAGTTAGCGCCGTTAGATCCCTTGCCGTTTACAGGCTTGTACGCCGTTACGAAGGGGGCGCTTGATAAATATGCGTACTCCTTGCGAATGGAATTGCAGTTGTTGGGGATTTCCGTATCCGTATTGCGCGCAGGCGCGGTTTCTACGGGTATGTTAGGGGTTTCCACGGCGGCGTTGGATAGATTTTGCGAAAAGACGGACACCTATCAATGCAATGCTACGCGGTTTAAGAAAATTGTAAATGGCGTAGAGGCAAAATGCGTTGCACCCGAAAAAATCGCAGGGAAAGTAACGAAAATTTTGTCCAAGAAAAAATCGAAATTTGTCTATACCTTAAATAGAAATAAATTGTTGTTGCTGTTAAATGCACTTCCAAAAGGGGTACAATGCGCGGCAATTAAAAAAATCCTAAAATAACGAAAAGAAACGGAGCGTTTTCAAACGCTCCGTTTATGTTTTACAAGTAATTTTTACAAGACGATATGCGGCTGTCTTTCGGGTTCGCAGGTGATACGCATACCCAACGATTTGAAGGTACGCTCGTCTGCGTAAGCCAACATAACGGTAGAGTGCACTTCGCAATATTTCAGCTTATCAAGCTGCGCCAAGGCTTGTTTTGCTTTCGGGTCATTGACCGCGCAAACAGCAAGCGCCATCAATACTTCGTCCGTATGCAAACGAGGGTTGACAGAACCCATGTGCGATACTTTGAGGTGTTGCAAAGGCTCGATGATGGTGGGGGAGATTAACTCGATTTCATCGTCGATATTGCCAAGGGCTTTTAACGCGTTCAAAAGACAAGCGGCGCTTGCGCCCAATAATTCGCTCGTTTTGCCCGTAACGATACGGCCGTTATTCAACTCAATCGCCGTTGCGGGCTGGTTGGTTGCAGCCGACAGGGCAAGGGCAGGGGCTACCGCTTTTCTATCTGCGGTGGAAATGCCCGATTTTCGCATTAAAAGTTCTAACTTCGATACGACGTCTTTGGCAATTCTGCCCTTCTTAGCGTCGCACAACGCCGCGTAATAACGGCGGATAATTTCATTTTTCGATGCCTCGCGGCAGGCGTCGTCGTCCACCACGCAGTTGCCTGCCATATTTACACCCATATCGGTAGGGGATTTATAGGGGCAGAATCCGAGGATTTTTTCGAGCATCGCGGAAACGACGGGGAAAATTTCTACGTCACGGTTATAATTGACAGCCAAAGAGCCGTATTCGTCCAAATGGAAGGGGTCAATCATATTGACGTCGTTAAGGTCGGCGGTTGCCGCCTCGTACGCCACGTTGACAGGGTGGGAAAGGGGCAAATTCCAAATCGGGAAGGTTTCAAACTTCGCGTAGCCTGCCTTTACACCGCGTAAATGTTCGTGGTAGAGTTGGGACATACAGGTTGCCATTTTACCGCTGCCAGGCCCAGGTGCGGTTACCACAACCAAACGGCGGGAGGTGGGTACGTATTCATTTCTGCCGTAGCCGTCCTCGCTAACGATTTTTTGCACATCGGAGGGGTAGCCTTCGATGGGGTAATGCTTGTACACCTTAATACCGAGGGTTTCCAAACGCTTGATAAAGCTATCCACTGCGGGCTGCGCTTGGTACATGGTCATCACCACGCTACTTACAAGCAAGCCTTTGTTTTTGAAAATATCAATCAAACGGATAACATCCGCGTCGTAGGTGATGCCTAAATCACTGCGGTATTTATTTTTGATGATATCGTTGGCGCAAATAACAATAAGGATTTCCGCCATCGATTTCAACTTTAACAGCATTTTAATTTTACTGTCGGGTTCAAAACCGGGCAATACGCGGGACGCGTGGAAATCGTCAAACAGCTTACCGCCGAATTCAAGGTAGAGCTTGTCCCCGAAAGCGTCAATGCGTTCCTGGATTTTTTCCGATTGCATGGACAGATATTTTTTGTTGTCGAACCCTATTTTGTTCATGCGTAAGTACTCCTTTTTTCACCATATTAAGAGTAAAAAATATTATCTCTATTATTGTAACAAATTTTCCGTAAAAAGTCAATGGTGTGAGGGTAAAAAATGCCCGCTTGCAAAAAAAAATATCCCCATGCCAAAGGTAGGGGATAAGATGAGGTTAAATTTTCTTTTTTAACTCTCTTACGGCGTTGTTTAAGAAGAATTCTGCCGTGGTGTTTTTGCGTATAAGCTGTGATGCTTCCTCAGGGGTGCACCAACGCGCCTCCGCCAGTTCGTTTTTTTGCAACTTAATGGGCTTATCTTCCACTACAACAATGAAATTTAGCATCAACACATCCTTTTTCGCATGGTAGCGAGAGGACATATATTTTGCCTTTACGACGTCGAGACCCAGTTCTTCCTTGATTTCACGGGGAATGGTCTTTTCCGCGTTTTCGCCTTTTTTGATATAGCCTGCAAACAGGATAAAATCTTCATCCTCAATGTGTTTTGCGAGAAGAATTTTATCTTGCGCGCGGTTGGTTACGACCATGGATACCGCGATGGGGAACTGGGGAAACATATACGCTTGGCATTTTGCACAATAGGGGATCAAACCTTCGTTTTCGCAAAAACGCAGGGTCAACTTTTCACCGCATTCTCTACAATACATATCGTTTCCTCCTTTTCATATTTATATCTTTGTATAGTGAATTGCCTAACGGCGTGAACCAACCTGACGTTGGGCGCAGTAAGGTTTTTTTACTCGCTTTATAAGATAACCTCGCGCATTCATTAAAATATTAGCCGCAACGCAAGCCGATGGCTTGCAATTCACGTACCAACGGCGCAATTCACGAAACGCATCGCGTTTCAATTCACGACAGCTCGCTGTCAATTCACTTTACATTATAATACCCCATTTTTGAAAAAATGTCAATAGGTCTTAAAAAAAATAAAAGAGAAAAAAGTGTAGCATAAGCATTAATGCTTGACAAGGAAATGGAAATGCGGTATAATAAATTGCAAATAAAATGCGGAATTATGGATTTTTGGCGTTTTATTATGCAATTTATCCGTTTAGAATCATGGAAAAACGAAAGGAGAACGTATAAATATGCTTACATCTATTTGCGGTATTAACTGGGGTGACGAAGGCAAGGGCAGAATGGTGGACTTGCTTAGTGAAAAGTTTGACGTTGTATGTCGTTATCAAGGCGGTAACAACGCAGGGCACACCGTTATTAACGAACGGGGGAAATTTATCTTAAACCTCCTTCCTTCGGGCATTTTGCGTGAAGAAGTGGTAAACGTAATGGGCCCTGGTATGGTTATCGATATCAAGCACCTTTGCGGTGAAATCGCAAAATTGCGTGAAGGCGGTATCAAAATTACCCCTGAAAACCTCAAGATTTCCGACCGCGCAGTTATCACGATGCCTTACAATGTCTTGCAGGACTGCTTGGAAGAAGACCGTCTTGCAGGTAAAAAATTCGGTTCGACCCGTCGCGGTATTGCACCCGTATATGCAGATAAATATTATAAAAAAGCGTTCCGTATGGGCGAACTTTTGAATACGGAAAAACTTTACAGCCGTGTTGCTGATATCGTGGAATGGAAAAACCTCACGGTTGTCGGCGGTTACGGCGCAGAAGCGGTAAAGACGGAAGACATTATCGCGTACTTTGAAGAATTTGGTAAAGAGCTTGCTCCTTATGTGTGCGACGTGGGCATGTATTTGACGAAAGCGAATGCAGAAGGCAAAAATATCATGTTCGAGGCGCAGCTTGGCGCAATGCGTGATATCGATTTCGGTATTCACCCTTACACCTCGTCCTCTTCGACGATTGCGGCATACGCACCCATCGGCGCAGGCGTACCTCAGCTTCAGCTCGACAACTCGGTTGGTATCATGAAGGCGTACTCCACCTGCGTAGGCGAAGGTCCTTTCACGGCAGAATATTTCGGTGAAAAGGCGGAAAAACTCCGTAAGCTCGGTGGCGAATACGGCGCGGCAACCGGCCGTCCCCGTCGTGTAGGGCCTTTCGATATCGTGGCATCCCGTTACGGTATCCGCTGCCAAGGCGCAACGGAAATTGCGTTGACCAAGATGGACGTGTTGTCCGATTATGAAGAAATCGAGGTTTGCGTAGCGTATGAATTGAACGGTAAAGTGATTGAGGAATTCCCTTTTATCGACGTTTTGGACGATTGCAAGCCTGTGTTTAAGACGGTGAAGGGTTGGAACTGCGATATTTCCAAATGCCGTAAGAAGGAAGACCTTCCCAAAGAGGCGCTTGACTATGTAATGTATTTGCAAGAAGCTTGCGGATGCAAGATTAAATACGTATCGGTTGGCGCAGAACGCGACGCATATATTGAAATGTACTAATGAAAAAAGCACTCTTCGGAGTGCTTTTTTTGCTGGCTACTCATCCGTCGCGCGGCTTGCGGTTGCTACGCGCTTGCGACACCTTCTCTCGCAAGAGAAGGCATAACGAATGAATGCATTTTATATGGCTTCTCCAGTGGGAGAAGCTGTCGTGAATACGAAGGGAAGCGAGTTGAACGACTGATGAGGTGTAAACATTTTTTATTAAAGATGTTGTGCGGTCAATTCACAAATTTTATCTATTCAACGCTTGTAAAATTGCAGGGAATATGCTATAATAAAAAAAGAAATTATTTTTTGAGGATATTGTATGAGTATTCGTATCGGTATATACGGTTATGGTAATTTAGGTCGCGGGGTAGAACTTGCTATTCGGCAAAATCCCGATATGGAAGCGGTGGGGGTATTCACCCGTCGCAATCCGCAATCGGTAAACACTTTGACAGGTATCCCTGTATTCCACGCGGACGAAGCGGAAAAAATGCAGGACAAAATCGACGTAATGATTTTGTGCGGCGGCAGCGCAACCGATTTACCTCAACAAACCCCTGCTTTGGCGGCGTGGTATAATGTGGTAGACAGCTTTGACACGCACGCGAAAATTCCTCAGCATTTGGCGGCGGTGCAGGCTGTGACGGAAAAATCGGGCAAAACCGCGCTCATTTCGGGCGGTTGGGATCCTGGTATGTTTTCGCTTGCCCGTCTTTACGGCGGCGCGGTGCTTGCGGACGGAAAAGATTACACCTTTTGGGGCAAGGGGGTTAGCCAAGGCCACTCTGACGCTATTCGCCGTATCGAGGGCGTAGTGGATGCCAAGCAGTACACCATTCCCATTGAAAAAGCGTTGCAGTCGGTAAGAAATGGGGAAAATCCCACCTTGAAAACGGACGAAAAGCACGAAAGAGAATGTTTCGTGGTAGCGGCAGAGGGCGCGGATAAAGAGCGTATCGAGCATGAAATCAAGACGATGCCTAATTATTTTGCCGATTATAAAACGACGGTGCATTTTATCTCTTTGGAAGAATTGCGTGAAAAGCACGCAGGACTTCCTCATGGCGGCGAAGTGTTCCGTTGCGGCACAACGGGCTTGAACGGCGAACACAAGCACGTGATTGAATATTCGTTGAAATTAGACAGCAATGCGGAGTTCACCGCGTCGGTGTTGGTGGCGTGCGCGCGTGCCGTATATCGTATGAATGGCGAGGGCATGTACGGATGTAAGACGCTTTTTGACGTACCTCCTGCCTATCTTTCTTCGAAAACGAGAGAGGAATTGTTGGCGGAATTGTTGTAAAAAAATGAAATAATAAAAACAGCGGAGTGAAAACTCCGCTGTTATTTTTTAATTGTTTCCGCGTAAGTTCAAAGCCTTAATCATTAGCCCGACGTATTGTACGGG
>JAZTYG010000122.1:0-6722 GCA_045636845.1 Candidatus Scatosoma sp.
GAAAAGGTGTGCAAGCTTGGTAAACCCTACGAAAGGGTGGGGGATGGGTTTCGCGTGACGGTATGCGACACGGCGGAGGCAACCGACTTGATTATCAAACACCCCGAAATTTTCGTCGATTACGAAATTGTAAAGGGGAAGATGGACGACGTATTTTTGAATGCGACGGGAAAAAATTTAGGGGGTGAAAACGCATGAAAAGGCATAGCAGGTATGAGATGAATGCGTGCGGTTCGCTCGTAAAACGCAATGTTACCATGTTTTTCAAGGACAAAGGAACATTCTTTACTTCCCTTATTACTCCCATGATTTTGTTGGTGCTGTACGCGACCTTTTTGTCTAATGTTTATGAGGATAGTTTCCGAAGTGCCTTGCCTGCAGGGTTGCCGATAGAGGACTCGCTCATCAACGGCTTGGTAGGCGGGTTATTGCTTTCCTCGCTGTTGGCGGTTAGCGCGGTAACCGTACCTTTTTGCGCCAACCTATTTATGGTGCAGGACCGTGTAACGGGTGCGCGTGCAGATTTGTCGATTACACCGATTAAAAGCTCTTCTTTGGCGCTTGGGTATTACTTGGCAACGGTATTAAACGGCTTGATTATATGCTTTATTGCCTTGACGCTTGGTCTTGTCTATTTGTCCGTTATCGGGTGGTATTTGTCCTTTTCGGATGTGTTATTGTTGGTGGCGGACGTGACTCTGTTGGTGTTGTTCGGTACGGCGTTATCCTCGTTGGTATGTTATTCGTTAAGCTCGCAGGGCGCAATGTCGGCGGTGGGGTCGATTGTTAGCTCCTGTTACGGCTTCCTTTGCGGTGCGTATATGCCCATTTCTTCCTTTGGGAAAGGCTTGCAAAACGCGTTGGTGTTCCTGCCCGGTACGCATGGCACTTCCCTACTTCGAAATCACGCCTTGTCAGGTACTTTTGAGGCGATGCTTGAGGATAATGTTCCTGCGGAGGCGGTAGACGCCTTGCGGTCGGTTGCCGATTGCAATTTGTCCTTTTTCGGGGATACCGTAGAGAAATGGGTGATGTATCTTGTGCTTTGCGGTGCGGTTGTTTTGCTTGTAGCGGCGTATGTATTGATTATGATGCTTGCAGAGCGTAAAAATCGAAAATGAGGCACCCACGTATGCGTTGAAATGAGAAAATGGCGGCAAAAACCGCCATTTTTTGCGTTTTTATAATATGAAAAAATGGTGAAAAGTGAAAAATCTTATAAAAAGATAGGTAAAACACTTGCCAATTTTTTCAAAAAAGGGTATCATTATAAGGCAAAATATGAAAAGCGCGTAAATTGGCGCGCAAACGAATTAAGGAGTAAAAATTATGTGGTATAATTTATTGACGGAAACGGATAAACCTACGGGCACGCCTTGGGAATCCTATATTTTGATGGGCGTAATCTTGGCGATTATCGTTGTGTTTGCGCTTTTGAACAGACAAACGCAAAAGAAAAGACAGCAAGAAACGATGGATATGCTCAACGCAATCAAGCCTGGTAACAAGGTAAAGACGATCGGCGGTATTTGCGGTGTGGTTGTAGAGGTTTGCCCTGAAGACAACACCTTCATTTTGGAAACGGGTTCGGAAGCAAGCGGTAAATCCTACATTAAATTCGACAAGCAAGCGGTTTATCAAACGGATGCAGTAGCAAAGAAAGAAGAAACGGCTCCCGTAGAAACGCCCGTTGAAGAAACGGTTGCGCGTGTGGAAGAAGTTTTTGAAGAAATCGCGGTAGAACCTGTTGAAGAAACGGAAACTGTGGAAACGGTAGAAGAAACCGTAGAAGAAACGACGGAAACCACCGAAGAATAATAGGGTATAAAAGACAAACGCCTTCGCATAGGATAATGCGGAGGTGTTTTTTTATGCGTCGTGAACTCGATTACGGAAATGGATTTTTTACAGTGATAAAGGCGACCTTGCTTGCCTTGGCGGTTTCTTTGTTGTTGGCGGTAGGCTTTGCGGTGTTATTGCGCGCAGGTGGTATCGGCGAGGGGTGGATTTACCCTGTCAATCAACTCTTGAAAGGGGTGTCGATTGCGGTGGGAACATTCCTTTTTGCGAAGGGCGAAAAAGGGTGGCTTAAAGGGGGAGGAACGGGGTTGTTGTTTACCGCGCTTTCCTACCTTGCTTTTTCGGCGATAGGGGGAGATTTCTCTTTGAGTTGGTTGATTTTGTTGGAGCTTTGTTTGGCGTTTTTAATCGGCGCGATAAGCGGTGTTTTGGCGGTAAACTTGAAAAAATAATACGGAAAATAAATATTACGGCGGAAAACTGTGAAAAAAATGGGATAAACCGCTTGCAATTTTGGAAAAAGTGTATTATAATAGTAGCATAAAATCCAAAAGAATTGGGAGGATATTTATGATTAAGACGATTGCGAAACCCGCAGATAAGAAAGTTACCGGTTGTGGCGAATGCAGAAGCACCTGTCAATCCGCTTGCAAAACGAGCTGTACGGTAGGCAACCAGTCCTGCGAAAGAATTACGCGTGAAGAAAAAATCGAACGCAAATAATTCGTTTTTCGGTACAGGGTATAGGCTAACTTTACATAGGTAAAGAAAAGACAAAACGCAAAGACGGCGTAAAAGGCGCGCGTGTATTTATACGCGCCCTTTTTTGCCGTTATTGATCTTTTTTAAGGATTCATGAAACAATGATACACATTTTTAACTACAAAGACAAAAATTACATTTATGATGTGGGCAGCGGCAGCTTGCACGAGTGTGATAAAGCTACCGCCGATTATCTCAAAGCCAAAGAAGAGGGCGAGGATATCAATATTACCTACATCACGGATGAACAAATTGCCGAAATTCTTGCCGATGTGGAAGGGTTGAAATCGCAGGGCTTGCTGTTTAAGGAAGAGGTAGATTCCTACCCCATGAAAAGCAATGAAGTAAAAGCGCTTTGTATCCACATTTGCCACGATTGTAATTTCCGTTGCCGTTATTGTTTCGCTGACGAAGGGGCTTACCATTCCAAGCGTGAATCGATGAGCCTGGAAACGGCGAAAGCGGCGGTTGATTTTCTCATCGCGAACAGCGGACATAGAAAGGTGTTGGAAATGGACTTCTTCGGCGGTGAGCCGTTGATGAATTTTGATGTGTTAAAGCAAACGGTTGCTTACGCAAAAGAGGCAGGCGAGAAGGCAGGAAAGAAATTCCTCTTCACGACCACCACCAACGCGTTGCTTTTGAACGATGAGGTAATTCAATTCTTCAATGAAGAAATGGAAAACGTGGTACTTTCGTTGGACGGCAGAAAGGAAGTGCACGACGCCATTCGTAAATCGATCAACGGCAAGGGTACTTTTGATTTGATTATTGACAAAATAAAGAAGTTCATCTCTTTGCGCGGTGAAAAGAGCTACTATGTACGCGGTACTTTCACGGCGAAAAACCTTGATTTTGCGAAGGATGTGCTTTTTATTGCGGACCAAGGGGTAGATTCTATCTCGATGGAACCCGTTGTAACGGAAATTGAGGATTTGCAAATCACGGACGAGCATTTGCCTCAAATTGAACAGGAATATGAAAACCTTTGCGACGCGTACTTGGAAAGATACGCAAACGGTCAAGGCTTTAACTTCTTCCACTTCAATGTGGATTTGGAGGGCGGTCCTTGCCTGTCGAAGCGTGTTTCCGCGTGCGGCGCGGGGAATGAATATTTCTCCGTTGCACCCAACGGCGATTTGTACCCCTGCCATCAATTCGTAGGGGATGCGAAATTCCGTATGGGCAGCGTATCGGAAGGCATTGTTCGTACCGATATCCGCGAAGAATTCAAAAATTCGTGCTTATTTACCCGTAAAAAATGCGGGGACTGCTTTGCAAAATTCATTTGCTCGGGCGGTTGCAACGCCAATAATTATCACTACAACGGCGACATTAACGACCCGTATGAGGTGACCTGCGGTATGATGAAAAAGCGTATCGAATGCGCTATGCATATCTTGGCTGAGAAGAAATTGTTAAAATAAGTACAAACGCTTCGTTTTTTTCAAGAAAAAGTTAGGAAAAACGAAAAAAAATTGTTTCCCCTCGTGTATATGGCTTGACGAGGGGGATTGAAATAAGGTATAATAATAAGGTATTTATTGTACTCGGAAGAAAAATATCCGAAACACAACAGGAGGCTTTAACAAATGGGCAAAAAGAAATCGATCGTATTGATGGTTTTGCTCACCATCGTCATCGTTGTATTGTGCGCGATTACGGTTGTTCCCAGCTTCACCCTTCCCGGAACGGTGAAAATTTGGAACCCCGTCGTAAAACAGTATGACCTCGGTGCGGATCTCGACGGGGGGTATTATGCATATTACTATCCCACGGGCGTTATTTCCGAAACCGAATATAAGAATCTGGATCGCGAAGATCAAGCGAAGTACCAGAATCACAAGGGTTTGTATCTTAGCAAAGATGCTGACCTTGGCATTATTACGGAAGGCGTTGTAAGCAAGGATTTCGAAGAAAACTTTGCAAAGGCAACGGCTGAAATCACTGCGCGTTATGCAGCGAAGGGTTATTCTGACTACCGTATTTCGGTGGTAGATGATTACGCGCTTGCAATCCGCATCCCCGCATCGGAAAAGACGGAACAACAAACGGCTTTCCAAAACGCATACAACACCTTTGGTTTGTTTGCTGAAACCAGCGCGCTTGAAATCAAGAAGGGCGACGCTTTGGTGGATGAACGTTTGGAATACGAAGTTGATGAACTCATCAAAGAATTCTCCGTTTATACGAAATACGAGGTTGCATATATTCAAGTGAAATTTACCGACGCTGGTAAGGAAATGATCAAGTCGTACAAGGACAGCGGTTCTGAAGATACCTTGAAGATTTTGCTTGGCGAAGAAACGATTATGGAAATCAACGCAAGCGAACACATTACCACCAAGAATGTTGTTAGATATCCTATCGCAATGGAAACGGAAATCAGCTACGTAGATACGATGGTTATCCTTCTTAACTCTGCTCTTGAAAACGGTAGCTTTGATATCGAATTTAACGCAGTTTCTAACAGTGAAGTACGCTCCTATGAAGCACTTTACAGTAAGAATGTTTTGACGCTTATCTACATTGCCCTTGCGGTAATCCTTGTAGGCGCAATGGTATTCTCCGTTGTGAAGATGGGCGGCTTTGGCGTAGCCAATGTATATTCGACGGTAAGCTACTTGATTGTTACGGCAATTTGCTACGCGTTCATTTCGGGCGGCGTATTTGAAATTACCTTCGGTTCGATTTTGGTATTCGTTGTAGGTTTGATTATGACCAACGTACTCAATATGTACATCTGCAACGCAATCAAAAATGAAGCTGCGCTTGGTAAGACGATTGAATCCTCCGTTAAGGGCGGTTACAGAAAGACCATCATGACGGTTGTGGATACCTACGCGGTGCTTGCGCTTGGCGCGCTTGCTTTGTTGATCGGCGTTGCTGGTGTAAACACCTTCGCGTTGCAGGCATTGATTTGCGTGGCAACGGCTGCATTCTGCAACCTGTTGTGGACGAGAGTAATCAACGCAATGCTTCTTTCCGCAAGCAAGGACAAATATCATTATTTCGGCTTGGTAAGGGAGGATGACGACGATGAGTAAGATTCTGACGAACACGGTTAAAAAGACGGGCCCTTGGGCTGCTTTCTTGACATATGTAATTGCGGTAGCGGTAGCTGTTGCGATTATCCTTGGCGCAAAAGGTTTTAGCGTATTTAACACCGCTGCAACCTTGGATGATGCAAAGACCTTGACGGTTTCCATGAACCAGTATGCGTACATTACTGCTTTGGATACGGTAGAGGATGCTTGTGAAGAAGTATTTGACGGTTTGAACCTTTCCTATGAAATGAAAGGTGAAATGACCGGTGATGAAAGCGAAATTGTTTATGTATTTGCTGGCGATGTAAGACTTACGACGGTTGAAGAAAAGTTGGAAGCTAAAATTGCAGAAATGCAAAAAGAAAATGGCGCTTTGGAAGGTACGAACATTACGGTTGCTGTAAACAGCGAAAAGACCATAGAAGTTTTGGCGAAAGACTATGTACTCCGTTTCGCAATCGCGGCGCTTGTTATGGTAGTGGCTGTATATATCTATGCTGCTATCCGTTTCGGTATCGGCAAAGGTGTTTTGGCGGCGGTTGGTACGCTCTACTCGATGGCATTGACGGTATCGGTTGTTCTTCTTACCCGTATCCCTGTTACCGCATCGATTAGCTATGTATTCGGCGCGGCTGGTATGCTTGGCGCGGTGATTTCCCTCTTGTCCTTGAATAAGATTAAGGCAACCGAAAGTATGGAAGGCGCAAGTGAATTGTACGCAGACGAAGTGGTTTCTTCCTCTCTTGCAAAGAAAGAGGTTGCACCTATCCTCTATATGCTTACCATTGCTTTGGCGGTACTCGCAATTGTTGCTCCCGTAAGTATGAAATGGTTTGCGTTGAGCGCATTCGTAGCGCTTGTTATGTCGGCTGTTTCCGGCTTGATTCTCGTTCCTTCCTTGTATATTCCTATGAAGGCGAAGGCTGACGGTAAGCCCAAGGCTGGCTATGTTGGCGCAAAGAAAACTTCTACCAAAACAAAGAAGGTATTCAACAAGGTTGCTACTCCCGTAGCGGAAGAAGCTCCCGGTGAAACTCCTGCGGAAGAAGTAGAAGAAACAGTTGAAGAAGTAGCGGAAGAAGCTCCCGTTGAAGAAACTGTGGAAGAAGCTCC
>JAZTYG010000123.1:0-3158 GCA_045636845.1 Candidatus Scatosoma sp.
GGATACATCTTGTAAGGGGACATCATGTTTGCCGTTCTCGTGCAAGCCATAGCAAGCAAGTTGCGGAGCAATTTTTGAACTTTCTTAGGTCTCTTAACGCCCGTCATAACGATTTCGCCTGCTTCGCCAGCGCCGTTGGTAAGGACAACTTCACCATAGCTAAAGATTTTACCTTTAATCGTACGGCGAACGCTTACGGACATACCAGGGAAGAATTCCATATCGCGCGTTTTTTCTTCGGTGTAGAAAATTCTACCTTCCTTATAAATAACTGCGCCATCATAGAACGTCCAAGAGGTTTTCTTAACGCAAACGAATTTAACAAACAAAACGATAAAGGTGATTACGAAAGAAGCCGCAGCTGCGCCCAAACCTACCGTCTTAAAGAGTTCGTTTTGTGCATCAGACAAATTCATACCCAACAAAGCGTTTACGCCCTTCATGAATACAAGCACGCCTGCAACAGGAATAATCACCAAAAATACTAAAGTCCACCAAACCGAAATTGCACTCCAAAAGCTCTTCTTAACAACCAAAGAACCGTCTTTTTTCAGGATTTTTGCCATTTCATCCATCTCCTTCCATAAATTTCCCCCAACGCCTACGCGCGCGGAGTTTATTATACATAATTATTATACTATATATTTTACTGCAAGTCAAGGGTATTGTGAAAAATTCTTTTCAAAAAAATCATCTTTTTTGTCTTTTTTGCCTGTAAAAATGAAAACACGGCGATTGCCGTGTTTTTCTTCCTTATTTTACCGCCTGTTTTTCATTAAGACGCTTGCTTGTAAACAAGCTTCGGCATTGCGCCCTCGGTCAAACACTCCTTCGTGATAACGACCTCTTCCACATCTTCCTCGGAAGGAATTTTGTACATTACCTCGGTCATAATACCTTCGATGATGGTACGCAAACCGCGCGCGCCCGTCTTTAAGCGGATGGCCGTTTGGGCAATTTCACGCACAGCTTCCTCTTCAACCGTCAATTTTACACCGTCAAAGCCAACCAACTTTTGATATTGCTTGATGATGGCATTCTTGGGTTCGGTCAAAATTTTCACCAACGCGTCCTCGCCAAGAGGGTCAAGGTTTACCACAATGGGAAGTCGTCCGACAAATTCTGGAATTAAACCGAATTTAGTCAAATCTTGAGGTTTCACATCTTCCAAAACGCTGTAATCCGCTTCGTTTGCGCCCAAACGCACTTTACCGCCAAAACCAAGGGTAGAATCATCCTTACGGGAAGAAACGATTTTATCAAGCCCTACAAATGCGCCGCCGCAAATGAACAAAATGTTCGTGGTGTCGATACGCAAACATTCTTGGTTGGGGTGTTTTCTACCGCCTTGAGGGGGAACATTCGCCGTCGTGCTTTCGATAATTTTCAAAAGCGCCTGCTGTACACCCTCGCCCGACACGTCGCGAGTAATGGATACGTTTTCACTCTTACGCGAGATTTTATCAATTTCATCGATATAGATAATGCCGCGTTGCGCGCGTTCAATATCATAATCGGCGTTTTGAATGAGTTTCAAGAGGATATTTTCTACGTCCTCGCCCACGTAACCTGCTTCCGTCAAGGTCGTTGCGTCGGAGGTCGCGAAGGGGACGTTGAGAATTTTTGCAAGGGTACGCGCAAGCAGGGTTTTACCGCTGCCCGTAGGGCCTAACAAAAGCACGTTGCTCTTTTCAATTTCTACGCCGTCATCGTCCTGTTTTTTCGCTTTGGCCACCGCGTTGATACGCTTGTAATGGTTGTAAACCGCAACGGAAAGCACACGCTTTGCCCTGTCTTGACCAACGATATATTTGTCAAGCTCCGCCTTGATTTCCGCAGGCTTTTTAAGGGGAACGTCCTCTTTAATTTCTTTGTCTTCCGCCCAACCTTCATCGACCATCGATTTGCAAATTTCTACACATTCGTCGCAAATACAAACCCCGTCGGGGCCAGTAATCAAACGTCTGGTTTCTTCCTTTGGCTTACCGCAAAAAGAACAATGTTGATTTTTATTTGCCATAATTTTACTCCGAAAATTTTACTTCACCCAACAAAAAGCCGCTGGGTTATGAAAAAGATACGCGCAAAGCCGAAAGGGTTTTGCGCGTGAAAAACCATAAAGATATTGTCCCGAAAAGCTTATCTTCTCGTAAACACTCTGTCAATCAAACCGTAATTGCGAGCCTCGTCCGCGGACATGTAATGATCTCTATCCGTGTCGCGTTCAATAATCGTAATATCCCTACCAGTATTTTCGGAAAGGATGCGGTTGAGCTTCGCTTTGGTGCGAAGGATGTGTTCCGCTTGAATTTTGATATCACTCGCTTGACCCTGCGCGCCGCCAAGAGGTTGATGGATCATGATTTCAGAGTTGGGCAACGCGTAACGCTTACCGCGTGCGCCGCTAGACAACAAAAACGCGCCCATAGATGCAGCCATACCGATACAAATGGTAGATACGTCGCACTTAATATAGTTCATCGTGTCGTAAATTGCCATACCAGCCGACACCGAACCGCCAGGGGAGTTAATGTATAAGTTGATATCCTTTGTAGGGTCCTTGCCTTCAAGGTAAATGAGCTGCGCCACAACCGTATTCGCAACCGCGTCGTTGATTTCACCGCTCAAGAAAATGATACGGTCGTCAAGCAAACGGGAGTAAAGATCGTAGGAGCGTTCACCCGAAGCGGTGCGTTCTACAACGTAAGGAACTAAAACATTTTTTTCCATAATTTCTAAATCCTAATTGATTTTTACTTGATTTTGCCACGCAGGACAAATATTTTCGCACCGATACAGTACGCAACTTATTGTAAGTGCATAGATACGAGCAGTTCAAGGCGCGGCGAGTATGTCGATGGGAGCGTACATAAACGTACGTGACCGAGACACACGGAGCCACAACGCCGAAATGCGACGTATATATGTGCTTACTCTTTAATCATTTCGTTGTTTTCCTTAAGGAAGTTAAACAACTTCGTGATAACGATATCGCTTGCGATATAGTCGAACTGGCGAGGATCCATGTTCTTCTTGTATTCTTCCGTTTCTTTGCTTACGGAAGCAGCCTGTTCAGCGATCTTCGCGTCGATTTCTTCTTCCGTTGCTTCAATCTTTTCTTCCTTGATAATCTGGGAGATAATCAACTGGCTCATAAC